>NZ_JADNOH010000042.1 GCF_015557435.1 Collinsella aerofaciens
GCATTTCCGCCCTTTACTTTACGGCAACCCTATTCGTCGGACTAAAGGAGAGGAAAAAAGGCGCAGTCGTTGCATCTGCCGTAGGCGTGATCACAGCCATTGCCTCATTCTTTATCTGACACATTGGTGATCTAGGGGCGATATCGTAGGAATACGACCGGGAGAGCCGGGACCAGATTACCCGGGTTGCCCGGTCGGCTCGCGCGACGGCGCGGCGGTTCCACAGAAAGATCTCCGGACTTCACGCCGTTTCTGATCGCATTGTAGACAGCCATCTCGTCTTCGCAGTCGGCGAGCACGCGGTGTGCGTCGTCGTTTTGGATGTCCAGTAAATCTCGAAGGTCCTCCATGCACCAGCGTCCGAGATCTGGCCATGCGCGTTGCGCGAGCTGATAAGTGTCGATTGCGATGTTGTAGTTAAAGTCCAGGCCAAAGCCGTCCCAGGCAGAACGGCTTTGTTTCCTTGATTATCAACTTCATCCGGACACTTCCCGCATTCATCCGTGTGTGTACGGATGAATGCGGGGTTCAATACCCCGGCGGCCTGATCGGCAGACCGCCGGGAATTCTCACTCCTCGAAAAAAGCCGGCACTCGGTTAGTCCTGCGCATCTTGAAATCGCCAGACTCATGGGAGACGTAGAGAATGCCGTCCATCCCATCTCGTGATGCATACGACAGGTGGACTGAACCGCAATCCGATCCATCATTGTCGAGAAGATCGAACGAATTCGGGTCGCTCGTTGCGGCCAAACGACCACTCAGACAAGAGCCATCGTCATTACAGATTTGCCATTCCATGTCTTCGCCTGCAAGAATCGCCATAGACGGCCTGGTCGCGCCATCGTTGACATACATCCCGTCTATGCCAAACCCATTTTCAGCGCCATCGATGAACGACTGCTCGGACCTATACCTCGCAAATGATGCACATAGCACCATTGCAAGACAAAGTACAAAGCCAACAATCGCTATCTTTGCATAGCTCTTGCCTATCATGTCATTCACCTCCCTCGTATGTATCGAGGTATTCCTGCTTGAGCGTCTGCGAGGACGACTCGGTCTTTTCCACGAGCGTGCCGGCCTCGATGAAGTAGAACGAGTCGGTGAGGTCTGCCAGGTCGTCGAGCAGATGGCTTGAGATGAGCACGCTGCGTCCCCGCTCCACCTCGCTGCGCATCGCGTCGCAGGAGGTTTTCCGCTTTCCCGGATCGAGGCCGTTCAGCGGTTCATCGAGGATGAGGTACGGGCAATCGG
>NZ_JADNOH010000043.1 GCF_015557435.1 Collinsella aerofaciens
ACCGCGTAACTGCTCGACGCTGCAAACGCCCCTAAGCGGCAATCTGACGTTCAATCGTCGGGCATGACCAGAAGGTCAATGCCCTCCTCTTTCACGTCACCTTGCTCGCTTAGGGGCGTTTTCGCTGACTTTGCCAAAGCATCGGCAGGTACTCATTGGGGACGTACTTAAATGAGTGCCTGCAGAATGAGAGTGGATAATCTCCCGTTTTTGGCCTGCTTGGGGGCTCAAAGTGGGAGATTATCCACTCTCGTCATTGGGCTAGTCGTTGGGGACGTTCTTGTTTGACTAGTCGTTTAAGAACGTCCCCAATGACTACTTGCTTGCGAACAGCCAGACTAGGATGATCGCCAGGATTGCGGCGACGATGCAGACGATGGCGCCGGTGAATTTGATGCGTGAGTCGCGGGTTCGCTTACGCACGTCGTCTTCGGCGGCCTCGAGTTGGGCAACTTCGCGCTCGGTCTCGGTATGCTCGGCCTTGTCACGTGCCAAGGACCCGGCGAGCGATTCGGTGATCTCGGGATGATCGTGCACCTCGGTCGCCTGCTCGATAATCGACTGCGCATGCGCGGCATCTGCCCGGGCGTTTGCGATGGCCTGCTCTTGCTCGCGGCGTGCCTTGTCCTGCGTGGCAATCTTTTCGCGCAGCTCTCGCTGGCGCGTCGCAGCGGCAGTTTTTGCGGACTGCAGCTCGTCGCGCGCGGCATCGGCTTCGGTCGTCACGGCTTGGTGCGCGCGTTTTGCGTCGGCGATAGGGGCTTGAGCCTGCTCGACGGCCTGCTCGGCTGCGGCAAGTGAATGCTCAAGGTCGGCGGTGATGCGCGGGACATCTTCTTCGGCTTTACGCAGGGCATCTGCCGTGTCGGAAATCTGCATCGAGAGCTCGCTGGTGCGCACCGTATAGTTGGCGGGATTTGCCGAGGGATTGCGTTGCAGCTCGGCATACTCATGACGCAGCGTCTCGAGCTGGGCGCGCGTGGCGTCGACGGTTTGTTGTGCGGCGGCAATGCCGGCGTCTCGCTCTGCCTTCACCTTGTCGCGGATGCGCTTGGAATCCTCAAGACGTCGAACGAGGCGGTTGCCGGTCTCGCGCGAGCTCGCCTCGCGGGCCTCCACGGCATCGAGCGCGGCCTTCAGACGGAGCTCAGTCGCGTCATCCTCTGTCTTCATTTGTTCGAGTTGACCCTTGAGCTCTGTCGCTTTGGCGGCGTGGGCATCACGGTCAATCTCGGCTGCCGCAGCGGTCTTTTGCGCTGTGGCGATCGCCTGACGCTGGTCGGCGACGATCTGGTCGTAGCGGCCTGCGATATCCTGGCGCGTCTCGAGTTCCTCGGCCTGATCGGCAATGCGCTGCTCAAGTTCGGCCAGGTGGGCGCGGGCATCGGCAAGTGCCTTTTTCGCGGCGTTCATCTCGCGCATGGCCGAGGCGCCCTGGGCGATAAAGGTGCCCACGGCGTTCGCAGTGTTCGAGACAGCGGTCCCCAGATCGCGGCTCGCGGCGGAGGAGTGCGGGGCGGTCGGGCGAGCGGTGTCGGCAGCGTCCGCATCGGCAGCCTGCGGCACGGCGATATTGCCGGTACCGCCCTCGATCACAGAAAAGCCTGCTGCGTGCGGGTCGACCGCATCGGCGCCAATCGTGGGATGCTCGAGCTGCAGAAACGAGGGCATGGTGCTGCCCTGGTCGGCAACCGGAGTCTCGCCGGGTACAAAGGTCGAGGCCGCCTCGGCGGCCTCCTCTTCCTCGGCGTCAACGTCAGCGTCGGCCACGGCGTCTTTCATCGCTTTGACGGCATCCATCATGGAGTCCATGACGGCGTCGAGCTCTTCTTCCGAAGAAACCTCGATAGGGCCCGCAGCTTGCGGAGCAGTATCCTGTACGGGGTGGTCGTCCTGAGCGGGCGCATCGTCGTTTTGCTCGCCTGCATCTTCGGCGCCGGGGGTTTCCGCCGTAGCGCTTTCGTCTAAGATGGGGTCGTCGAGGCCAATATCATCGCAGGTCACAGCGTCAGCATCTGCAGTGACGTCTGCGGAATCATCAATATGCTGTTGAGTCTGGGGGTCCAGCTCGTCTGTCATAGGCATGTGCTCCTCATCGTTGTTTGTCACCCTATGATAAAGTCTCGCGCCGACATCCCGCGCGCTGCAGCAAAGTTTCAAAACGTGTTCGATGGCTCGCGTCGATAGCAAAAACTCGGCCACTTTATCCAGTTTGTACTTGACAATCCCTTCGCCGAAAGACGTTATGCCGTTCGCCTGCCGAGGCCTTTTCTTTTCACTTGAACCCGCTAAAGTTGCATTTCAGCTTTTGGCGCGTGAAGTTGGATGCGCGCAGTCGACGGGCAGGCCCGTCGCGATTTGAAAGGACTTTATATGGGACTTTTCACTGGTAAGACCGTGATCGTTACCGGCGGCGGCAAGGCCACGCTTAAGGACGGCTCCGCTGGCTCCATCGGCTACGGCATCGATATCGCATTTGCCAAGGAGGGCGCGAACCTTGTCATCACTGGCCGCAACGTCGCCAAGCTCGAGGCCGCCAAGGAGTCTCTCGAGGCCGAGTACGGTGTCAAGGTTCTGCCTGTTCAGGCCGATGTCTCGGCTGGTCAGGACAACGAGGCCGTCGTCCAGAACGTCATCGACAAGGCTATTGAGGAGTTCGGCCGCATCGACGCCGTCGTCAACAATGCTCAGGCCAGCGCCTCGGGCGTGACCATTGCCGATCACACCATGGACCAGTTTAACCTGGCCATTTACTCCGGTCTGTATGCCACCTACCTGTACATGCAGAAGGCCTACCCGCACCTGAAGGAGACCAAGGGCTCCGTGGTCAACTTTGCTTCGGGCGCCGGCCTGTTTGGCAACTATGGCCAGTGCAGCTACGCCGCTGCCAAGGAGGGCATCCGCGGTCTGACCCGCGTCGCTGCCAACGAGTGGGGCAAGGACGGCATCAACGTCAATATCGTTTGCCCGCTTGCTTGGACCGCCGCGCTCGAGAACTTCCAGGATGCCTATCCCGAGGCGTTCAAGGCCAACGTCCACATGCCGCCGGCGGGTCACTACGGCGACGTCGAGAAGGAAATCGGCCGCGTTGTCGTTCAGCTCTGCGGTCCCGACTTTAAGTATATGAACGGCGAGACCGTCACCCTCGAGGGTGGCATGGGCCAGCGTCCTTAGGGGTTCCGCCGTTCTACCGAACGGCGGACCGGCCGACGCTGTGCGGGCCGCATTTGGACAATCTGCCGTTCAATTTCAAGGGCGCGACCAGAAGGTCAGCGCCCTTTCATTTCACGGCACCTTGTCTCAAATGCGACCCGCTCGCTGACGTTGCCAAAATATCGGCGTTGCCGTGGCTGGTAAATAGCTCCACTCATCGGGGACGTACTTAAATGAGTGCCCGCAGAATGAAAGTGGATAATCTCCCGTTTTTGGGCTGTGCTTTGGGCAAAAGTGGGAGATTATCCACGCTCATCCGGTAAGCGTCCAAAAATCCACGCTCATTTGCCGTGTCCCTGCCGTATCCTCCTCGCACCAGTTTCTGTCGAGTCGGTGCTTCTTGCGGGTTGCCCGTATAATGGTTTGCGTATGAACCGCAACCAAGGAGTTCCAGTTTATGGACCAGAACCTTTTTAAATTCGACCTGATTGCCGAGGATCCGACGACGCACGCGCGCGCCGGCGTACTGCACACCCCGCACGGCGACATCGAGACGCCGATCTTTATGCCCGTGGGCACCAAGGCAAACGTCAAGGGCATTCCTACCGAGACTGTCAAGAAGCTCGGCGCCCAGATCGTGCTCGCCAATACCTATCATCTGTCCATGCGTCCCGGCGAGGATACCATCGCCGAGCTGGGCGGCCTGCACAAGTTCATGAACTGGCACGGCCCCATCCTCACCGACTCGGGCGGTTTCCAGGTCTTCAGCCACAACGATGCCGTCAAGCTCACCGATGAGGGCGTGCGCTTTATCGTCAACGATTACGACGGCCGCCACGTGTTTTGGACGCCCGAGGACAACATGGAAATCGCCATGAAACTCGGCTCCGATATCTGCATGCAGCTCGACCAGTGCCCGGGCTATCCCGCCACGCGCGCCTACGTTGAGCGCGCCGTTGAGCTGTCGAGCATGTGGGCCGAGCGCTGCTATAAGGCGCACACCCGCGATGACCAGGCGCTCTTTGGCATCGTCCAGGGCGGCATGCATCTGGACCTGCGCCTGCGTTCGCTGCGCCACCTGGAGGAGTGCGGCGACTTCCCCGGCTACGGTATCGGTGGCTACTCGGTGGGCGAGGACCACGAGACCATGTTCGAGACGCTGGCGCCGCTGGCCTCCGAGTACATGCCCAAGCACAAGCCGCGCTACCTGATGGGCGTCGGCAACCCGACCACGCTCGTGCGCGGCGTTGGCGTGGGCATCGACATGTTTGACTGCGTGCTGCCGACGCGCACCGGCCGTATGGGCACGGCATTCTCCAGCGAGGGTCGCCTCAACTTCCGCAACGCTCGCTTTGCGCACGACGACGGTCCCATCGATCCCACCTGCACCTGCCCGGTGTGCACGGGCGGTTACAGCCGTGCGCTCATCCGTCACATGGTCACGCAGAAGGAGATGCTCGGCGGCATTCTGCTTTCGATGCACAACATCTACTACCTGCTCAACCTTATGCAGCGGGCCCGCCAGGCCATTATCGAGGGCCGCTACGGCGCGTTCGTGAGCGACTGGATGAACAGCCCTGCGGCGGTGGATTACTAAGAGCAGCACGGGCGCTTGCAGAGCGCGGGCAACGGCAAGGGGCGAGCGCCGGCCGGTCATCACGTTTGCTAACACCGCTTGCGCGACCGCTGACCGATAGCTTGCAAGTGCTTGATGCATCGTGGGTACCATACCGAATAGTTGATGTTCGGGCGGGTGTTTGACGCATGGCGTCGACCCCGCCCGCTTTTCTTTTTCTCGATAGGAGTACCCATGATTAAGAATGAGAACGTCGAGGGCGAGCCTGCCTACGACGAGACGTACCGCCGCGGCCCCGTGGTCATGCGCGGCCCCATGATTCCCAAGGACAACACCTACGCCAACCTGCTGGCGCCCGAGGACTCGACCGACTGGTTGCACACCGACCCCTGGCGCGTGCTGCGCATTCAGGCAGAGTTCGTTGATGGTTTTGGCGCACTTGCCGAGCTTGGTCCTGCAGTGACCATCTTCGGCAGTGCCCGCACGCCCAAGACCGATCCGCTCTACAAGGCGGCACGCGCCGTTGGCCGCAAGATCGCCCAGCGCGGCGTGGCGGTTATCACCGGCGGTGGTCCCGGCGTCATGGAGGCGGCCAACAGGGGAGCGGCGAGCGCCAACGGCAAGTCGGTCGGCTTGGGTATCGAGCTTCCGCACGAGCACGGGCTCAACAAATATGTGAACCTTGGCATGGACTTCCGTTACTTCTTTGTGCGCAAGACCATGTTCGTCAAATACAGCTCGGGCGCTATCGTGTTTCCCGGTGGCTTTGGTACGCTCGACGAGATGTTCGAGGTGCTCACGCTGGTGCAGACGCACAAGGTCAAGCGCATGCCGCTCGTGCTGGTGGGCAGCGAATACTGGCAGGGCCTGTTCGACTGGCTCAACGGTCCGGTGATGGATGCCGGCATGATCAGCCCGCTCGATCCTGATCTGGTGCACATCACCGACGACCTCAACGAAGCGGTCGACGTCGCCCTGAGCGGGCTGATGTAGAGCAATCGTGCCGCTGCGACATGAATATGCATGGCAATCTGATGCTATCTAACATCAGATTGCCATTTTTATTGGGTATACTGATGCAAAAGACGAGGGCGAGGAGGTCGCGTATGTCTACTGCAACGATTAAGCCCACGACGGTCCGCATCGAGGAGGGGCTTAAGGAGCAGGCGACTGAGTTTTTAGATTCGGTTGGCCTGAACCTTAATTCGTATCTCAACCTTGCTGTTCGGCAGCTTGTGAACCAGCGGAAGATTCCGTTTGAGATTGTGGGGCGGCCGGAGGTACCCAACGAGGCGACGAGGCGCGCTATGGTGATCGCCGAGGCTCGTGAGCTGGGGATTCTGCCAGACGACAGCCCGTCATTCGATAACGTTGATGAGTTGATGTCGTTCCTCGATGAGGATTAGACGATGTTTGAAATTAAGGTCGAGGCTCAGTTTAAGGCCGACTATAAGCGAGCGATGCAGAGCCACCCGCAGCTAAAAACCGAGTTTAAGGCGGCAGTTGCCGAGCTTGCGGCACACGGCGTGCTTCCGGCAGAGTACGGTGCCCACGAGCTCTCCAACCCGGGCGGCAATTACAACGGTCACATCGATTTTCATCTTTCCGATGGCCTGGTCGACGTGGTCGTTCTCTACCTGCCGCATAAAACCAATCCGGTGATTCGACTGGTAAGAATGGGTTCGCATCAAGAGTTATTTCAGGGCCCACTGAGCTAGCCACTCACTTCTAAGTTGCGGTGAAATAGGGATTGATTTGCGGCTGATGAGCCAAAAACAGTCCCTATTCCACCGCAAGTGATGGAGATGTTCCGTCTGTTGACGCGGCATCTGGCTTCCCCTTGTGGCTGACTTCGTCTAAGAGCTCCGCTGCGATCTCGCTGTTTTTGAACCTGATGCTGCAGTCTTCGTTCTTTGGGAAAGCTAGCAGCGGGATCGTTCCGTACCAGACAGTTTCTTCGTCAATTATCACTGCACACAAACGCCCTTCTGCTCTAATGGCATACTCGACGTTCATTTCGGCCAAAGTCTCTTTTGCATCTTCACGTGGAGTCGAGGCAACGTAAATCTCAAAGGCAATCCCTCGGGCAATGGCACCTCTGATTGTATCGCCGAGCTTTGCGAGGCAGGCGGCGGATGCGTAGGGCGCGGCAATAAAGATGCTCTTGGCGGCGCCGGCAATGTCGTCAACCAATGTCTCTACGGCATTCGTCGGCTCTATAAGAATGTTTTGATCGGACTGCTCGCTGCCTCCGGTCACGTAGACTTCGTACCCAAGCTTGGCGTACGTCTTGAGCCTCTTCTGGTACATGCGGGCGAGCATGGGTATCGACAGGTCAACGTAGTCGAATATCTCAACCCGCCGCTTGCCCTCGTGACTTCTATGCAGTCTGCCCGCCTGCTGCGTGATGCTGCCGTCCCACGATATCGGCGTGGCAATGAGGAGAGTGTCAAGGTAGGACAGATCGAAGCCCTCGCCCAGAAGGCTTTCGGTGGCGACGATGATTCGATGTTCATGCTCGAAGCAGGGAAGACTGTTCAGTATCGCTCTTCTTTCCTTGACGTCGATTTCTCCGGTCAGGAGAATGGGTTCGTGTCCTCGATCTTTAAACAGTCTGAACAGCTCCTCAGCATGCTTTTTCCTTTTAGACAGCACGAGCGGATGCCGACTGTTTGACGCGGCTTCAAGAGCGTCGTTGACAATCAATTCGTTTCTAGCTGCATGCGCGCACAGAAGGTCGAGAATCTGATTGAAGCTTGCACCTGACTCGTAGGCGGGTAGTCGAATTCCGGTAAAACGAGGCCGTACGATGCGCTGGATGCCCTGCTGGATCGCTTGCGTTTTTGGATCGATGACATAGCGAAGCGGGCCGCAAAGCATGGAGAGCGCCCTCGTAAGGCCGTCGGAGCGCTCGGGCGTTGCGGAAAGGCCGTATACGTATTTGGCCGGGGCAGACTTGAGAACAAGCTCGAGCTGTGGCGCGGCGGCGTGGTGACATTCGTCGCAGATAATGAGGCCGTAATTACGAACAAGGTCCTTAACTATCGGCTCCCCGGTTTGAGGGTCTTTGCCAGACAGCGACTGGAACGAAGCGACGTCGACGAGGCCGCTTACGGCATTTTTGCCTCCTCCTATTTGTCCGATGACCGGAGGCTGCCTCTTGCTGATTCGTCCTTTTGGGGTTCGGACGGGTTCTCTGTTGTCCGTAATGTCGATAAATCGCTCGAGCTGGGATTTCCATTGGGTTATGAGTGCAGTCTTGGGAACGATGACGAGCGTTGGAAGACCAATGGCGGCAATAAGATAAGCCCCGATGACGGTTTTACCGAAGCCCGTCGGCGCTGACATGATTCCATCTTCGTACGAGAGCATCTGGTCAGCGGCGATTTGCTGTTCAGGGCGAAGGGCGCCTTTAAATGTCATCACAATTTGATTATCGGATTGGCGTTCGTCTAAATAGTGGGCAGTAACGCCGGTTTCTTGGAGCAGCTGCTCAAGCTTGGTTTTGCAGCCTCTGGGAATCGCGACACAGCCGCCTCTAAGCTCACTGAGGTCTATGAGCCGCGGTTTACCGAATACTGATTGATGCATAGATTGCGCGCGGAAGAATTCCGGGTTGGCGAATGTTGCGAGCCCGCGGATTTCCATTTGAGCCGCTGGACTCAGAGACTTCTCGGGGATGTACAGCATATCGGCTTGTGTGACGGGCAGCGATGAGGGAAAGTCTCGCGATGTGAGCGGTAGCCGCTTTCGTGGTTTTTGGGCATATCGTTTGGTTTTGTTTGCCACCGCAACTGTTGCTAGCCCGTGTGGGTTGTTTCCAGTGGCCTCGATCAAATTATGCACCGTCGAGCGCGGAATCAGCTGGATTTGGGACAGGTAGAGCCATTGGTCGGGAAAGGGCTCGAATTGCTCGTCTACAAATACGCTGTTTCCTTCACGTTGTGCCTTGCCTTGAAAGGGAAGTGCGATGAGGTTTCCAAACCCTCCATCGGGGATAGTGACCTGAGCGGGGAGCATTCGATCAAAGGCCTCGAACGTGATTGTTTTATTAAGCGCCGCGGCTTCGGTTATGAGGTAACTTCCAAACTCTCTGGCGGCCTTTGCACTGATTGGCTCGAGAAAGAAAAACCAGATGTGTGCGCCGTTGCCGGACCTTGAGCGCTCAACGGCGGCGTTAATGCCCCGTCGTTTTGCAACAAGCCGTACGGCATTTGTTGCCTCTTTCCAGTCCGCTTTGTCAAAATCGATGACGAGAACTTTCGTGTTGCAGTTCCTGTCGAGCACATATTGCCCGAGGACGTCACGGAATCGGTCGTCCTTGCCTTTAAAGTGAGCGATGATTGTGGCATCGCTTAATTCGGAGAAGACGCGATTTGTGTACTCCGCGCATCTGATTCTTTGTTGGGCTGCTTTGGGGCAAATTCCCGGTTTCCACTCATTTGCGCAAGCGGGCGTATAGCCGATGCCCCCGTCTTTTCTGCGATATCCATGAGCGTAAACATCTTTGCGGCAAGTAAAGAGACTGCGAAAGAGCTCGAGTTTGTCACGTGCTGGGCTCGCGCTGGTGACGATGCCCTCGATTTGCGCTCGTTCATCGAACAAAGCGCCAGCTTCTTCCCACTCTTCAAGAGTGACGTAGCGTACGTCTGAACCGTTGTTGCAAATGACGATTTGTCGGTGTTGGTCCGATATATGCGTGATCGTCTGATCGTATTTAAATTGTGCGGTCCCAAAGAGGGCGTATTGATGCATGGTGTTGCCCATTTGAATGCCGTCCTTGTACTGGAGTTGTTGAGACGAGGGTACGGCATTGCGGCTTTTTGGGATATCTAATTTCGATTCAAGTTCGCTAATGGCGAGGGATTATTCCGCGAGCGGCTTTCGGTCGATGTCAAAGCGCGCGACGGCCCTTGATAACCAGGATTTGCGGTCATGTGGGTAGCCGGAGGCATACAGAGCGGGCTTCATTCGGACCCGGTGGGTAAAAAATGGCAAATATGAGTACTGTTGCTTGGTTAGTACCATATCATGTGGAAAGTATTTAAGACCAATTGACAACGATTGCATATATTAAACCCCCTAAACACGACGATTCGGGGCTTTTTGGAGCTTGAAATCGGTGGAAGCGGGCAATTTCAGCTAGATTTTGCTGTTACTAAAATTGTGACAGTACTCATATTTGCCATTTTTTGCCCACTGGGTATCGTCGGGGCCAATCAAAGCTCCCCAAACAGCTGGGAACGCGCCGATCGCCAGCAATATCTTGTATGTGGGCAGCGCGCGGCAAAAAAAGTTGCGGTGGAATAGGGATTGATTTGCGGCTGATAAGCCAAAAAGAGTCCCTATTTCACCGCAAGTGATGGGGGTGCTCCTAGCGGGTGGGCTGGTAGCGGGGGCAGTAGCTGATGGCGATGGCGTCGACGCCTACGTGGGTCGCGATGGTGCAGCCGATGGGGCCGGTGCCGGCATCGACGTAGTCCTTGCCCGCGAGCGCCTGGTTGACGAGTTCCTGCTCCTCGGTGGCGCCGGTCGTGAGCACACGCACGCTGGAGCCCGGATGCTCGGCCAAAAACGCGAGGCAGTCGGCCATGGTGTTGGCGACGATGCGCTTGGCGCCGCGGCCCTTCTTGATGGCCTTGATCTCGCCCGACTGCCATTCCGGCGAAACGGCCAGGCGAATGTTGAGCATCTGCGTGAGCTGGCCGGCGAGCTTGGGGGCGCGGCCGTTCTTGACGAGGTTCTCGAGCGTGCGGGGAATCAGCAGCAGATGAGCGTCGGGCAGGGTCGCGCGGATTTGCGCCTCGGTCTCGTCTAGGCTGCGGCCGTCCTCGCGCATGGCGAGTGCGTACTCCACTAGCAGGCCCTCGGCGCCCGAGCCGGTGCGCGAATCGATGCAGCGCACGTCGAGCTCGTGGGTATCGGCCACCTGGCACGCGTTGGCGTAGCAGGCCGACCACTCACTGCATAGTGAGATAAAGATGGCGCTGTCGTGGCCGTCGGCGCGCACGCGATCGAAGAGCTCCTTGAACTCGCCGGCGCTCGGCTGCGAGGTGTGCGGCAGCTGCTCGGAGCCGGCCATGCGGGCGACGTACTCCTCGGCGGTGATCTGCACCTGGTCGAGCAGGTCCTCGCCTTCGATAATCACATGCAGCGGAATCACATAGATGCCGAGCTCTTGGGCGCGGGCGGGGGGGATGTCCGACGTGGAGTCGGTTATGATGGCAAAAGACATAATTGCACCTTTCGATGGGGCGCCTGCGCGCCGCCGATTGAGAGCAAAGTGCGTCAAGTATAGTGGAGTTGTTCCACATTGCCAGCTTTAATTGTTGAATAGTCAACGGTTTGAAGCGTCGGTGTGGAAATCGCCAATTGGGGAAGAGGGATGTCGATGGCGGCATTACAGCTATGCGAGCGGCCGGTCGTGCTGTTCGATTTTGACGGCACGGTGGCCGACACGGGACGGGCGGTGATGACCTCGACGCGCAAGACGCTGGCTGCGCGCGGGTTTTCGGAAGTGCAGATGGGTGACTTGCGCCGCATGATCGGACCCCCGCTGTGGAAGAGCTTTCACGACTTTTACGGCTTTACGCGCGAGGAGTCGCTCGTGGTGGCCGACGAGTACCGCGCCTTTTTTGACGAGTTGGGGCCGGAGGAGTATCCCGTGTTCGACGGGATCCCCCAACTGCTCGACGGTCTTGTCGCGCAGGGACATCGCATGGCGGTGGCGACGTCGCGCATGGAAGCGAAGTGCATCGACATGGTGCATGAGCTGGGGCTTTGCCAGTTCGATGCCGTGGTTGGCATGAATCCGCCGCAGGGGCGCGAGACCAAGGCGGATTCGGTCCGCGACGCGCTGGCTGCCCTGGGCGCGACTGCGGACGAGGCCGTGATGATCGGCGATCGCTTTAACGATGTGGAGGGCGCGCACGCGATGGGCGTGCCGTGCATCGGCATCTATTCGGGCGCGGCGGCGCCGGGGGAGCACGAGGCCGCGGGCGCCGACGCGGTGGTGCACTCGGTGGCCGAGCTTGCTAAACTTTTCTCTATATAAGTATCTGATGTGAGGGGCGGGCGCGCTCGCTGCTCATTGGTTGGGAGGTTGTCCATGAATCAGGTGGAGCAGAGCGTCGCCGAGTATGTCGACGAGGTCTGGGAGGATGTCGTCGCCGATATTGAGCAACTGGTGAGTTATCCGTCCGTGGCGGTTTCTGCCGATGCGGAGCCCGGTGCGCCGTTTGGCCGCCCGGTCCGTGACGCACTCGATTGCGCGCTCGGCATCGCGCAAAAGCTCGGCTACCAGACGAGCGACGACGAGGGTTATGTGGGCATCGCCGATATCCCGGGCCGCGGCGACAAACAGCTCGCGACCATCTGCCACGTGGACGTGGTGCCCGCCGGTCCGGGTTGGAACACCGACCCGTTTGCGATGGAGCGTCGCGAGGGCTGGCTGCTCGGTCGCGGTGTGATTGACGACAAGGGCCCGGCCGTGCTGTCGCTCTACGCCGGCGCCTACCTGCTCAAGCACGGCATTACCCCGCGCTACACCTTCCGCGCGCTGCTGGGCTGCGACGAGGAAGTGGGCATGTCCGACGTTCACCATTATCTGGAGAACTACCCCAACCCCGACTTTTTGTTTACGCCCGATGCCGAGTTCCCGGTCTGCAATGCCGAGAAGGGCCAGTTTGGGGCGACGTTTGTGAGCCCCAAGATCGACGGCGGGCGCATTGTGTCCTGGAGCGGTGCCGAGGCGAGCAATGCCATTCCGTCGCAGTCCATTTGTGAGCTTGCGATTGCCGCCGAGGAGCTGCCGGCGCCGGTCGAGAACGCCGACCGTCTGGAGATCACGGCGCTCGAGAATGGCAATGCACAGATTTTCGCCCACGGTATCGGCGGCCACGCCTCGATGCCCGAGGGTACGATCAATGCCGTCGGCCTGATCGTGGCGTACCTGCGCGAGGTCGAGGACGCATTTGGTGCGCGTGACGAGCGCCTGCTGACGCCTGCCGAGCACGAGTTTGTCAAGTTCCTGGCCTTCGTGCACGCGGATGCCTATGGCCGCGGCCTAGGGATTGATGCGACGAGCGCGGCGTTTGGCCCGCTCACCTGCAATCCCGGCGTCATCCGCGTGGCGGATGGCCATATTGAGCAGGTTATTGACGTGCGCTTCCCCGATAGCACCAGCGCCGACACCATCTGCGAGCAGCTGGAGCCGCTCGTCGGGCGTTTTGGCGTGACGTGTCGCTTGGGCCGTGCTAAGGTGCCGTTCTCGGTGTCCGCCGACGATCCGGCCGTGAAGGCGCTCATCGACACCTATAACGAGTTTACGGGCAAGCACGCCGAGCCCTTCGCCATGGGCGGCGGCACGTACGCGCGCAACTTTGCCCGCGCCGTGTCGTTTGGTCCCGAGGAGACCGGCCTGGAGCTGCCCGCGTGGGGCGGCCAGATGCACGGCCCCAACGAGTGCGCCAACGAGGACCAGCTCAAACAAGCGCTCAAGATCTATATTGTGGCGATCCTCCGTCTAAACGAACTTGAACTGTAGGGCTTCCCCAGGCACCCGACCTTGCCCCTCAAACCGTCGCTTGCGTACCAAAGTACGCGGCGCTCCTCTTTCGGGGCAATCTCGGGCACATGGGAAACCCCAACATTTTGCTTGGATATAAACTTGCATGATCCCTTGGGGACGGAGGAGAGCGGATCACTTGAGCCTCGCTGTGGCAAAGTGATCCGTTCTCCTCCGTCCCCAAGGGATTATTTGGTGTAAAAGGCGTGCCATGGTTGGGGTGGGGATTGTTATTCGTTTGTAAAGGCTGAGCCGTGCTTGCGGTAAGGGTCTATCAGATGCCCGTAAGAAACCGCAGCTGGCGCGGCTGCCGCCCGATCGAGGTCGTATCTTTCCAAACAGCAAAGCGGGCAGGGTGCCCGCGAGTCGCATGTATGAAAGGAAGATCATGCTCGATCAGGCTTATTCTCGTCGTCAGTTCCTCGGCCTCGCTGGTGGTCTTGCCAGCATCGTCGGTCTCGGTCTCGTTGGCTGCGGTGGCTCCAACGCTTCCGATGCCACCGACAAGGGTAGCGCCGCCGCTGCCGAGTCCGTCTCCGGCGAGGTGACCTACGACGGCGCCTCTTCGTTCCAGGCTCTCGTCGAGGCTGCTGCCGAGAAGTTCATGGACGCCAACCCCGACGTTTCCATCTCCGGTTCGGGCAACGGTTCGGGCAAGGGCCTGACCGCTGTCGCCGCCGGTACCGTCACCATCGGTAACTCCGACGTCTTCGCCGAGACTAAGCTCGAGGCCGACCAGGTCAAGAACCTCGTCGACCACGAGGTCGCCGTCGTGGGCATGGGCCCCGTCGTCTCCAAGAACGTCAAGGTCGACGATCTGTCCCTCGAACAGCTCAAGGGCATCTTCTCCGGCCAGATCACCAACTGGAAGGAGGTCGGCGGCGACGACGCCACCATCGTCGTCCTCAACCGCAAGGCCGGCTCCGGCACCCGCGCCACCTTCGAGGCCGCCGTCTTTGGCGACGAGGCCGTCGACTTTAAGGGCGACGCCGAGCTCGACAAGTCCGGCGACGTCCAGACTCAGATCGCCAGCACTGACAATGCCATCTCCTACCTCGACTTCTCGCACTTCGATGACTCCAAGTTCAACGCCGTCAAGGTCGAGGGTGTGGAGCCCAAGAGCAAGAACGTCACCGATGACTCCTTCAAGATTTGGGCGACCGAGCACATGTACTGCTCCAAGGATGCCGACGAGGCCACCAAGGCCTTCCTGGACTTTATGCTTTCCGACGACGTCCAGGGCAAGCTCGTCGAGGAGCAGGGCTTTATCCCCGTCTCGGCCATGAAGGTCGTCAAGGACGCCAGCGGCAAGGTTTCCTCCAAGTAATTATTCGCCCCCGGAAAGGTTTGCAATGGCAAAACAGCTGCCAAAGCGCGACCTTGAGAACGTGGGCCTGGGCGTCACGGGCGCGTGCGTAGCGCTCGTGACGCTTGTCGTTGCCGCGCTCATCTTTATGGTCGCCCAAAAGGGCCTCTCGGCTTTCGTAAAGGACGGCGTCTCGGTCGTCGAGTTTTTCACCGGTACCAAGTGGGACCTGGCCAACACAGCCGAAAACGGTCTGCCTTACACCGGCGCCCTGCCTCTGATCGTCACCTCGTTTGCGGTCATGGTGCTCTCCGCGCTCATCGCGCTGCCCATCGCCATCGGCTCTGCCATCTTTGCGGTCGAGATTAGCCCTAAGTTTGGTTCCAAGGTCTTTCAGCCGCTCATTGAGCTTTTGACCGGTATTCCCTCGGTCGTCTTTGGCCTGATCGGTTTTCACGTGGTCGTCGGCCTTATGAAGAGCGTTTTCCACGTGAGTACGGGCCTGGGCATCCTGCCTGGCGCCATCGTGCTGGCCGTCATGATCCTGCCGACGATGACCACCCTTTCGGTCGATGGCCTGCGCGCCGTGCCCGACAGCTACCGTCAGGGTTCGCTTGCTCTGGGCTATACCCGCTGGCAGACCATCTGGCACGTGGTACTCAAGTCTGCCATGCCGTCGCTCATGACCGCGGTCATCCTCGGTATGACCCGCGCCTTTGGCGAAACGCTCGCTGTGCGCATGGTTATCGGCGGCATCGAGGCCATGCCGACGTCGCTGCTGTCGCCGGCGTCCACCATCACCACCACGCTCACCACGTCTATGGCAGTCTATGCCGAGGGCTCGGCCCAGGACGATGTTCTGTGGGCGCTCGGTCTGCTGCTGATGGGCATGAGCCTCATCTTCATCCTGATCATCCACCTTATCGGCCGCAAGGGGGCGAAGGCTCGTGGCTAGCACGCGCATCCATATCGACGAGACGAGACTCGGGCGGGTCCAAAGGCAGGACCGCATCGCCACGGGCGTGCTGACGGCAATCGTCGCCATCGTCATGCTCATCGTCATCTCCATGGTGGCCTATATCCTGTTCGAGGGCGTCTCGATGCTGTTCCAGCCGGGGTTTCTCACGCAGCCCGCGCGCGCCAACGGAACCCAAGGCGGCGTGCTCTACCAGCTATTCGACTCGTTCTACCTGCTGCTGATCACTCTGGTCATCTCGGTGCCCATCAGTCTGGGCGGAGCGGTCTTTCTGGTTGAGTACGCGCCGAACGGCCCTATCCGCGACATCGCCTCCACCGCCATCGAGACACTGTCCTCGCTGCCGTCCATCGTCGTCGGCATGTTCGGCTTTCTGGTGTTCTCGGTGCAGCTGGGCTGGAAGTACTCCATCATCTCCGGCGCCGTCGCGCTCACCATGTTCAACATCCCCATTCTGGTGCGCGTGATTCAGCAGGCGCTCGAGGACGTGCCGCAGGCCCAGCGCGATGCGTGCCTGGCCATGGGCCTTACCCGCTGGGAGGCCACGCTGCACATCCTGATCCCCGAGGCCATGCCTGCCATCGTGACCGGCATCGTGCTTTCGGCCGGCCGCGTGTTTGGCGAGGCCGCGGCGCTGCTCTTTACCTCGGGCATGAGCTCGCCGGTGCGCCTGAACTTCTTGAGCTTTAACCTGTCGAGTCCCACCTGCGCCTGGAACGTGTTCCGCCCCGGTGAGTCGCTCGCCGTGCACATCTACAAGATTTACGGCGAGGGGAGCCCCGAGGCACAGCAGATCGTTTGGGGCACCGCGGCGCTGCTGATGATTTGCGTGCTGCTGTTTAACGTAGTCGCCCGTATCGTGGGCAAGCAACTGGCAAGGAGGATGACGGCCGAATGAGCGAGATAAATGCAACGCCCGCAACCGAGGTAGTCACGTCCGAGACCCAGGACTTTTTGTCGAGCGTGGGGGAGAGCGAGAAGCGCGTTCGCGTGAGCGGCAAGGCCGTGAGCGACGAGGTCGCGCTCTCCACCAAGGACGTCAATGTGTACTATGGCGACCACCATGCGCTGCACAACACGTCGCTCGACTTCCACAAGGGTGAGATCACAGCGCTCATCGGGCCTTCGGGCTGCGGTAAGTCGACCTTCTTGCGCAGCCTCAACCTGATGAATCGCGAGATTCGCGGCTGCCGCGTGGAGGGCGAGATCAACTACCGCGGGCGCAACGTGAACACCAGGACCGAGAACACCTACGAGCTGCGTCGCTCCATTGGCATGGTGTTCCAGCAGCCCAACCCCTTCCGCAAGTCTATTCGCGACAACATCACGTTTGCGCCCAAGCGCCACGGCATCACCGACCGTGACGAGCTCGATCGCATGGTCGAGGAGAGCCTACGCGGCGCGGCGCTGTGGGACGAGGTCAAGGACAAGCTCGACAAGAGCGCCTACGCGCTTTCGGGCGGTCAGCAGCAACGTCTGTGCATTGCGCGCACGCTGGCGCTCAACCCCGACGTGATCCTGTTTGACGAGCCCTGCTCGGCGCTCGACCCCATCTCGACGCTGGCGATTGAGGACCTGATGTCATCGATCGTTGCCGACCGCGCCATCGTCATCGTGACGCACAACATGGAACAGGCGTCGCGCGTGTCCAACCGCACGGCGTTCTTCTACATGGGCGATATGGTCGAGTACGACGAGACCGACGAGATTTTCCAACGGCCCAAGGATAAGCGGCTGAATGATTACCTCACCGGCATGTTCTCCTAGTCCGGGACATGCTTGAGGCCCGCGGCGGCCACGGTCGCCACGGGACTGATTGGAGAGGCGGGTCATCTCTTTTGCGAGATGGCCCGCCTTTTTACTCTGCGACCGAATCGACCACCACAAAGGGGACAGGCACCTTCGTGGTGGTTTGGGGTGGGGCTCGCTGCTATCATGGACAACGTTGAATTTCTACGAAGGAGCAGGGCATATGGCGATTCTTTTGGGATGCGATTCCATCAGCCTAGAGTTTCCCACCAAGCATATTTTCGATAGCGTGACGCTCGGCGTGGGCGAGGGCGACCGCATTGGTATTGTCGGTAAAAACGGCGACGGCAAGTCGACGCTGCTGAGCGTGCTCGCCGGCACGCTGGAGCCCGACGATGGCCGCGTGACGCACCGCCGCGGCACGACGATCGGTCTGCTCGGCCAAAAGGACCAGCTTGTCGACACCGATACCGTGCATCATGCCGTCGTGGGCGACATGCCCGAGTACGAGTGGGCGTCGAGCCCGCGTACGCGTCAGATCCTGGCCGGCCTTATTAGCGATGTGTCCTGGGAGGGCACGGTGGGCGAGCTCTCGGGCGGTCAGCGCCGTCGCGTGGACCTCGCGCGCCTGCTGATCGGCGACTACGACGTGCTCATGCTCGACGAGCCCACCAACCACCTGGACATGCGCACCATCAACTGGCTCGCGCGTCACTTAAAGGCCCGCTGGCAGCGCGGTCAGGGCGCCATGCTCGTGGTCACGCATGACCGCTGGTTCTTGGACGAGGTCTGCACCAGTATGTGGGAGGTCCACGACGGCCAGGTCGATCCCTTCGAGGGCGGTTACTCCGCATATATCCTGCAGCGCGTGGAGCGCGACCGCATGGCCGCCGTTACCGAGGAGCGCCGTCGCAACATGGCGCGCAAGGAGCTCGCGTGGCTGAGCCGCGGCGCCCAGGCTCGTTCCACCAAACCCAAGTTTCGTGTGGATGCCGCTCGCGAACTCATCGCCGACGTGCCGCCCGTACGTGACGAGCTGGAGCTCAAGCGCCTAGCCGTGAGCCGCCTGGGCAAGCAGGTCATCGATGTGGTCGACGTGGACGCCGGCTATGCGGATACCGATGGCGCGCCCAAGCAGGTGCTCACCGATGTGACCTGGCTCATTGGTGCGGGCGACCGCTATGGTCTTTTGGGCGAGAACGGCGCCGGCAAGTCTACACTGCTTGACGTGATTCAGGGCAAGATTGAACCCACGCGCGGCCGCGTGAAGATTGGCCAGACGGTACGCTTTGGCGTGCTGTCGCAGCAGCTCGAGGAGCTCGAGCCCTACATGGGCGACACGATCCGCGAGGTGCTCAGCAACTATAAGAAGTACTACGTCATCGACGGCAAGGAGACTTCGCCCGAGAAGCTCTGCGAGCGTCTGGGCTTTACGACGCAGCAGCTCTGGAGTCGCATCGGCGATCTTTCGGGCGGCCAGCGCCGTCGCCTGTCGCTGCTACTGACAATCCTGGACGAGCCCAATGTGCTCATCCTGGACGAGCCCGGCAACGACCTGGATACCGACATGCTCGCGATTGTCGAGGATCTGCTGGACGGTTGGCCCGGCACGCTGATCCTGGTGACGCACGACCGCTTCTTGATGGAGCGCGTGACCGACCAGCAGTGGGCGCTGCTCGACGGCCACCTGACGCATATGCCCGGCGGCGTGGACCAGTACCTGCGCCTGTGCAACGCCACCGCCGAGGGCGAGCCCGTGGGTGCGCCGAGCGCCAAGACCGGCACGTTCGACACCGGCGCCGCAGCGGTTGCGGCCGAAAAGCCCAAGACGAGCGGGCAGCCCAACGGTCTTTCCAACGCCGAGCGCCAGAAGCTCCGCCGCGAGGTGAGCTCGCTCGAGCGCAAGATGGAGACGCAGCGCGCTCGCGTGGAGGAGGCCGAGGCTGCGATGGCTCAGGTCGATCCCACCAACTACACGGCGCTCGGCGAGCAACAGGCAAAGATCGACGAGGCCCACGCCGCCATGGACGAGCTGGAGATGGCATGGCTCGAGGCGAGCGAAAAGCTCGAGGGCGAGGAGTAGACGAGGATGATCAAAGCCGCGTTTTTCGATATCGACGGCACGCTGCTGAGCTTTAAGACGCACCGGATTCCGGCGTCGGCGCAGCGGGTGCTCGATAGCTTTCACGAGCAGGGGATCGCATGCGTGATTGCTACGGGTCGCCCGACCTACCAGATGCCCGATTGGCTGTTCGACTTGGGTTGGGATGCGTACATTACGCTTTCGGGCCAGCACTGCTTTGATGCCGAGGGGGTTTACCGCAGCTGCCCGATCGATCCGGACGACGTCGCGGTGATTGTGGACCAGGTGGCCGAGGGGCGCTACGACTCGCTGTGCATGCAGGGCGAGAACTCGTTTGTGAACCGCCTGTCCGAGCGCGTGGTGACGGCCGGCAACAACGCGGGGATCGTCTACCACGAGGAGCCGTTTGAGCACGCCTTTGAAGCGCCGGTCTACCAGTTTTGCGCCTTTGTGGATCCTGCCGACGAGCATATCGTGACCGATGCGGTGTCGCATTCGCTCACTACGCGCTGGTGCGACCTGTTCTGCGACATTATTCCCGCTAACGGCGGCAAGGACCTGGGCGTGGCAGCGACGCTGGAGCGCCTGGGTGTCGACGCGAGCGAGGCGATCGCCTTTGGCGACGGCGAGAACGACCTGTCGATGTTCTCGGCCGTGGGCACAAGTGTGGCCATGGGCAACGCGCAGGATACCGTGAAGGCCGCAGCGACCTACGTGACGACCGTCGTAGACGACGACGGCATCTACAACGCCGCCGAGCACTTTGGCCTGCTATAGCTACGGATTCGGCACTTGGGGACGTTCCTTTTGCGCCGGCAGTCGGGGGCACTCCTTGCGGGGCGTGTCCCCGCTTTGTTTTCGTCCCGTGCGTTTTGTGAAACACGGTTAACTTTTTAGACAACGTAGTAAGACATAGGCAACTTTTGCGGTAAAGTAAATCAAGCAAAAGTATCCAAAGGCTAACTAGAAGCCATCGCGAAAGGCGGCCCATGGCCCTGCGTGAATCCGGAGAAGACTATCTCGAATCGATCTACGTTCTGTCGGAACGTCAGGGCACCGTGCGCTCGATCGACGTTGCGGAGTACCTCGGCGTAACCAAGGCGAGCGTTTCCAAGGCCATGGCGACGCTGGAAAGCAACGGCTATGTCGAAATGGGCAAACGCGACGTGCATCTGACGGAACGCGGTCTTGAGGTTGCCCGTCAAATGTGGGAGCGCCACTGCTTTTTTGTAGGTCTGCTAGAGGACGCAGGCGTAACGCCCGAGGTTGCCTCGCAAGAGGGCTGTCACATGGAGCACTGCCTGAGCGAGGAGAGCTTCGAGAAGCTGAGGTCGATGCTCGCCAGGGAAGAGACGTCGAACTCAACAACGGAATCCTAACAGGTCCCCAGTAGCGCGGAGTTCGCGCAAAGCGCGAACCAGCGAAAAGGGGAGAGGGGGCTCGGACAATAACGAGCCCGACGCAGTCCAAAGTGCAGCAATCGGTGCGTGACGTCACCACAGCTGGGCTATCTCTGCGTCCCCAAAGAGGCGCGCCTCCCGCGCCGGAACGGCGCGGGACAGCGACCGGGATCAGTGGCCCCACCAACTAAGTCCAACTCAGACAAGGAACCCCGCCAGCAAGCGATGCCCAAGAACCACCAGCAACGTCACCGCAGGCCGGGACCGGGCTTGGGTTTGAAAACAATCCGCAGCGCGAGG
>NZ_JADNOH010000006.1 GCF_015557435.1 Collinsella aerofaciens
AAGCACTTAATGTGCTTTCCGTCTTGCGCAGGACTGTAGAGCAGCAAACTTAACCGCCCCGCCCGGCAGGCGAGCGCAGGGATACGACATCTGTCCAATAATTCGTCCGAAACACAATGAAAAACCGTTTGATGTGAGTTAATATAAACAACGTCGTGAATCTGACTCCTGCCGCATGCATGACAGGGGTTAAACACAAAAAAGGAGTCAATTATGGTTTCTGAGAAGGCTACCCTCGTTAATCCTCAGGGTCTGCACATGCGTCCGGCTGGTCTGTTTGCCTCCACCATGGGCAAGTACGCCTGTGACGTGACGGTCGTCACCCCCGAGAAGGAGGTCAACGGTAAGTCCCCGATGGCCCTCATGGCTGCTGGTATCCCCTGTGGTACCGAGGTCGAGGTCAAGTGCGACGGCGCTGACGAGGCCGAGGCTCTGGCTGCTGCCATCGAGCTCATCAAGAGCGGTCTTGGCGAGTAGAACTCAAACGGGTCGCATGTTGAACAATTAAGTTCATATTTGGGGGCGCAGTGACCTGTTAAGGGTAACTGCGCTCTTTTGTCATGGATATGGCAAAACGCTTTATCACATGACACGGAGAGAGGAATGGGAATGTATCAGGGAGTCAACGCATCCGAGGGCATCGGTATCGGCACCGTCATGGTCGCCGTCGATCCCGACTTGACGTTTGAACCGCATGAGGTCGCTGATTCGGCAGCCGAGAAGGAGCGCTATCAGACCGCTCTTTCGGTCTTCTGCGAGAAGACCCAGGCTCAGGCTGACCATATGAAGGAGACGGTGGGCGAGGCCGAGGCCGAGATCATGAGCGGACACATTGTCCTGGCTCAGGACCCGGGCATGACCGATGCCATCAACGCCGCCATTGACGGCGGCACCTGCGCCGAGCAGGCGCTCATGGACACCTCGACCATGTTCGAGAACATGTTCCTGTCCATGGACGACGAGATGTTCCGTCTGCGCGCGGCCGACATCGCCGACATCCGCACCGGTATTCTGGCCGAGCTGCTGGGCAAGGAGGTCGTCGACCTCTCCGTCCTGCCTGAGAACACCGTCGTTGTCGTGCACGACCTCACGCCGTCCATGACCGCCACGATCGATAAGGCCCACGTTGCCGGTATCGTCACCGAGACCGGTGGCCGCACGTCGCACTCCGCGATTATTGCGCGCGCCCTTGAGATTCCGGCTGTCCTTTCGGTTTCCAACAGCTGCACCGCGCTGCGCAACGGTATGACCGTTGTCGTCGACGGCGGCAAGGGTATCGTTGAGGCCGATCCCGACGAGGAGACGCTCGCTGCCTACACCGCCAAGGCCGAGGCCTTCGCTGCCGAGAAGGCAGCCCTCGAGGCCTTCCGTGGCAAGCCGTCCGTGACTGCCGATGGTATCAAGAAGATCATCGCCTGCAACATCGGTAACCCCGATGACGTGCCCAACGCGCTCGATCACGACGCCGAGGCCATCGGTCTGTTCCGCTCCGAGTTCCTGTTCATGGACTCTGCTGAGCTTCCTTCCGAGGAGGAGCAGTTCAACGCCTACCGTAAGGTCGCCAGCGCGCTCAAGGGCGCTCCGGTCATCATCCGCACGCTCGATGTGGGTGGCGACAAGGAGATTCCGTATCTGCACATGGTCAAGGAAGACAACCCCTTCATGGGCTTCCGCGCCGTGCGTTACTGCCTGGCCAATCCCGACCAGTACAAGGTCCAGCTCCGCGCTCTGCTGCGCGCCAGCGCCTTCGGTGACGTCAAGATCATGATCCCGCTCGTCACCTGCGTCGAGGAGGTCTTGGCTGTCAAGGAGCTCGTCGAGCAGTGCAAGGCCGAGCTGACCGAAGAGGGTCGCAAGTTCAACGAGAACATCGAGGTCGGCATCATGGTCGAGACGCCTGCCGCGTCTCTCCTCGCTGACCGCCTGGCCGAGGTCGCCGACTTCTTCTCCATCGGCACCAACGACCTGATCGGCTACACCATGTGCGCCGACCGTGGTAACGACACCATCTCCAACCTGTACCAGGTTTACTATCCCGCCGTGCTCCGTTCGCTCAAGAACATCATCGAGAGCGGCGTGAAGGCCGGCATCATGGTCGGTATGTGCGGCGAGGCCGCTGCCGATCCGCTGCTCGAGCCGCTGCTGATCAGCTGGGGCCTGGAGGAGTTCTCGATGAGCGCTCCGTCGATCCTGCGCGCCCGCAAGACCATCAGCCAGTGGACCAAGGCCGAGTGCGACGAGCTCGCCGAGAAGGCGCTCGCCTGCAACACCGCCGCCGAGGTCAAGGCACTGCTCGAGTCCGCAGCTCGCTAATTTGGTATCAGAGGTAACCGCGTGGTTGGAATGGGCCGGCCACGCGGCCCTCACATATACAGGGGGTACTGTAAATGTTCTACACGCTAACCGCTAACCCGGCTGTCGACATGACGGTTTCGAGCTCTCCGCTCGAGCCCGACGAGAACGTCCGCACCGGCTCGGCCAGCTACACGGCTAACGGCAAGGGCCTCGACGTGTCCTTCGCCTTTAAGAAGATGGGCGTCGACACCGTCGCGCTCGGCTTCTTCGCTGGCTTCACGGGCAAGTTCATCGTCGAGGAGGTCATGAACCTGGGTTGCCTCTGCCGCCCGGTCTGGACCGACGGTATCACGCGCATTAACACCTACGTCAACGATGGCCAGCACGAGTACGGCATCCTGAACCCTGGTGCTCCGATCACGCCGCAGCACCAGGAGGAGCTCTACAACATCCTGGACACCGCGGGCGATCTCGAGTGCCTGATCGTTTCCGGCTCCGTGCCTCCCAAAGCTACGCCCGACTTCCTGGCTCAGGTCATGGAGCACGCTCAGGCTCGTGGCGCCGACGTCGTCCTGGACCTGTCCTCCGACAAGCTCAAGGAGCTCGCTCACAAGAAGCCGCTGCTCATCAAGCCGAACCATCACGAGATGAAGGCCATCTTCGGCGTGCCGGTCGACACCGACGACGAGGTCCGCGTCGCCATGAAGATGGCTCACGACGCTGGCGTTCAGAACGTGCTGCTCACCCGTGGTAGCCGCGGCGACGCTTACTTCTCCAACGGCGAGGACATCTGGTACGCCAAGCGTGAGTTCAACATCAAGCTGGTTTCTTCCGTCTGCGCCGGCGACTGCACCCTCGCTGCTTTCCTGCACAAGTGGTACAGGGATCGCGACAACGTCGAGGAGGCCATGAAGCTCGCTATGGCCACCGGCGCCAACGTTGCCGAGTCCGTCGGCATCGGCGACTTTGGTCACGTCGACGAGTACAGCAAGCGCGTTGCTGTCCGCAAGCTCGATCGTCAGTAATCGAAACGCGACATATTCGTGCGCATGCGGCGCCCCGGTTTCGGCCGGGGCGCCTTTTTTGTTCCGCCATGGGGGAGAGGTGTCCTGCCGTACTTCATCGCTTCCACACCGTTCACCGAGTTGTCCTAGCCTTTTACCGATGCGTGGAATATACTTTCATTAACACGTTGCTTCGTGAAAGGAACATTCATGATTTACACGCTCACTGCAAATCCCGCTATTGACTACAACATCGCCTGCGACGGTCTTGCTGCCAACACCGTCACGCGTACCCGCAACGCCGTCTACACGCCCAACGGCAAGGGCCTAAACGTCTCGTTTACGCTCGATCACTACGGCGTCGACACCACGATCCTGGGCTTTTTCGCCGGTTTCTCGGGCGAGTTTATCGTTAAGGGCGCCGAGGCCCTGGGCGTGCCCGTCAAACCCGTGTGGACCGACGGCATTACGCGCGTCAATGTGTTCCTCAACGCCGGCCCCGACACCGAGTACAACATGGTCAACGCCGGTGCCGCTATCAACGAGGCCAACGAGCAGGAGATGTTTGAGCTCATCGATTCGCTCGATGACATGACCTGCCTGGTCATCAGCGGCTCGCTGCCTCCCAACACTTCCGAGGGCTTCTTGGCCGAGGTCCTGCGCCGCGTCAAGGCCAAGGGGGCCGAGTTCGTCCTCGACATCTCGAGCCATCAGCTGGCAGACCTCATTGCCATGGAGCCGCTGCTGATCAAGCCCAATGACGACGAGCTGCTCGACATCTTTGGCATTAAGGTGAGCGGTGGCGACGATGAGTCCGTCAAGGGCGCTATGGCCGAGCTGCACGCTAAGGGCGCCAAGAACGTGCTGCTGACCCTCGGTGGCGCCGGTGCGTACTTCTCCAACGGCGAGCACATCTGGTTTGCCAATCGCACCTTCGACGTCAAGCTGCTGTCGACGGTGTGCGCCGGCGATTCCTCGCTCGCTGCCTTCCTGTCCGTATGGCACGACGCTCCCAAGCGCGTCGAGGATGCCCTCCGTCTGTCGATGGCCACCGGCGCCAACGTGGTCGAGTGCCCGGGCCTGGGCGACTTTGCCAAGGTGGACGAATACAAGAAGAACATCGAAGTTCGTCAGGTCTGCTAGCCGCATCGAAAAATCGCTGCCGAACACCCGCTTTGGATCTCCGAGGCGGGTGTTTTTTGTGCACTGAACGCATATGGCGTCTGCTGTCTCGTTTTATGGAATTGACGACGCGATTGCGTGTGCGCGCTTTCTTGTTTCTTGCTAGACTTCTTGAGAACCATCGATTTACGCTCACAAGTGCAGGAGGCCATAGGCATGTGCAATGTTTCGCTCAACGGTACTCAACCGTCCGATGCGTCCCTGCGCGTCCTGCGCGCGCTTGAGGCGGCTGGTCTTGAGGCTTGGTACGTGGGTGGTTGGGTGCGCGACGCCCTGATGGGGTGCCCCAGCCACGATGTTGATATGTGCTGTAGCGGCCTGTGGCAGGAGTCCAAAGCGGCGCTCGAGGCCGCCGGCATCGCGGTTGTGGAGTCGGGCATTAAATTTGGCGGAATCACGGCTATTTCCGATGGCGAGCGTATCGAGGTCACCACGTACCGTCTGGATGGCTTTTACACCGATGGTCGCCATCCCCAGAGTGTGGAACGTGCCGCCTCGCTCGAGGACGATCTGGCGCGCCGCGACTTTACCGTCAACGCCATGGCCTGGCATCCCGAGCGCGGGCTTGTCGACCGCTACGACGGCCAGGGTGACTTGGAGCGCAAGCTGATTCGCGCTGTCGGCGATCCCAAGCGTCGCTTTAACGAGGACGCCCTTCGCATGCTGCGTGCGGTACGCTTTGCCTGCCGCCTGGACTTTATGATTGAGCCCGAGACAAAGCGCGCGCTTGCTGAGTGTGCGCCGTTGCTCGATGCTGTGGCGCGCGAGCGTGTGGGTATTGAGCTCGAGGGCATTCTTTCGACCGGTCATGGGGGAGACGCGATGCTTCGCTATCCCGAGCTCATCTGTGCCTCTGTGCCCGAGTTGGCAGCGGGTCGCGGCTTTGATCAGCGAAGTGTCTATCATGCGTTTAACGTCTACGAGCATATCGCCCGTGTGCTGACGGTGGCAGGGGAGCTTGCGCTGTGCGACGGCGTCGCGCCCTCGTCGAGCCTTATGTGGGCGGCGTTTTTGCACGATGTCTCCAAGCCCGAGTGCTTTACGGTCGATCACGCCGGCAGCGGACACTTCTACGGTCATCCCGAGCTCGGCGCCAAGAAAGCGCACGTCATTATGGATCGCCTGGCTCTCTCGCACGACCTGGTGCGCGACGTGTGCCTGCTCATCAAATATCACGACAAGCCGCTGCGCCCCGAGCGCTCCTGCCTGCTCAATATGATGCGCGCGCTTTCGGGTGAGGGCGTCGACACGGCCCGCCTGATTGACGAGCTCATGGACCTTAAGCGTGCCGACACACTTGGCAAGGCCCCGTCGTGCTTCTATTACGTTGAGACGATTGAGGAGATGCGCGCGATGGCGCACGAGCTGCTGAGGGCGGGGGAGCCCTATACGCTCAAGATGCTCGCCTTCAACGGCGGCGACCTGATCCGTGCTGGAGTCAAGCCCGGGCCGGAACTGGGGCAGCTTCTCAACTCCGCCCTCGACGCCGTGATCGAAGACAACATTCCCAACGATCGCGAAGCTCTTTTGGTCCATCTCAACTTGAATTAGCTACCTAGTTTACCTGCGTGTTCCATAACCTGCCGACAATTTTTCGGCAATTTGGAATTTCTTCTTGCGCTGACGTTTTTTGTCCCGTAATATATTTCCTCGCAGCACGGCAGTGCAGATGTCATGTGGCCCGTTCGTCTAGCGGTTTAGGACGCCGCCCTCTCAAGGCGGAGATCACCAG
>NZ_JADNOH010000044.1 GCF_015557435.1 Collinsella aerofaciens
CGAGGTAGCCCTCCTGGTCGAAGTGCACGATCTCGATCTTCTCGGTCTCCTTCATTCCCGCTCCTTTCACGAGCAGTTTGAATTGTCGCACGGGTACGAACGGGCTTGCCGCCCCATTCGTCTCGCTTAATCTTGCGGTCATCTTGGCCGCAAACTCAACAATTCAAAGGTTCTTAATACCAGTGAACGATAACAGGTTAGCCGTTTTTAATACCGATTTTTCGATTTCATCCTCCCCTCTCGGTAGACGGTCAGTTTTGGCCGCTCATCGGTCAAGCGGCACATATCCTCAAAAAACGAGCGCCCCCGCCGTGCGCGAGGACGCTCTCAACGCTAATAGTTGTAGGAATAACCGCCGGCGTCGCCGCGGGTAAAGGACTTGGCGTGCTCGATGACCTGTCCGCTCGCATCGTAGGTCAGGCATTCCAGCACAAGTGCCAAATCGCCCGCCTCAAGATCGAGCAGGCTCGCGTCGCGCGCACCCAGCGCCTCGATATCGAGCTTCTCGATCGACTTGTCCGGCTTTCGGCCGAGCATGTCGTATGTCTCGTACAGACTAAAGACCGAAATATCGACATCCTCGATACCCGGGAACAGCAGGCACGGAATCAGCGTCATCTCGATCGACACGGGCTCGCCGTCGATGCAGTTAAGGCGGCGCACCGAGTAAAGAAGGTCGTCCTCGGCGATACCAAACAGGTCGGCATAGTACGGCCCGGCATAGCGCTTGGAGCGCGCCAAGATGCGCACCGACGGCGTCGCGCCCGAGGCCAGGACCGTCTGACGAAAGCCGCCCTTGCGAACATGTTCGTCAAACCACTTGTGCCCCACAAAGGCACCTTTGCCCTGCACGCGACGGATCTGACCGCTCTTGACCAGCTCGTCCATGGCGCTTCGAATCGTCAGGCGCGTGGTGCCAAACTCCTCGGCAAGCTCGTTTTCGGACGGTATCATCGAACCCGTCGGATAGTCACCGCGTTCGATTCGCTCCGCAATACAACGGCGAATTTGCTTGTAGACCGGCAGGCCCTCTACTGCTTCAGCCATTCGACACCCACCTTCGTCGCAACGCCGTCCGCCTCGCCGTTATCGGCAAACCGATACTTGGTCGGCAGAATCACGGCCTTGCAGTACTCGACAAAACCATTGTTCTCGTCGCGCTCGTGCGAAGCCTTGTAGAACACCGGCGTGCCCTCCTGGGCATCCAGCAGCTTGGCCTCTTCGGCGTTCAGGCGGCTGATAGAAATATGCTCCTTGCCGTGCGTCACATGAACGTTGCCTTCTTTGAGCAAAACGTCGTAGAGGCTCTCCTGCTCAAAATCGTGATCGGGAAGCGACGGGCACAAAGACAGGTTGACGTAAGCAGTCTCGATCGACGCCGGAGAACCATTAACCACGCGCACGCGTCGAATACAAAAGAGTGGCATGCCCAGATCGACCTGCGCCTTTTGAGCAAAATCGATATCGGCATACACGACCTTTGACCAGACCAAACGCGCAGTCGACTTTAAGCCGACCCTCTCGACGGCCTGGGTATAGTTCCATGTTTCCTGAAAGATGTTCAGCGGCTTGGGAGGGCACACATAGGTACCCGAGCCACGACGGCTTTCTAGGGTTCCACACGAAATAAGGCGCGTAATGGCAGCGCGCAGCGCCGTGCGCGACACGCCCAGCTCCTCGCAGAGCACGCGCTCGGCGGGCAGTCGGTCGCCACCTTGTAAGTCATAGTGTTTGATATACCAAAGAATGCCCTCAAAGGCGCGATCTTTGGGCGGAATCGCATATGGTTCGCTCGACATGGGTAAGGCTCCTCAACCGCTTGATGCTGCGGGCATCATTTCTCCGAACACCCCATGGCGTCGAAGGCTTCCTTAATCTGTTCCGCAACGTTCCGATACGACCGATACAGGCCGGAGTCTCGCTTGACTTCGCCCGCGGTCACCGGAATCTCAAGCTTCGAAATCTCATCCTCGCCGGTTTGCACGGCAACGATGACACCCATACCAAGGCACATATTACGCTTGGCGGCGTTATATTTGGTAGCCTGAGCTGGATTAATCAGAATCTGCTGAGCGAGCTCACGATTGCTGAGCTCTGGCACATCCTCGGGATTTCCAGTCTCAACGATCTCGCACTGCAGCACATCCGCATAGTCAAAGATCTTTGGCTCGGCACCACGCTGATGCACAGCCCACTTGTGGCGCGTGGCATCTTGGTAGATAGCCGGCAAAAGCGTAAACCGCGGCGGGTCCAAAATAGTATCCGTGATGGTAAACACATCGGGATTAAAGGCATCCTGCGGGTTTTTCTTCTTGAACAGCCCCATATCAGCCTCCCGTACTAGTATTAAACAACTCAAGCCGAATATAGCACCAATTTGAAGTTGCAACGGCAACCCTTCGGTACACGGCGGCAATCACGCGCTCAGCGGAAAAGTGTACGGGCGAGGGCCGGGGTGCCTGCTTGGTTTTGGAAGTGGGCTCCGCGAACTTCCAAAACCAAGCACCCCGCCCCGGCCCCGACAATGTAAAACTGGCTGACCAAAGTGAGATACACAGCCTCCAAGGCCATAACAGCCATGGCCCCATCGCTTTAAAAATATATCAGCCCCCGCAGATCGAAACGGTCGAGAGGGCCGCCTCCGGGCGGGTTGCCTTGCTCCGGGAAGTTCGCGAAGCCCACTTCCCGGAGCAAGGCAACCCGCCCGGAGGCGGCCCCAGCGCGAGACCGTCCCGGATGCTATTCGTTGTCGCCCGCGGTCATCTGGGTTGCGGAGAGCGCGCCGTCGGCTGCGGTTGCGGCAGCGGCGTCGGGCCAGACCCAGTCGGTGAAGGCCGGGTGATCGTAGCCCTCGTCGCAAGCGAACTCGAAGGCCTCGGTGCGGAAGGCCTCCCACTCGTTGATCTGCTCGGCAAACTTGTCGGCATCGACCATGCGCAGCACGTCGGCAGCCAGGGCCCAGCGGTCCATGTTGTTCAGGCGCAGCATGTCGAACGGTGTGGTCGTGGAGCCCTTCTCCTCGTAGCCGTGGACGCGGAAGGCGTCGTGGCCGGGGCGGTTCCAGATCAGGCGGCGAATCGTGCCGGCATAGGCGTGGAAGGCAAAGAGAACGGGCTTCTCGCCGCAGCCGAAGAATTCAGCCCAGCGCTCGTCGCTGATGGCCTGGTCGTTCTCGCAGACGTTCTGGATCTTGAGCAGGTCGACCACGTTGACGAACCAAACCTTGATGCCCAGCTCGCGCAGCATGTCGGTTGCCGCCAGAGCCTCGAGCGTCGGCACGTCACCGCAGGTGGCAACGACGATGTCGGCCTCGGCGAGCGAGGCGGCGGTCGATGCCCACTCCCAGGTCGCAACGCCCTCGGCAAGCTCGGCCTTGGCCTCGTCGACCGTCTGGAAGGTCGGGGCGGGCTGCTTGCCGCAGAAGATGGCGTTGACGCAGTCGGTGGACTGGTAGACGCGCTCGGCCACGGCAAGGGCCATGTTGGCATCTGCCGGATAGTAGGCGTTCACGATATGCGTTTCGTTGGCCTTGTTGAGCAGTAGGTCGATAAAGCCGGGGTCCTGGTGAGAGAAGCCGTTGTGGTCCTGGCGCCAGACGTGGCTCGACAGCAGAATGTTGAGGCCGCTGATGGGGGCACGCCACGGAATCTCACGCTTGGTGGCCTCGAGCCACTTGCAGTGCTGGTTGACCATGGAATCAACCACGTGGACAAAGCTCTCGTAGGAGCTCCACACGCCGGAGCGGCCGGTGAGCACGTAGGCCTCGAGGAAACCCTCGCACTGATGCTCGGACAGCTGCTCGACGACCTTACCGGAACCAGCCAGCAGCTCATCGTTGGCCTCGTCCTCGTAGAAGCCGGCGTCCCACTGCTTCTTGGTCACCTTGTAGGCAGCCTGAAGGCGGTTGGATGCAGTCTCGTCGGGGCCGAAGATGCGGAAGTCGTCCATGTTCTTGGTCAGGACATCGGCGGTGTACTCACCAAAGACGCGGGCGGCCTCGGTGGAGCCCCAGCCGTGACCCTTCTCGGCAACGGGAATCTCGTGGGCGTGGATGTCGGGCAGCTCAAGCTCGCGACGGACCTTACCGCCGTTTGCGTTGGGGTTGGCACCAATGCGCAGCTCGCCGGTCGGCATAAAAGCCGTCACCTCGGGGCGCACCTGGCCCTCGGGCGTAAAGAGCTCCTCGGGCTTGTAGGAACGCAGCCACTCGCGCAGCACGCGGAAGTGCTCATGGGTGTCCTTGGCGCTCGCCAGCGGCACCTGGTGCGCACGCCAGGAGTCCTCGGTCTTCTTGCCGTCGATCTGCTTGGGGCAGGTCCAGCCCTTGGGCGTGCGGAACACGATCATGGGGTAGGCAGGACGGACAACGGTCTCGCCCGCGGCAGCCTGGGCCTGAGCGGTCGCCTTGATGTCGCAGATCTCGTCGAAGACCTGCTCAAACAGGTCGGCGAAACGCTCGTGGATGCTCGCGTGGCTCTCGTCGTCAAAGCCGGCGACAAAGAAGTGCGGCTTGTAGCCCATGCCCTCAAAGAACTTGGTCAGCTCCTCATCGGACACGCGGGCAAGGATAGTGGGGTTGGCGATCTTATAGCCGTTGAGGTGCAGAATCGGCAGGACGATACCGTCGGTTGCCGGGTTCACGAGCTTGTTGGACTGCCAAGAGGTGGCAAGCGGACCGGTCTCGGACTCGCCGTCGCCCACCACGGCCACGGCCAGCAGGCTCGGGTTGTCCATAACGGCGCCGTAAGCGTGGCTGAGCGTGTAGCCGAGCTCGCCGCCCTCGTGGATGGAGCCGGGCGTCTCGGGCGCAAAGTGGCTCGGAATGCCGCCGGGATAGGAGAACTGGCGGAAGAACTTCTGCAGGCCGGCCTCGTCATTGGTGATGTCGGGGCGAATCTCGCGGTAGGTGCCGTCGAGCAGCGACTGGGCGGTACCGGCGGGACCACCGTGACCAGGGCCCATCAGGAAGATAGCGTTCTGGTTGTGATCGGCGATGAGGCGGTTGACGTGACCGAACAGGAAGTTGACGCCGGGCGTGGTGCCCCAGTGGCCGACCAGGCGGTGCTTAACATCCGGACGACCGAAGTCGCGCGTCTCACCGGTCTTCTCGTCGACAAAGTCGGCACGCATCAGCGGGTTGGAGCGAAGGTAGATCTGGCCGACGGACAGATAGTTCGAGGCACGCCAGTACAGATCGACGCCTTCGAGCTCGGAAGCGGGCACCTCGTGTCCCAGCTTTTGCCACGGCGTTCCCAGTGTTTTAGCCATTGTTTATGTCCCTTCGCTGCGCGGTCGCCCTCCGATACGGCAACCTTTCGTTGGGACTAGTATATTTGCTAAAACGTTTTATCACTGTGAAAAAACGTTTTATCATCGCTATCTATCCTGCAGCTCGGCAAAACTGGACACTCACCTGCGGCATTGTCTGTCACAGGTGCTCCACATTCAATCTATACGAATTGGTAAACGTGTTTAGTTGTGTTTAGTAAAATTGAGCACGCTGCCCTTTACGATGAGCGCAGGCTCCAAAACCACTTCTTCGGCACGCCTGCCGCCCTTACCGGCAAGCCGCTTGGACATACAGCCAAAAGCATGCTCGGCAAGCACGCCCGGATCCTGCTCAATCGCGGTCAGCGCCGGCTCAAAGAGCACATCGGCTGCTGAGTTGTCATAGCTCACCACCGAGATATCGCCCGGGATGTTCTTCCCCATCTCGTGCAAGCGTTTGAGCAAGCCCAGCGCGATGTTATCCGAACTTGCAAACACGGCGGTGGCATCGGTCGCGAGCACCGCCTCCGATGCTTCGTATGCACTCGGAATGTAATACTCGCTCTCAAACTCCAGGCGCGCGTCGATGGGAAGGCCTACCTCGCGCAGCGCGCGCTCGTAGCCGGCAAGGCGCTTACGGCCCGTATTGGAACGACGCGCGTTAACGAGACAGGCAATGCGACGATGTCCCTGCTCAACCAGATAGCGCGTAGCCATATAGCCGCCCATCTCGTGATCGAACATCACCTTGTCGCACTCGAGCCCTTCAATGGCGCGGTCGACCATTACGGCCGGGATGGGCAGATGGCTGACCTCTTCGCGCAGGGCACGGTCATCGGAAAACTCGTCGCCCACGACCAGGAACACACCGTCGACGCCGCGCGTCACCAGCTGGCGCAACAGCTCCAGATCGTCCTCGGCACTTCCGCCCGAGCTGGTAATAAAGAGCGCATAGCCGTCCTCGCGACAGCGCTTTTCCAGGCTCCCGGCGAGCGAGGCAAAAAAGCGGCTCTCGATGTTAGGGACGATAAGGCCCAGGGTGCGTGACTCGCGCATGACCAGGCTGCGCGCAATCTGATTGGGGACATAGTGGTTGCGCGCCGCGACCTCCTTGATGAGTTTGCGGTTTTCTTCCGAGATGCGACAGGGCCGATTGTTGAGAACAAGCGAGACCGACGAGGGGGAAAGCCCCACCTCCTGGGCGATCTGCTTGAGGGTGACTTTGTTGGCCATCTCGCTCCTTCCGGGTTTGCGCGCAATCTCTTGAAAGTATAGCGACCGCCCATCTACCTCGATGATAAACGCTTTACCAATCCGGTAGACGGCTGTTTTATCGCCGCGATTGGTGCAAAGTAACCTGCCCCCTTTGCACCATGTGGTGCATTGGGGCCAGGTTACTTTGCACCAAATCCATCCAGGTAGGGTATATTGCATTCGATTGATGAAAACGACCACCATAAGGCGGATATTCGTATGCACGAGAACGACTTTTTTAACGAGGACCTGCTCTGCGCGCTCGCCGGTGTTGCCGGCGAGGACAACGTGCTGATGAGCGAGCCCATGCGCGATCACACCACGTTTAAGATCGGCGGCCCCGCCGACGTCTTTGTTACGCCCGATACCGAGCAGGGCCTCGTCGCCACGCTCGACACTTGCTATCGCTGCGACCTGCCGCTCACCATCGTGGGCAACGGTTCCGACCTGCTCGTTGGCGACAAGGGCATCCGTGGCGTCGTCGTGGCACTGGGCGAAGGCCTCTCCGACATTACCGTCGACGGCACGCACGTCACGGCAGCAGCCGGCGCCCTGCTCTCGGATGTGGCCGCCGCGGCTGCCGAGGCCGGTCTCACTGGCATGGAGCCCATCTCGGGCATTCCCGGTTCGGTCGGCGGCGCCTGTTACATGAACGCCGGCGCCTACGGCGCCTGCATGGCCGATGTTCTGGAGTCCGTGCGCGTCTATAAGCCCGCCCGCGTACTCGACGACGGTACCCGCGGCAGCGGCAATATCATCGAGTTCGATGTCGATGAGCTCAACCTGGGTTATCGCAAGAGCCGCATCGCCGACGACGGCTTTATCGTGCTCTCCGCCACCTTCAACCTCGCCCCGGGCAATGCGGCGATGATCAAGGCCGACATGGACGACTACCGCCAGCGCCGCGAGGACAAGCAGCCGCTCGACATGCCAAGCGCCGGCTCCACCTTCAAGCGCCCCGAGGGCTACTTTGCCGGCAAGCTCATCATGGACGCTGGCCTGCGCGGCCACGCCATCGGCGGCGCGCAGGTGAGCGAGAAGCACTGCGGCTTCATCGTCAACGCCGACCGCGCCACCGCCGCCGACGTCGACGAACTCATCCGCCACATCCAAACAACCGTTAAGGACCAGTTCGGCGTAGACCTAGAACCCGAAGTCCACCGAGTAGGCGAATTTATTTAAAAAAAGAAGGCCCCGAAAGGGGCCTTCGCCATATTTATTCAGCTAACCCAGTCCGGAGCGAAGCGCACCGGACCCGAGAGGTCCGCGGCTGTCCGAAAGGTATAAGGTTGATCGCGAGTTCCGCACGAGCCGGAGAGCACTTAATGTGCTCTCCGTGCGAGCAG
>NZ_JADNOH010000045.1 GCF_015557435.1 Collinsella aerofaciens
GAGCAGGGGACTCTTAATCCCAAGGTCCAGGGTTCGACCCCCTGACGGCCCACCAAAGAACGCACAGGTCAGCGCTTCGGCGCTGACCTTTTTTGTTTACCGAAGAGCCGAATCATAACCGTCCGTTACCGTTCGCGTTTTACGCCCCCTGCCGTTTATGCGCGGCAGGGGGCGTTTTATGCATTTAACAGATAATAGACCTAGAGAACGCCGTTTTAGAGCGTCTCGGCGCTGCGACCGGTGCTATTAAACCGCCGTCCGTGCCGCCGCCCTCGACGATCTGCAGGGCGCGCCCGACCTGCCTGGCGGCCTTCTCGCGTTCCGCGAGGCCCGGTTTGATGTAATGACGGTAATCTGTCCCCAGGTCCGTATGTCCGTGCAAATCCATGATGCTCAGGGGGTCGACCTCGGTAGCCGCCATGATGGTCTCGGACGTGTGGCGCAGGGCCTTGGGCGGGATATACCGCAGGTCATGGCGTGTGCACATGCGCCGCCATGCGCGCACGAGATTGTCGCCGCGCATGTTCACGATCCGCTGGCCGCTCCACTCGCGAACCTGCTCCGTAACCGAAGTGCCGCCCTCGACGGTTATGGACGGGCGCAGCTCGTCCATGATCTGGTGCAGGCGCTCGCGGCCCGCCAATAAAACCGGCACGGTGCGCACGGAATGGGTGTTCTTAGTCTCCTTCACGCCGTCCTCGTCCGTGTACGCGCGGCAGACCTCGATGTACTCTGACACGGTCGGCTGGCCCGTTGCGAAGTCGTAGGTCGTGGTGACCTTGAGGTCGCACGGGCGCACCGCCAGTGCCTCCTCCTTGCGCAGGCCGCTCAGGCCGAGGATGAGGTGGGCGTTCATGACCAGGTCCGCGCGGTCGTCGCTGGCGGCGAGCCTGCGCAGCGCCTCGGCAGCCTCGGGGATGCTCCACGGCTCCACGGGCGCCTGCTTCGCCTTTGGCGCGATGACGCGGCGGCGGAAGGGCTCCACCGTCACCCAGCCGTCGTCGAAGGTCCGGCGCATGGCGGCGCGCAGGGTCGTCTTGGTCTTGGCCGGCACGCCCGAGCGCTCGATGCAGCTGCGCATCATGTCGTGCGTGATCTCGGAGATGTCGATACTCCCCAGGACGGGGGAGACGTAGTTCTCCATCTGCCCGTCGTGCTCGCGCAGGCTCGCCTTCGAGCGCGGCTTGCCGCGGTTGCTGGGGGAGTCGCGGAAAACTCCCCAATAATACACATCAAGCGTGACACCCGCGTGCGTGGCCTGGGACACGCCGAGCTCGCGGACGAGCTGGGCGATGTCGATATCGGCCCCGGTCTCGGTGCCGTGGACGGTGCGCGACGCGCGCCGCACGTGCCCGTCTGCGCGGAAGCCCGCCTGCACGCGGATGACCCACTTGCCTGGCGCGACCTCTCGCTTGGAGCCGAGTTTCGACCTTGAAGTATCGTTGGCTGCCATATAATGGTCCTGCCTTTCCCTTTTGCCGGAGGGCATACGCCCCGTGCGGATCCGCCAAGATTGCCGCACGGGGCTTTTTGTTTGCATTGAGGCCGACTATGCGATTGCGTGGCGCTTGGGCCTGCCCGAGCGGGGCGTGTCGGTCAGGCGCGCCGCTATGCTCTCCACGGTCACGTAGGTGCGGCGGCCCTTGCGGTAGCCCGTGAGGATCCCCGAGTCGAGCATGTGGGTGATCCTGCCGGGGGAGACGGAGAGCCTGCGCGCGGCCTCGGCCGCCGAGACCGTCTCGCCCTCCACGATGTATCCCTCGTCCGTGGAGAAGGCGACCATCATAGAGAGGCCGCCCTCTGCGGGCTCGTTGAACTCGGGCTCCGGCACGGCGAGGCCGTCCCTCACGAGCGCGGCCACGTAGGTGCTCGCCGCGTCCACGGCCTGCTCGGCGGCCTCGGCAATCGTGTCGCCGCAGGTGAAGCATCCCGGTAGCGAGGGAAACTCCACGTCGTAGCCGCCGTCCTCGTCGGGCGTGAGCACCGCCTGGTAAACGTATGTCTTCATATCTTTCGACCCCCAAGGGGGCGGGGCTAGAGCCACCCCGCCGTCTTAGCTATCTTCCGGTACGTCCCTATCGGTATCTCCTTCTTGGAGGTGGGAACGCTGATCTGGACCCCGTCCTTTCGCGCGACCACGTGGCTGCCCTTGCCGGTGTAGAGCGTCCAACCTTCCTTCTTGAACCGCTTGAGCACCTGCGCGGGCTCTTGCTCCTTGGGCATCTCTCCTCCTTCCGACAATTTAATTATAAACAGTTGATAGTTATGAATCAAGTAAACTAGCAAGTATTTATAGTTTTATACGGCCCACACGGCCCGGTTAAGATTGCTGTGTGGGACTTTAGTTAAATCAGCGGCTGGTTTTTTGGCGCTGTCTTCTTGTCATGGACCTTTACGATCTCGTAGCGTTCGTTCATGTACGTGTTGAGGTCCTTGTTGTAGCGCTTCGTGATCTTCATGTCGGCGATAAGCACGTCGCCGATTCCGAAGCTGTAGTCGGAGAAATGGTCGAAGAAGTCGGTATCGGATATGTTCGCGGAGATGGGGACGCCGTTCCAGCCGAAGCGCCACATGCTCTTCGTCGATTTCCTTAGCACGACTTTGAGCAGGGATAGGGGCTGTTCGATCGAGATGACCGTCTTGGTGTCGGCTCCCTCGTAGAGCGGGGCGGCGGCCATGTACTGGAAGTCGTCGCGATTAGCCTTGAAGTGCGCGCCTTCGGGTTTCGGGTCGATGATCTCGAGTGACTCGATCTCGGGGCGGCTCTCGAGCTCCTTGAAAGAGTTGACGATAGATTTCGTAGCGCCGGGGTTCCCCGTGTAGATGTTGTACGTGTTCTGGTTGACCGTCATCTTCTCGGCGTTCGATGCCACGACGGTCACACGGTTCTTCCCGGACTCGATCGTTGCGGCCTCTTCCTTGCCGTTCTTGCCGAGGAAGGAGAGCAGCTTATACAGCTCCGTTGCCGTCGCGACCACCTGCGGGAGGATGGGTGCGGCAGCGGAGGCGAAGTCGATCATTCCCTTTATGGAGTCGGTGACGAGCTTGAGGTCGACCTCCAGGCATCCGGGCCTCGTCTCGCCGATGCGGATGTCGAGCGCCTGGGACGCATCGATATCCCCACACGCCGCCTGCATGGCGCTCGCATAGCCGAGGACGGTCCTCGTGAACGTATTGATGTCGACGCTGTCGATATTTCCGCCGAATTTGACGATAACGTTTGTCTCGTCCATCTTTATTCTCCACATCCGAATCACCTCGGTGGATGATTCTATCCTCTCGTTGGGATGCTCATAAACGAAGGAAGGCGGCCGCCCCCTGGGACAGCCGCCTTCCTTCCGGACGCGGGCCCCGTGGGGTCCCCGCGTCAATACCGCTGTCCAAATTACCGTTTGCCGTCGGCGCGGTCAAGCCGTCTCCCATTTTCGCGACCCCACGAAAATGGGGAATAACTGGCGCTTTGTCGGCCATCGTACTGCCCGTTACGCCTTGCCGTTCAGGCGCTTCACCATCCGCTCGAAGTCGTTCTCGTAGGTCTTGTCCTGGAGCTTCTGGAACTCGTGGAAGCGCTCCTTGGCGATCTTGTCCGCCGTCTTCTTGTTGCGGTTGCCAAGGCCCTTGAGCACCTCGCGCCCGCTGAATGTCAGGAAGCCGTCGAGCAGGCGCTCGCAGTCCTCCATGCTCGTCAGGATGTGCCGCTCGGCCCTGTCCTCGAGCGTGTCGAGCAGTATCGTGACGAGGCGGTTCAGCTGCCTGATCTCGTCCTCGGACAGGTAGTTCTTGGCTACGGTGACGTCCGAGGAGTGGATGCGCCCCTCGGGGCCACCCTTCCATGACGTGAGTCCCATGTTGGGCTTGGACGGGTCGGAGCGCCCCTGGACGATCTCGGCCGCGGTGTGCCCGGTGACGGCGTAGTGCATCTTGTTCTGGACCGCGGCGTAGAAGTTCTTGGCCATGGTCGAGTCCCTGTCGTAGTCGAAGCTGCACTCCTGGAAGATGTCGGTGATCTTGAGCCATACGCGCCGCTCGCTCGCGCGGATGTCGCGGATGCGGGCGAGCAGCTCGTCGAAGTAGTCCTTGCCGAAGGGCCGGCCGTTCTTGAGCATGTCGTCGTTGAGGACGAAGCCCTTGGTGATGTACTCCCTTAGGGTAGCCGTCGCCCATTGGCGGAAGCGGGTCGCGCGCATCGAGTTGACACGGTACCCGACGGCGATAACGGCATCGAGATTGTAGTAGGTTTTCGGTCTGCCGCCCTTTGGGGAGGTTTTTCCGGAAAAACCGGAAAAACTAGTTGAGCTGGCCTTTTGTAGTTCCCCGCTGGCGAAGATATTGACGAGATGCTCGGAAATCGTCGAGACGGAGACGTCGAACAGCTCGGCCATCGCCGCCTGTGAGACCCAAAGGGTCTCGTCCTTGTAGTAGACCTGTACCGGCACGTTTGCCCCCTCGGACTGGTACAGGATTATCTCGGCCTGAATGGGGTCTTCCATATCTCTTCCTCTCTGGTCGGCGGGCTACGCGTTATTCGCCTTCATCATGTGGTAGCTACATGCCTAAAGAGGATACGCGACCGCGAGGACATAAAAGGGTCTATATCACGGATATGATGGCGTTTCTTTTCTAGCACAATTTCAATGGTGCTAAAGTCCGCCGTTGGGCTCAATAAATATCGAGAAGCTGTGTTCTGCTCTAGATGGGTGCTCAGCCTAGTCTGCGCGATAGTGCGATCCGAGACTTTCGGTTCGTTTGCGCATGGCTTTGACCATTTCCTGTGCTAGTTGAATCTGCGATTGCAGGCGGGCGAGGGCTGCGACTTCGCTGTCGTTGGCATGCGGTTTATTTAGAGCTGTGGCATCATCTTGCAGGCTTTCAAGCTCTTGCAGCGCCTTGGAAAGGCCAACTTCGGTCCTGTTGATCATGCAATAGGTACTTATCGTGTGCTTAAGGCTGCGTGTCAGGCGCTCGGCGTCTGTTGTGGCAATGCCGTACTGGGGGAGGGCGATATCCGCCTTCAGGGATGCCTCAGGCTCTTTCTGCGCTGCAAGGGCTGCCGATGCGCCTGCGATGCGTCCGAACACGATGCCGTTGGCGCTCGACAGGCCACCAATGCGGTCGGCGCCGTGCATGCCTCCTGTCGCCTCGCCGCAGGCATAGAGGCCTTCGACGCCCGTGAAGGCTGTCTTATCGATCTTGATACCGCCGTTGGCAGCATGGGCATACATCGCTACGCGCATCTCATCGGTCGGCGCGATTCCGTGCTCGTCCTGTAGCCAGGTGGCAAAGGTCTGCACAAACTCGGGGATGTCCTCGCGGGGGAAGTCGTAGTGGAGCGCCAGGCCCTCTGCACCTGCCTGATCTATGACGAGGTCGATGGCGCGGGAGGCCAAGCGCGAGGTGAAAGGACCATATCCAGAGCGCTGCTCGAGCAGGTCGTCCAGCTTGTCGTCGGCAATATCTGCCGGCTGGTCTACATGTACGTAGCGCCAGGTTTTCTCGTTGAAGACCAGGTTGCGCTTGGGCTCGATGAAGCCGGGCATCATCTGCATGAACTCTATATTAGTAAGGGACGCACCGTGCGCCAGCGCGATGGCCTGTGATGAGCTGAGCACATCAGCCGATGTAAGGCTGCGCTCGAACAGGCCGCCAGTGCCACCGGCTGCGATGATCGTGGCCTTGGCAGCAAAGGGCACGATTCGATCTTTGGTGAGGTCGTAGAGCACGGTTCCGGTGATTCTGCCGTCCGTATCTTCAACAAGGTCGATAAGCTCATGGCGGGGTAGCAGGCGAATACCGAGCGACTCGATCCGGTTCGCCAGAGCGTCCTCAAGGGGCTTGCGGGTGAGGCCGCGCCACATGCGCGTCTTGTGGTCAAAGCAGGGGATAAACTGCTTTTGCTGAGCGCTTTCGGCGCTTTGCGGACGCTGAAGTTCAACACCTAGATCCTGCTCGAGCCATTGGATGGCCTGAGGAATACCGTGGACGAACGTCTGGACGAGCTCGGGGTCGGCGACACCGCCGCCGACGGTCTGGATGGTGTCGATGAGGTCTTGTTCGTCGTCTTCGTTAACGGGTCCGATAAGCCCTAAGCCCCAGGTTCCGGGGAAGAAGCTCGATCCACTCATAGTCTTGCCGGCGCTTGTCACAGTGACGGTTGCACCCGTGCGTGCCGCTTCGATGGCGGCGCAAAGGCCCGCAATGCCAGATCCAATTACCAGTACATCAGTCGATTCCATCGGATTCCTTTCTCGTTCGGCGCATTGTCGCACGGGTGATCGGCAATGGGGCCGCAAAGACTCGGCAAATCGGTAAAGGGCAAATATGGCAGGTGGGCGTCATGGACGTTCTGACGCTTTGTCTCATCACATCTCGTACTTCGCCCCAACTGATATATTGGCATTAGCTACCCTGCGACAGCGCAAACAAAAAGAGCCGCTACCTCGAAAGGTAGCGGCTCCAAAGCTCAACTATTTGAGCATCGCGCGGGCGCGATTAGGCCTTGAGGGCCTCCTCGACGGCGACAGCGCAGGCGACGGTGGCACCGACCATGGGGTTGTTGCCCATGCCGATGAGACCCATCATGTCAACGTGCGCAGGCACGGAGGAAGAACCGGCGAACTGGGCGTCGGAGTGCATACGGCCCATGGTGTCGGTCATGCCGTAAGAGGCAGGGCCGGCGCCCATGTTGTCCGGGTGCAGGGTACGGCCAGTGCCGCCACCAGAAGCGACGGAGAAGTACTTCTTGCCAGCCTCGATGCGCTCCTTCTTGTAGGTGCCAGCGACGGGGTGCTGGAAGCGCGTGGGGTTGGTGGAGTTACCGGTGATCGAGATGTCGACGTTCTCGTGCCACATGATGGCAACGCCCTCGCGGACGTCGTCGGAGCCGTAGCAGTTAACGGCAGCGCGGGGACCATCGGAGTAAGGGATGGTCTCGACGACCTTGAGCTCGCCCGTGTAGTAGTCGAACTGGGTCTTCACGTAGGTGAAGCCGTTGATGCGGGCGATGATCTGGGCGGCGTCCTTGCCCAGACCGTTCAGGATAACGCGCAGCGGCTTCTTGCGAGCCTTGTTGGCGTTCAGAGCCAGGCCGATAGCACCCTCAGCGGCAGCGAAGGACTCGTGGCCGGCCAGGAAGGCGAAGCACTCGGTGTCGTCGGAGAGCAGCATAGCGCCCAGGTTGCCGTGGCCCAGACCGACCTTGCGGTCCTCGGCGACGGAGCCGGGAACGGTGAAGGCCTGGATGCCCTCGCCGATGATGGCGGCAGCCTCAGAAGCGGTCTTGGCGCCACGCTTGACAGCGAGAGCGCAACCGAGGGTGTAGGCCCACTCGGCGTTCTGGAAGGCGATGGACTGGGTGTTGTTGACGATCTCACGCGGGTTGAAGCCCTTGTCGGTGCAGATCTGCAGAGCTTCCTCGAGGGAGGCGATGCCGTTGTCGGCGAGGCACTTGTTGATCTTGTCAGCGCGGCGCTCGTAACCTTCGAACGTAACAGTCATAGTTATTTCCCTCCCTTTCTACTCGTGAACCGGGAACACGCTGGCGACGGAGTGAGTCTCCTCGTCGGTGCGCGGGTCGATGTACTTGGCAGCGTTGTCCCACTGACCATAGTGGCCCATAGCGCCAGCGATGGCCTCCTCGGGGGTCTTGCCGGCCTTGACGGCGTCGGTGAACTTGCCGAGGTTCAGGAACTCGAATGCGATGATCTCGTTCTTGTCGTTGAGAGCCATGCGGGTGACGTAGCCCTGGGCGAGCTCGAGGTAACGAGCACCCTTGGCCTTGGTGCCGAACATGGTGCCGACCTGAGAGCGAAGGCCCTTGCCGAGGTCGTCGAGGGAGGCGCCCACGGGCAGGCCGCCCTCGGAGAACGCGGTCTGGCTGCGGCCGTAAACGATCTGCAGGAAGATCTCGCGCATAGCAACGTTGATGGCGTCGCAGACGAGGTCGGTGTTGAGGGCCTCGAGGATGGTCTTACCGGGAAGGATCTCGGAAGCCATGGCGGCAGAGTGGGTCATGCCCGAGCAGCCGATGGTCTCAACGAGGGCCTCCTCGATGATGCCGTCCTTGACGTTCAACGTGAGCTTGCAGGCGCCCTGCTGAGGTGCGCACCAACCCACACCGTGCGTAAGACCGGAGATGTCGGAAATCTCCTTAGCCTGGACCCACTTGCCCTCCTCGGGGATGGGTGCGGGGCCGTGGTATGCACCCTTGGCAACGGGGCACATGTTCTCCACTTCCTGTGAGTACTGCATGCCTCTCCTCTCTATCGTGTTGGCGTCCCGTCTGGGGGTCGTGGCTGGCGATTGCCGGGCGACCCTTCGAAAGGGACATGACATGCAGCCCCTATAATACCGCGAAATGCACGGAATATTCGGCGAACGGCTCAGTTTTCGTAGCGAGAAGCGCGGAACTTTTTATTGAAGCGATTTAACTTAGCATTTTGTGGTCGCGTAGTTGTCTGAAGGGGGTCAGTCTTGGGCAAGCTTTTGGTCAGCTTTTGGAAACGTTATGACGTTTGACCTGTCGCTCCGTTGCCGCTCGCCGTCTATTTGATGCCTTTGGCCGCGCCGGGGTGTCATTTTGCGTGGATGTTTTGATGGGGCGCTTCAATCGTGCTGTATTGGATGGTAAGCAGATCCCGGCGAAGGGAGCGCCATGCAGCGCGTTTGGAGAACGGTTACCGGCTTTTACCACGTCTGTGCCCGCGGTACGGGCAAGCAGCTCATCTTTGAGTGTGACGATGACCGGTGGGAGTTTTTGGAACTGATGCGCGACTGCTGCCGCGAGGCCGGGGTGACGGTCGTTGCGTGGTGTCTTATGGGCAACCACGTACACCTGGTGCTTGCGGATTACGAGGACAGAATGAGCGCGGCGATGCACCGGCTGCTTTTGACCTATGCTCGTCGGTTCAATAAACGCACGGGGCGCACGGGCCATCTGTTCCAGAACCGCTTTGATCGTCGCTCGCTTGATACCGACCGGTATCTGATGGCGGCGATTCGCTATGTGCATGCCAATCCGCAGGAGGCGGGGATTGCCCTTATCGAGCGCTATCCGTGGAGCAGCTTTGCCGAGTATCTGCGAGCGTATGACAACGATGTTGCAAAGAGCTTCTCTGATCCTTCTTGCGTGCTTGAGCTCTTTGGCTCTGCCAAGGGGTTTGTCGACTACTCGCTGTCGATACCCGATGGTTCCGATCCGGTGATTCACGATATGGATGAGACGGAATGGGAGCGGCATGCGTTTGCCGACAAGGTGACGAAGCGCCTAGGCGTGCCGCTCAATGGGCTCAAGACCGTGCCGCCTTCGCGGCGCGATGGAATCATTTTCGCCCTGCACGATGGCGGCTATACGGTGCGCGAGATCGAGCGGTATACGGGAATTAGCAAGAGCACCGTTTCTCGAATCGTGCGCGCCTATGCGCAGGTGAGAGCACAGGCCGAGGGCTCGAAATAGAAAATGGCCGAACCGCCCTTGTCAAGCGATTCGGCCAACAAAATTCTTAAGATTTGGGACAAATACTACTGATTATTTTGTCCCGTGAGCATGCCGTCGAGGGTGCGCCAGGCGAGCTCGGCGCATTTGACGCGGGCGGGCATGTGCGAGATGTCCTGGAGCTGGGCGGCTTCGTCCAGGTCTTCCAGGTCCTCCTCGGAGAGCTTCTCGCCGCGGATCATGGCGAGGAAGAGCTCTGCCAGGCGGTGAGCTTCCTCGACGGTCTCGCCGGTGATGAGGTCGGCCATGATGTCGGCACTGGCCTGGCTGATGGCGCAGCCGTGGCCGGTAAAGGAGGCCTCCTCGATCACGTTGTTCTCGACGCGCAGCTGCAAGGTGAGCTCGTCGCCGCAGCTGGGGTTGATGCCGTCGTGCTCGTGCGTGGGGGCGTCCATCTCGTACTTATAGTCGGGGTGCGAGTTGTGCTCCATAAATGTGGTGGAGGTGTACAGATTACCCATTGAACGTGCTCCAAACGTGATGCAGGCCGGCGATGAACTTGTCGATGTCGGCCTTGTCGTTGTAGAAGGCTACGCTGGCGCGGCAGCAGGCAAGGTTCTCGACGCCCAGCCAGGTGAGCAGCGGCTGCGCGCAGTGGTGGCCGGCGCGGATGCAGACGCCGTCCATGTCCATGATGCTCGCGACGTCATGCGGGTGGATGCCCTTGACGTTAAAGCTCACGACGCCGTGGTGGTTGTCCCAATAGATGGAGCCGATGATCTGGACAAAGTCGAGCTGCATGAGCTCGCCCATCAGATAGTGGACGAGTGCCTGCTCGCGTGCCTGGATGTTCTCGTAACCCACCGTGTTGACCAGGTAATCGAGTGCGGCGCCCGTGGCGAAGATGCCGGCGGCGTCCTGCGTGCCGGCCTCGAACTTCTCGGGGACGGGAGCCCAGACGGCGTCCTGCTCGGTGACCGAATCGATCATCTCGCCGCCGGTAAGCATGGGCGGCATGGCGTTGAGCAGGTCCATCTTGCCCCACAGCACGCCGATGCCCATGGGGCCCATGGCCTTGTGCGCACTAAAGGCAAAGAAGTCGGCGCCCAGGTCGGCCACATCGACCGGCATGTGCGGCAGCGACTGCGCGCCGTCAACGACCAGATAGCCGCCGTACTTGTGCACGAGCTTGCCGAGATTCTTGACCGGGTTCTCAACGCCCAGAACGTTTGAGACCTGTCCCACGGCCAGGATCTTGGTCTTGGGACCCACCTTGGCAAGAACCTCCTCGGTGGTGAGCTGGCCGGTCTTGGTGGGGTAGAGGTAGACGAGCTTGGCGCCGGTCTCGCGGCAGACCTGCTGCCACGGAATCAGGTTGGAGTGGTGCTCCATGATGGTGATGACGACCTCGTCGCCCGGTTCGAGCACTGTGGGCGCAAAGCTCTTGGCGACCAGGTTGAGCGACTCGCTCGTGTTGCGGGTGAAGACGATCTCGTTGGCCCGTGAGGCGCCGATGAGATCGGCGATCTGTTGGCGGACCTTCGCGATGGCATCGGTGGCTTCGACGGACAGCGAGTACAGGCCGCGCAGAGGGTTGGCGTTCATGCGCTGGTAGAAGTCGCGCTCGGCGTCGAGCACACAGGCAGGGCGCTGCGCGGTGGCGGCGCTATCGAGGAAGGCAATCTCGGGGTGCTGCTGGAACAGCGGGAACTGGCCTTTGTAGGGGTTGGTCTCGATATCTACGGTGGGCCAGCCGCGCGAAGCCTCGTCGCTGGCGTCGAGCTCCATGGGCTCGGGGGCAGTGCAGGTGTCGCATTTAACGTGCTCGGTGTCGATCATGCGAGCTCCTCTTCAAAGTTGTCGATCAGGTTGTTGCCTAGGCGGACGACGGCGGCGCGGGTGCGCTCGTCGGTGGCGGAAAGCGCGGCGTCCTCCAGCTTGGCGCGGATGAACAGGTCCTCGGCGGCGTTTTGGTCAAGGCCACGGCAGGCGAGGTAGAACAGCTGCTCGTCGCGGACGTGACCGATGGTGGCGCCGTGGTTGCCGGCGACGTCGTCCTCGTCGCAGAGAATGACGGGAACGGTCTTGTTGTCGACGCCCTTGTTGGCCAAAAGCACCGTCTCGCGCTCGGTGCCGGTTGCGCCCTTGCAGCCGTGCACGAGGTCGATGGTGCCGCGGTAGACCTTCTTGGACGTGCCGGTCAGCACGCCGTTGGCGTCGATCTCGCACTCGGTCTTGCGACCGCGGTGGCGCAGCTCATAGTTAAAGTCGCGCACCTGCTCGCGGGCGCCCAGGTAGTCAGTATCGATGGTGACCTTGGCGGTATCGCCCAGCAGGTCGCCGGCAAGGCCGGTGGCGCTGGCGCCGGCACCCAGGACGGTGTGCTGCACGTTGACGCGCGCGCCCTCGTCCAGGAACAGACCGGTGTCGTCGAGCGCGATCCAGCTATCGTCGAGCGTCTGCGTGCAGGTCACGTTGACGATGGCGTACTCGTGGGCGCAGACGCGCAGCACGGAGCCCACGACACCCTCGCCAGCAACGGGGGAGTCCAGGGCGATCTGCAGGTCGAGCGTTGCCTGCGGGCGGGCGACGACGTCGATGGCGGCGATGGCCGCGGCGGCATCGATACCGCTCACGCGCACGGTAACCGTGGCGTGCTTGTATGCGGGCACATCGATGACGATGCGCTTGGTAGCGTGCTCGGCCAAGTAGGCGTAGGCAGCCTCGCCCATGCCGGTTTCGAAGGCTCCAGCGGGGGAGAGCTCCTCCTCGAGCTTGATGGCGCCGGCCTGGTAGACAGAGGTGGCGGGCACGTCGAGCTCGGTCTCGGGCGTGATGCGGGCGCGGTCGGCGGCGTCTCCAGGGGCGGAGGCGCGGCGCTCGGGGAAGCGCTCGGCCATGGCGTCCATAGCGGCGTCGAAAGCGTCGGCGGAACCGGCAACGGCCTCGTCCAGCCCCTCGACCTCAACGGCATCGGCGGGCGCGGCGGCAAGCTCAGCAGAAAGCTCAAGCTTGGTCTGGTTCATCTTGAGCCAACCCCAAGTGGCAGCAGGCATCGCATTAACCTGCTCGAGCGTGGTAGCAGCGGTGTTCGTGGTCTGTTTCATTATCCGATCGCTCCTTCCATCTCGAGCTTGATCAGGTTGTTCATCTCGACGGCATACTCCAACGGCAGCTCCTTGGAGACCGGGTTGGCAAAGCCGTTGACGATCATGGTGCGGGCCTCTTCCTCCGAGATGCCGCGGCTCATCAGGTAGAACACCTTGTCGTCGCCGATGCGGCCGATGGTGGCCTCGTGGCCGATGTCGACGTTCTTGGCGCGGATGTCCATGGCCGGGATGGTGTCGGATCGGCTCTGGTCGTCGAGCATGAGCGACTGGCAGCTCACGGTTGCCTTGGAGCCCTCGGCCTTGGGCGTGGCCACGATGGAGCTGCGGAACGTCTGGATGCCGCCGCTCTTGGAGATACCCTTGGTCTCGACCGTTGCCGAGGTCTCAGGCGCGTTGAGCACGACCTTGCAGCCGGTGTCGAGGTTCTGACCGGCGCCGGCAAAGGTGATGCCGGTAAAGCTCGAGCGGGCGCGGCGGCCATTGAGCACGCTCATGGGGTAGAGGTAGCCCACGTGGCTGCCGAAGGAGCCGCTGATCCACTCGATGTCGCCGTCCTCGTCCACGCGCGCACGCTTGGTGTTGAGGTTGTACATGTTCTTGGACCAGTTCTCGATGGTCGAGTAGCGCAGGTGCGCACGCTTGCCCACAAAGAGCTCGACGGCGCCGGCGTGGAGGTTTGCCACGTTGTACTTGGGCGCGGAGCAACCCTCGATAAAGTGCAGGTCGGCATCGTCCTCGACGATGATGAGCGTGTGCTCAAACTGGCCGGCGCCCTTGGCGTTGAGGCGGAAGTAGCTCTGCAGCGGGAAGTCCAACTTGGTGCCCTTGGGAACGTAGACAAACGAGCCGCCCGACCACACGGCGCCGTGCAGGGCCGCAAACTTGTGGTCGGTGGGCGGGATGAGCGTCATGAACTTCTCGTGGATGAGCGGTTCCCACTGCGGGTCGTGCAGGGCTTCCTCAATACCGGAGTACACGATGCCCATCTTGGACGCGGTGTCCTGCATGTTGTGGTAGACGAGCTCGGAGTCGTACTGAGCACCGACGCCTGCCAGGTAGCTGCGCTCGGCCTCGGGGATGCCCAGGCGCTCAAAGGTGTTCTTGATGTCGTCGGGCACCGACTCCCAGTCGTGCTTTTGGTCGGTGTTGGGCTTGACGTAGGTGACGATGTTATCCATGTCCAGGCCCTCGATGGAGGGGCCCCACGTCGGATCCGGGAAGCGGTTGAAGATTTCGAGGGACTTTAAGCGCAGGTCGAGCATCCACTGCGGCTCGTCCTTTTTGGCGCTGATCTCGCGCACGATGTCGGGCGTGATGCCGGCGTCGAGGCGCTCGAATCCCTCCTCGCCATAGGTGAAGTCGTAGAGGCTGCGGTCGATGTCCGCGACCTCGGTGCGGTTCTTGGTCATTGCGTCGCCCCTTTACGCCTGCTGCTCGGCAGCGGCAGACTCGGCCTGGGCGCGCTGCTCGGCGGCCTCGCGCTCGAAGGTCTCAAAGCCGTTCTTGTCGATCCAGGGGATGAGCGAGGCGTCGTCCTCGCGCACGATGTGGCCCTTGACCATAACGTGGACGCGGTCGACATCCAGGTGCTCCAGGATGCGCGTGTTGTGTGTGATGATGAGCATGGAGCCGTCGCAGCTCTTGCGGTAGGCGTCCATGCCGTGGCTGACGGTGGACAGGGCGTCGACGTCCAGGCCGGAGTCGGTTTCGTCCAAGATGGCGAGCTTGGGCTGCAGCAGCAGGAGCTGGAGCATCTCGACCTTCTTCTTCTCGCCGCCCGAGAAGCCCACGCCCAGCTCGCGGTTGAGGTAGGCGGTGTCCATGTTGAGCTCGGCCGCGAGCTCCTTGACGCGACGGCGGAACTCCTTGCCCTTCATCTCCAGGCCGGGGCGGCCGGCGATGCTGGCGCGCAAAAAGCTCGACAGCGGCACGCCCGGAATCTCGACCGGGGCCTGGAAGCTCAGGAACAGGCCGGCGCGCGAACGCTTGTCGGTGGTGAGCTCGGTGATGTCCTGGCCGTCAAAGACGATGCGGCCGTCGTTGACGGTATAGACGGGGTCGCCCATGACCAGGTGGCCGAGGGTGGACTTGCCGGCGCCATTGGGTCCCATCAGCACGTGGGTCTCGCCGGCGGCGACGTTGAGGTTGACGTTGTGGAGGATGGTCTTCTCGTCCACGGAGGCGGTCAGACCTTCGATGGAAAGCAGCGGATTTGCGCTCATGCTGTCCCTCTCTGTATATGGTGTACTCATAGGTGTACTAAACCCTAGGAATCTTCTCGGAATAAAGTTACTATGGGTTCGGCGTTAGTCAAGGGAAAACCCGACTAATCCACTCGACTTTTCAAATTCTGGGACAAAATAACCTGTTGTGTTTGTCCCACTTACTTAAGATTTGGGACAAACAAACCTGGTTATGTTGTCCCAGATGCGATGGGAGGGTAGGTATGCTCATTTCTTCCAAGGGCCGCTATGCCCTCCGGCTGATGATCTATATCGCGGCGCTCGGTGACGCCGAGGGCAAGATTGCTCTGCGCGAGGTTGCCGACCGCGAGCATATCTCGCAAAAGTATCTGGAGCAGCTGGTTCGTCCGCTTATGAAGGCGGGCCTGCTTAAGAGCGTGCGCGGCAAGGGCGGCGGCTACATGATGGCCAAGGACCCGGCCGAGGTGCGTGCTGGCGACATCCTGCGCGCTGTCGAGGGCAGCACGGCGCCCGTGGCGTGCGACGGCATCGACAACAGCTGCACCCGCAGCGATCTTTGCTCGACCGTCAAGTTCTGGCGCGGTCTGGACGACGTGATCGAAAAGTACGTCGACGGCGTGACGTTGGCCGACCTGGCCGCCGTCCCCGAGATCAATTTTGACATCAAGCTGTAAGGGCTGGCTTTCGTGAAGTCGTACGAAGCCTTTGGTTCGCGTCTGGCGCTGCTGGAGACAGCTCGATTCCAAGATTTCGACAACGACTATGTTGTCTCCGGATGCGCGTATATCTATGAGCAGGTTTTCGGTATCTCACTTACGCTCCTTAAGCGTCTGCTCGAGTATGAGGGCGCCACGCTTGCCGCGTCGGGGTCTCCTCGTGCCATCTTGAAGGAGTCGTACCGATTCTACGACTTTATTGATGAGGCGGCCTGGCTAGACATGCTCAGAGACCGCAATACGAACGTCCATATCTACGACAACAAGCTCGCTCAAGATTTGATTCAACGCATCTTGAACGTCTATATCCCCGCTTTCTGTCAGTTGAGGGACGGGCTGATGGAGCGATACGGCGAGCTTCTGATGGCGCCCGACGACCAGTTTGTCTAATTCCTTAAGATTTCGCGGAAGGTTGTTGCCGTTTACCGACGGGTTGTTGTGCAACAACGGGCGAGCTGCAATACTTTTTTTATCTTTGCAAACTGAACTTTAACTACACCAATGCAGGGAGGATCTTATGCAGCCCAAGCATTCTGCTATTGTCGCGGGCCTGACGCTGGCGCTTTCGTTTGGCGCCGTTACCGCACCCGCGCCCGCCGCTGCCGAGGAGCCCACGCCGGGCGTTGCCTCGGATGCCACCGATATCGATAAGGGTCTCTACACCCAGCAGTCCTTCTCGGGCGTGCTGAGGTCGGTCCAGGGCGTTTCGTTTGTCAACGTGACTCCCGAGATGAAGTACTTTACCAAGTACGAGAGCCATGGCAACTATAATCAGGGCTTTTCGTATGGCGACGGCTATAACGCGCTGGGTTATTACCAGTTCGACCGTCGATGGTCGCTCATTCCGTTTATGAAACAGGCCTACAACTACAACCCCGAAAAATACAGCATGCTCAAGGATGCGATTGATCGCGGCAGCGAGATTTCCAACGCGAACAACCCCATGTACGAGAACGGTCAGCTCACCGAGTTGGGCCATATCGCTCAGGATGCCTTCCAAGGTGCGTACAACACCGATCCTGTTGAGTTCTCAGCACTTCAAGATGCCTATGCGTACAACTCGTACTATGCGGTGACCGAGGCGTGGCTCAAGAGCGGCCTGGGTATTGATATTTCGGGCCGCGCCGATTGCGTCAAGGGCATGGTGTGGAGCATTACCAACATGTGCGGCACTGGTGGCTGCAGGGACTTTTTCCGCTGGGCGAATCTTTCCAACGATATGTCCGACCGCGAGTTTGTGACGGCGCTCTCCAATAGTGTGGTCAACAATGTCGCCACTAAGTTTTCGAGTCAGCCCCAGTATCATGAGGGCTGGAAGAATCGTTATAAGAATGAGCTGAAGGACTGCTTGGCTTATATCGCCGAGGACGAGGCAGCCGCTGCGACGCCCGTGCAGCCCGAGCCTACGCCGGCGCCCTCGCCGACACCTGATTCGAATGACGACTCGAGTGACGATCCCAACGATGACAGGATGGATGCGCCCTCGACCGATGCTGACGGTAATGGCTCTGCTGGTGGCACTACCAACGACGGCTCTACCTCGAACGGCTCCGATTCGAACAGCTCTGCTGCGGGCGATTCGCCTTCAAGCTCTGCCGGCAATACGGACAGCGACGCTTCTGGTTCGACCGGCGCTGACACCTCTAACTCATCTACCGGCTCGAGCGATTCGTCCGTTGACACCGGCTCTAACAACGGCTCCGGCTCTGACACGACCCCTGATTCCGATGCTTCCAAGGACGACTCGAATAAGGCGCCGGACGCTCCCGCTGCTTCGCCGGACAAGAAGCCTTCTTTCTCCGAGCAGCTTGGTTCTACGCTGGGTTCTTCGCTGATGGCTGGCGTCAATAACGGCTCGGCCCAGAACAAGGACAACTCTGATCAGGTTTCCACGGAAAAGACCGAGGCCGCAAGGGACGACTCCAAGGACAAGGCTTTCGAGAAGAACGAATCTGATAAGGGTTCTAGCTCTGAGGAGAAGGACGACAAATCCGCTCAGAAGAAGGACGAGAGCAAGACCGAGGGCGAAAAGAAACAGCCCGAAGACGACGACAAGAGCGGTGCTGACAACCAGGTCCAAGAGCAAAATGACTCCAAGACGGTGACCACTACAACCACGACGACTACAACGACCAAGTCATCTGGCGGTAACATGCCCAAGACGGGCGACCTTATCGTTATGGCGAGCCTTGCCAGTGCAAGCTTGGCCACACTGGGCGCTACGTCTATCGTAAGTGGTAAGCATAAGCTCGATCAGCAGAAGAAAGCTTCCGGGGAGGACGGCTCGGAGGAGTAGCCTCTTGGTTGCTAGATAACTAAAGAGTTGGGACGGGGTCCGGTGCGAACGCATCGGGCCCCGTTTTGTTGTGCAACGATTAGTTATGCCCCCTCACACCTCTTGTTGCTACCGTTGCCCGATATGGTCGCGCGGCGTCGTCGGTACGCGCGAGGCGGTCATTACAATTGGCATCGTGCAGCGATTTAGGGGGATCGTTTTGGTGTCTGAACAGGCAAATGTTGATTGTGCTGCTGGCTTTGGCGTGCGCTTGATCGGCTGTGCCGACGATGCGGTTTTGCCCATTGGCATGCACGACTATGCGGAGGCCCTTGGTTGCTGCATGCTGGTTGACAAGACCATGTTTATTGCCGATGTGTTGGACTGCGACGCGTCCGTTGTGGTGTGCTGTCGACCCGAGGGTTTTGGCAAGAGCATGAACTTGTCGATGCTCAGGGCTTTTCTGGAGCGTCCAGCGGTCGGTCGCTCTGGTCAGCGTTTGTTTGCCGATGCTCAGATTTGGGATGCGAACGGCGGGCGCTATCGGGATGAGTATGCTTGCTATCCGGTGATATCGCTGGACTTTTCTGGCGCTGCGAGGCGTGGCCCCGCTGTTGCCGGCGTCGTGCGCGATGCCCTTTCGGGCGAGTGCGCTCGCTTGTTGGCGCTCTTGGAGGCTCCGGATTTAGCTCGAGATAAGGTGCGTCACATCGAACGTGTCGCGCGTGGCGTGGCGAGCGCGGACGAGGTTGACTCGGTGCTCGGTGTGCTCATAGAGCTGCTGGAGATTGCCTGCGATGAGCAGGTTGTATTGCTCGTTGATGGGTACGATGCGGCGTGGTCTCGCCGTGCGAGCGCGAGGGACGCTTCCGACGCCGATCCGGCAGAACTACTTGACCGTGTGCTGTTTGACGCCATTGCCACTGCGCGCGATTCGTTGCGGCTGACGTGTCTGATGGGGGAGTGTCCCGGCCCTGCTGAAGCGGCGCTTTCTTCGCGCGGCTGCTCGTATTGTCTGACGACGCCGCTGTCGGCGTGGTGTGACCGATGTTTCGGTTTTTCGGATGCCGAGGTCGAGGCTCTGCTGAATCATGCTGGGCGCGAGGAATACCTGGATGATGCGCGTGAATGGCTCGAGGGATATCGGTTTGGTAGGGCCTATTGCTCGAGTCCAGCGCGTGTGATCGGTTTTCTGGACCGAGGCTGCACGGCGCCTGTGCGCGCCGATCTGTATGGATATGCCGATTGCCTGAGTAGGGTAGTTGCCGGGTGGAATCTCGACCGCCTTTCGGTCTTGTTTGATTTGCTCGAGGCCCATGGGTGCGCTGAGGTCCCGCTTTGTTTGGGCACTGCAGAGCCAGATGTCTCGCCTGACGATGGCATGTGGACAGCGCTGTATCTGTCCGGTTTTCTCACGACGGATATGACTGAGGAGCCAGAGCATGGCGATCGCCTCCGTGCTTTGCGATTGCCCAATAACGAGCTTCGCCAGGCCTTGCGTCTAGTGATTATTGAGTGGTTTGAGTGCGCTGCAGAAGACATTCGAGACGTCGATGCGTTTCGCGACGGGCTGTGCCATGGGAACGAAGATACCGTGAGGCGGGCGCTAAGCCGCATCTTGGGAGATGCGGGAATCGGTGCGACCGACCCAGATACACCGCTGCCATATCACCTACTCTTGCAAGGACTCTGCTTTGGATTGCCGGGCTATGCCAATCCTGCTTCGAGGCGAAAGCGTGGCGCGGGTCGCTGGGACATCCAGGTTTTTCCTACGGGCGCCGTGTTCGACATAGCCGATACGATCGGTATGCTCGATGAACGTCCGCTGATAACGATCAGCATGATGTATGACCCCGGTGTGGATGCGCTGGGCCTGGAATTGCTGGCCGTGCAGTCGCTGCTCGACATAGAGCGCGACGGTATCGACGAAATCCGTGTGCCGCGACCCGGCGTTGGCCGCATGCGCTGGGGGTTTGGGTTTGATGGGCAGCATGTGGCTACGGTGTGCCAGCGGCTTTAAGCGCCGAGGTGTTTCCGGCTTCCGTTACTCGGTGTCCTTCATGGGCGGCATGGGCTTCCAGTTGGGATCCTTGATGATCTTGCGGGCGTCCTTCATGCCGCGGCGCAGCGCCGGAATGCCGGTCTTAAAGCACTTATCGACCGCAGCCAGGCGAATGAATTCCTTGCAGAAGGTCGCGGCATTGCCCAGACGGAACAGCACAGGGTGGTAGTCGCCGTAGATCTGCATATAGCGTGCCAGATAACCGCGGTTGCGCATGATGTAGTAGCGGTTGGTGTCGCTCGTGGAGTTGAGTTGGCGCTTACCGGCGATGTCCCAGTTGGAGACAGCGCGGGCGCGCTTGAGCACCACGTCGGCAACAACGGCGGCGGGGAAGTGCTGGCTGGCTACGTAGCCGTAGCAGGCATCGTCGCCGTAGATAAAGAAGCGCGCGTCGGGCAGGCCAATCTTGTCGACCACGCGGCGCGAGAACATGCCGCCCTCAAAGCACAGTTGGTTCATGGTGCGGTAGCCCTCGGGGCCTAGATCCCACTTAGCGATGGGGTTAGGGATGCCGAGTGAAAGGATGAGCTGGTACTGCCAAAAGAAGGCGCCGCCGTCAAAGTCTAGGCGCGAACCCTGGATGACATCGTAGCGGTCGGTCCACTTGGCAAGACGCTCGATGCCTTCGGGGATGACGAGCACGTCGTCGTCCATCACCCAGAACCACTGGGCGCCCAGGTCGTAGGCGCATTTGGTGCCAGCGGAGAAGCCACCTGCACCGCCGCCGTTTTCGAGCTGTGGTGCGTAGATGACGCGGTCGGTGCCGCCCTTCGCGTCGGGCTGTTCGATGTCGGTGCCCCACAGGTTGGCCAGGCGCTCGTTGAATGCGGTGCACATGGCCTCGGTCTCGCGCGAATTCTCGTTATCGACAATCACGATGCGCCAGGGCGTTGCCGTGAGCTCGGTCATGGAGTCGAACAAGTTGGCCAGGAGTTCCTGGCGCTTGTACGTAACGACGACAATGGCGAGCTTATCGATGGGAGCGGGAAGGGTTGAAGGCATGGGGCAATATATCCTTTCACGCGCGGCGGGCGAGTGCAGCGCGGAAGCTATCGAATACGTCCTTGGGACTGTCCTATTGTAAAGGCTCGGCGCACCTTGGCGGCAAGCTTTGAATAAAACGCAGGAACCTGCCACGGCTGTAGCGGCTTTAGCGTCTGACGGCAGCGTGTCTATTGCCTCTTGAGCTTGCGTTCGATAAGACTTCTAGCTGCATCGATGATGAGAAGTGCCAGAGCAAAGACGATGCTAATGACGATACCCGTGACGATACATATAGCTGCCGGGCTGTTTTGGCTGATCAGTATGTTTGCGAGCAACGTATTGAAGACGGGACGCCACAGGCTACTGGTGAGCGACTGCATCACATAGAAACCAAGCGTGGCGGTCGATAAGGTGACGATGACACCTGCGGTCCGTGGATTGCCTGAGGCCCTGCGCCGGGTCGCCGCAAAGAGCAGAGAGGCGGCAGCGAGGGCAAACGAGATCAACGAGGTTGATTTGTTGGAGAGGACTGCCATCGCCGTGAGGTTGCCGGTGAAGGAGAGTGCTCCTTCCAGGATGGTGGCGAGCGCCAAAACCGTTACGAGCGAGCGCATGCCCAAGGCGCCCGCCCTGTCCGAATCCATGGCGTCGGTTACGTCGCAGAGCAGTCCGCCGATCAAAAACGCGATAACGTACGTGACGGCGCTCATGAGTTTCTGGAGCCAAGAAAACTCACCGCCGCTTGTCGCACTCATGGCGGCCAAATACCCGTTAACAATAAATGCGAGGATGCCAACGGCGATGACCGTCGTCGTGTAGCTCTTCTGGGAGAGTCGACTCTTAGCCAGTCCAAACCATGGCGTCATGAAGACCGTGGCGGCATAGACCCAGATAAACTCAAGGCCCAGCGTGTACCAGTAGTGCGTGTTGAGGGTAACATCGGGAATGGGGGAGACGACCGTGGACCACGCGAGTGCCACGAGGCAATAAAACGCAGTGGGCATAACGACCTTGCCCAGGCGCTGCGCCGTCCGTTGCATTTGCGACTTCCACGTTGCTCCACCGTCCCAAGCACGCGCGGCCGAAGCGATGAGAAAATAGACCGAGATCATAAAGAAGACCTCGTTGGCCCAGCAGCCAAGCAAGTTAATGAACCCCAGCAGTCCCGAATAGGGGAAGGCGGCGAGCGGTGCATATTCCGGCACGCTGATGCAGACGGCCTGGAAGGTCCACTGAAACGTGTGGAATACCGCGATGCCAGCGACCGCTACCAAGCGCAGCGCTTCGATGGAGGTGTTTCTGCTTGTTTTGCTGCCCATCAGACTATTTTCCAGCGCGTGCGTTGTATGAACCAAAGTGCGATGTGATCATTTTTAGAGTTTGCTTGGGCCCCTTGTTCCATACGTTATACAGGCCCTCGCCCACGAGGTCCTTGGCGTATGCGCAGTAGCTGATTTTAGGGTTGGCGATGCCCATATACTCGGCATAGAGCTTTTTGGCCGCAGGGGTAATGCGAGGATTGGCAAATACCAGCTCTTGCGGCATGCGTTCGAACATCCTGTGGATCGCCCGCTCGATTTCGGGGTGGCCATCAATTCCGGTGTGCTCAATCATGATGCCCATATAGGTGAAGCCACGTGTGATTTGGGGTGTCCAAACGGCGGGGTCGGTGACGTTGAGCCGCTCAAGAATATCGACCATGTCGTTCCAGCGATTAAACGGCATCAAGGGGTCACGCTTGGCCAGAGCTGCCGCCTTTTCGGGTGTTTCCTCGCGGTAGCAGTAATACGGCTTGGGCCAGTAAGCGATGGCCTTTGCCTGGCATAGCGTTTCGACGAGGAATGGATTATCGGCCCAACCTGCACCGGGGATTTCCTTAAACCAGATATTGTTTTGCATCAGGAAGTCGCGACGATAGATTGCCGACCAAATGGACGGATGATGGGCCAGCAGATGTGGAGCGTCGTGAATGGTGAACGGTTGCCGAGACGGTTTGATGCGACCACGATATGCGCAATGTAGTTTGACCTCTTGGGGGGTATCGGGGTTGCGAATGATCCAATACGGGGTCTCAATAATATCGAGCTTGTTCGGACCGCCAAATTCGCGCTTGGCAAAGGCAAACATGTCGGAGTACATTCCGGGCTCGATCCAGTCATCGGGCTCGAGGATGGCAATCCAGTCGCCCATTGCCTCGCGAATGCCCAGATTGCAGGTTGCGCCGTAACCCTGGTTTGCCTTATCGATCACTCGAACGCGTGAGTCGCGCGCAGCGAAATCTTGCATAATGGCGAGCGAGTTGTCGGTGGATCCGTCGTTGATGGCGAGGATTTCCAGTTCGATTTTGTTTTCGTTTAATAGGCTGCCTATAGCCTGAGAAAGATACGGCTCGGCATTGTAAGTAGGCACGATTACGGTCAGCATTCAAACACTTTCTCTAGGCGATTTGGAAGAATTATACCTAATTGCATTTGCAACGGTTTTAGTTGCGTTCGCCTAATACTGCCAAGGGCTGCACGACTATTGCTGACGCTGCGCCTGTAATGGATGTCAGCGATCGGCTGCAATAAAAATGTCGGCAGTGGCGAGACGGTTGTCCTTCCCATTCTTGCTCGTTATGGGACCGATCGATTGTGGACGCGGACTGAACCTAAAGACCAATCGTTGCCCAACAGGACGCGTGGGTTCGAAGGTGCCCTACAGGCATCTTCGAACGATGCACGTATGAATGCATGGTTTAAATCTCAATCCATTTGGGAGTAGCAGAATAGGCGTGACAGCGCACTGTTCTCTGCGGTTAAAAAGGCACCGGCCTCATGTTTTGATGCCGCTGCTTCTACCGTGGACGCGATGGTCGATTTTGATGCCGAACTCGGCCAGCTGGTGTTTACATATAAGCACTGCCGATGGTAGTTACCATCGCGATAGGATTCACTCTATGAGCGACGGATATCGTGGCACGTCGAGCCTTTTTGCGGACATCGCATATCGCATGGCGATGTTGAACCCCGCACTAGGGGATCGTGTGCTCAAGACGCCGGGCGTGGTAATGATTGACGAGATCGACCTTCATTTGCACCCTCGTTGACAGGCACGAATTCTGGAGGACCTCGTTCGCATCTTCCCCAACGTGCAGTTTGTCGTGACCACGCATTCGCCGGTTGTCGTGGCTTCAGTGCCTCGTGACAATATTTGCATTCTTGATGGCGAGACCACGTCGGTTCCTGCGACGGAGACACACGGACGTGATGCGGGAGACATTCTCAACACTGTTTTAGATGCTTCCTCGCGTCCCGAGGAAGCAGCCCATTTGTTCGATGCATTTAACCGTGCTGTAGACGAAGGACGTCACGCCGACGCTAACTGTGCGGGCTTGGCCCCCGTCCCCCCAATCTAGTAGACTCTAAACCGTTGCTAGATTAGGGGGATTTTCCATGAA
>NZ_JADNOH010000046.1 GCF_015557435.1 Collinsella aerofaciens
TGAGCCAGTAGCCGCAGGGCAGCTCGGCCGCCGTGCCCGCGTTAAGGGCCACGGAAGGGACGCCGGCTTTGCAAATTGCTCTGGCAAGTTTTGCCGTCAGCGTGGTCGTCATGTGCCCGTCGGCATTCATCCATTCGGCTGCCGATTGCGCCGTCGAGACCGTGCTACCGAGCCCCGCATCATGAAGCATCGGAAGGACAGCTTGACGAACCGTGTCATTCGCCCACGTTACATCAGTTGCAACCTTTTGGTCAGTATCGGCGTCGTCGACAACGGTCGCCGAAAGGAGCTGGTACGCGTCATACCGCGTCACAACCGTACCGTCCACCGTAATGGCACCGGTATCGGCAGCATGAGCCGTCCCAGGGGCAATCGCGAAAGACAGAATAGCGACCATGATTATCGTCGTGGCAGCCAACAAGCGGCGGTTAAGCCTACTCACGGCTACCACCTCGACCTTGATCGCGATGGCGACGAGCATGCATCCATGTCGCAGCAAGACACAGCAGCGACGCACCAGCCAGATACGTCATAGTCAAGCCAGCCCCGCCCGCCTCAGGAAGCGTGGTCGAATACTTATTGGTAAAGGTCGGTGGGGTTGTAGAGCCGTTGTCGTAGGTGACCTCGGTGTTTAGCTCTCCTTCTCCATTAGTCACGACAACCTTAACCTCATGTTTGGTCGTGTCGTAGGTGATGTGGTCCTTGACGTTGTTCTCAGCGCCCGCGGGAATGACCTCGGAGATGGCGTACTCATAGATCCCCGTCTTGGTGTAATCCAAGACAAAGTCGATATCACCATCCGCACCGTTCCTGATGGTCTGGAGAACCTTACCGGTCTTCTTGTCCTTGAGCACAAACCCGAACTGGCTTTCTTGCAAGGTCGAGCCTTCGAGCACCTTGGTGGCAGAAATTGTAGCTTGACCGCTATAGGGCGCATCATAGACCGTGATGTCGGTACTCACCGTTGGGGTGCCAATGTCGACACCCTTTGCCCTCAGCTCTTCTGCCTTAGTAAGGGCCTTCTGATAGTCGTCCTCATTGGTGCCTTTGAGCAGAATCCACACCGGTTTAGAGGCAATATTGTATCCGCCGGGTGCCTTGGTCTCCTCAAGGCAATACAACTTGTAGGCTTCCATCTTTTGCGTAGGAGTGCCGAACGTTACCGTGCCCTTTTTGTCTGTTTCATCACTCCGAATCAGCGTTTTCGCAGAATCGAGGCCGAACCCTAATGCCTTGTCCATATCAACCTCGTAGAGCGTGAACTCAGCACCGGGCAGCTTTTTTGTGACATCGCTCTCGTCGACCTTGGTAACCGTTACGCCGTAACCGCTACCGCCAGCCGAACCAGACGCCTTTTTAATAGCCCAGTCTTTTGAATGGACCGTATCACCGTCGTAGACACCCGTAAGCGACGCTTTGTTGCTCAGAGAAACCGTTTCTCCCTCGTTACCTGCAGGGATCACTTCATACTCAACTTTGAGATACTCCTTATCGGGCACGCGGAGCGTCATCTTTGTACACGCCGCGCCGTTTTCATCTTCAATGGTCCTAGCGGAAACGGGGCATTTGTCAGAGCCAAGCAACTTCCAGCCTGTCCCATCGTATTGGGACACAGTGACCGAATCCGTCACCAGCGTGCACTTGGCATCCATGACATCGACAAGCTCGAGGAACTCGCTGTCGCTCTTAAGGTTAACTGCCGATTCGTTAACCAAGATGGTGTACTTGATGCGGTTGCTATTGGCGACCTGATCGCCGGTCTTTTGCAGTACGTTACTCTTAATGGTGACGGTCCCACTACCGGAGTTGAACGTTTTGCTCCCCGACTCGGCACTGGCCGAGTTTTTGAGCGTAGTCGAGTTCGTAGAAGTGTTGAGCACGCTGCGCTTTATTGCCGTTTTATACGTAAGCTTGGCATAGCCGGCATATTTACCTAGTGCCGTCGTGGGGATGGAGAAGGTAACTTCATTACCCGAAACGCTCCCTTCAACATCCAGATTCGTTGCCACTTCACGTTCGGCTTCTTTACGCTCGTCATAGGGATTCGCATAAAGCGTATATGTGGCCGATCCGGGAACAAAGCTCATAGTTCCGTCCGCCGGCAAGGTATCCTTAATCGTTATGGGCTGACCGTCAAGCTTTCCAGCACCATAGCATTCACCAGCAGGAGTCTTATAGCGGTTGGCGTAGACCGTCCACGTTGCAATCCAAGCACCCTTTTCAGTCGAACCGGGCTCGACCTGCGACCAATCAAATTTGCCATCCCACGTATATCCATCCGATGATTTGTCAACGTCAGGGGTCTCAGAGTTATTGATGATGTAATACGGCTCTGACGAGTACTGCTTAAAGTTCTTTCCGACAAATGGAAACTGCACGGCCGCCAGATTCCAGTACTGTCCGTCAAGGTTATCAGTCACAGTCGTGTACACAACATCAATCTGGTATCCGTTGGCCCTGAGCTCATCCATTACTCTATCGGTGGCACGCAACTGGATATTAAAGTTAATCTTGTTGCCTTTCGTTACCTCATCACGAGTGTAGAAATAATAATCTCCACTCGTACTGGTCCCCTCGGAGAGCGTGACATCACCGATTTTTACGGCCAATGATTCGACTTTAAGGTGCTGCAGATACGTGCTTTTGAACGTGTCCAGAATCTGAACTTGGGACACATCGACCGTCTCGGGAATCTTTACATGGGTGATCCAGGTGGCATTGCCGTTTTCATCATGCGACTCCAGCTCTTTGGTGATCAGCTGCTCGACAATGCCGCGCCTAAACGTTGCCGTGCTCGTTCCTGATGGCGACGTCGTCCCCTCTCGCTTGATTCCTGCCGTATTCGTGACGGGATCATACGAGTTCTGATCGGTCATTTGGGTATGATACTCAATCTGATAAGGCTGGTACTTCTCTGCTTCTTTCAGATCGCGGAACGTATAACTAAATGTCTCGGCAGAATTGCTGAGATCACCTTCATCAACCTTTTCGCTCTTGTTAAGTCCCCTATAAACCGTATAGCTGCCTATATATTTCTGTTTCTTGTCCAGTGTATCGGTGAATGTATAGCCATTCATGTCGGTTTTGATATCACCGTTGTTGAGCGTAACGGTCCATTTGATATCGGACGGCGTTCCGGTGCCATCGCTCTTGTTGATCATGTCATAGCGGAAATCATTTGCTAAACCCGGCTTTTCCAATCCACCTCTACGGTCTCCGCCCCATGTCCAGCTGGCATTGTTTTTTGAACCGTCGAGTTGGTTAATCCAAACTTTGTTGCCCACGGATACATCCGGGTTCATCACCGAATCATAGGTAATCGTATGAGTCCCTTTGGACAAGTTACCCAAATTAAGAGTCGCGGTCTGCTCGTTAATGCTCGGCTGCTGCTTGAGCGTCTCGCCGTTCAACTTAAACGATTCAGGCACAAACGTAAAATTGCTACCCAACTCATCGGTGAGCTGGACATTGTGAGCATAGGACTCGACCACCAGCTTAAGAGTCCACGTTACTTTTCCTTCACCGCCGGATTGAGAGAACTTGCCTTCCTTCGTTCCCGCCACGTCGCCGTCTTTGGTCGAAATGTCAATTCCGGCCGTTCCGGGAAATTCGACTTTTGTTGTATCGCCGGAGCCAACGTTCTCATTTGCTAGCTTGAATGAAAAATCAACACCGACATGAACATCGGACGGATTCGTATTAATCCAGTTTTGGTCGAAAGTGAAAATCAGCTTATTATTCTCGCACTTCCAGGTGCCAGCCTCTTTGCCCAAACCGTCATAGAGCAACCCGCTTTCATCCTTCAATAACTTAACATTGCTCGGAAGAGAGTACTCCGCAACGTTTTGCGCCGAGCTCGGGGTATGGTTCGGCCTAAAGTCCGCGCTAAACGAACCGTATAGGGTGTCGGTCGAAAGCACGGCAGTATTACCCAAAGGCACTTTACGGTTCTCGTCGGTATAAAGCTCAACCGTAACGTCCGCAGTATTCTCATCAATCACAATCGGCGTCGGCGTCGTCGCATCCTCGGCACGCACGGGGGCTGCACCGTGAAAAACTGCGGCGGTGAGGCTAATTAAAATGAAGATCAGGGCCGCCATACCCAGCGACCGTGAGCGGTGTGCGTCCATAGTTGTCCCCTAATTCCTACAACACAGAGTGGAATACGGCGAATCGTCGGATCGAACACAACCCCAACATCAACGAGAACCTACCTAGCGCATTGCAAGAACCCACTGGGGAGCAACTTCTAAGACGGTTCGTCTATGCCACAATGCATAAAATACAATATAGATACCAGTCATGTAAACCGCAGGTAAAAAGGTCTTTTAATTTAATACCAGTTGATATTTACCTGTTAACAGTTTTGTATCAAAGTGTTTGTATTTCAATGATTCATGTATATGTTTAAACAACTCAACTTTGCCTGAAAAGCCGCTCGGGGGGGGATAACCTCCTCCACCGTGGTGCAGACCAACTCAATCTCCATGCACCAAAAAGGGCGCCGACCATTGCGGTCGACGCCCTTTCTTGTTAGGCGCTATAAAGCCCAGCGCTTATTTGTTGACCTGGCCGGCGCGGACGGCGGCCTTCTTGCGGTCGGTGGCGTTGAGCAGACGCTTGCGCAGGCGGATGTTCTTGGGAGTGATCTCGACCAGCTCGTCATCAGCGATGTACTCCAGCGCCTCCTCCAGCGAGAAGGTGCGAGGCGGCACCAGCTGGACGGAGATATCGGAGGTCGAGGAACGCTGGTTGCCCAGGTTCTTGGTACGGGCGATGTTGACGACCATGTCGCCAGCCTTGCTGCGCTCGCCCACGATCATGCCCTCGTAGCACTCGGTGCCCGGCTCAACAAACAGCTGGCCGCGCTCCTGCAGCGTGCCCAGGGCGTAGGCAACCGCCTTCTCGGTGGTCATGGAGATCATGGCGCCGTTCTGACGGTTGCCGATCTCGCCGGCGTAGGGACCGTACTCCAGGAAGGTGTGGTAGAACACACCCTCGCCGTGGGTGACGTTCATGATGCGGTTCTTAAGACCCATGATGCCGCGCGTTGGGATCTTGAACTCGAGGTGCGTCACGATGCCCGAGGTATCCATGCTCGTCATGATACCGCCGGAGGTACCGAAGACCTCAACGACCTTGCCCGAGTACTCGTCCGGGCACTCGACGACGGCCTGCTCGACGGGCTCCATCTTGTTGCCGTTCTCGTCCTTCTTAAACAGAACGCGGGGACGGCCGACCTGGAACTCAAAGCCCTCGCGGCGCATGGACTCCATCAGGACGGACAGGTGCAGGATGCCGCGGCCCGAGACCTCGACGCCGCTCTTGTCCTCGAGCTCCTCGATCTTCATGGTCACGTTGTTCTCGGCCTCGTTGAACAGGCGCTCCTTGAGCTGACGGGCGCCCACGATGTCGCCGTCGCGACCGACGAGCGGGGAGGTCGAAGCCTCAAAGACGATGGACAGAGTCGGCGGGTCGATCTCGATGGGCTCGAGCTCAACGGGGTTCTCGGGGTCGGTGTAGACATCGCCGATATCGGTGCGGTCAATACCGACAACGGCGGCAATGTCGCCGGCGCCGACTTCCTGGCACTCGGTGCGGCCCAGGTAGTCGAAGGTAAAGAGCTGCTTGACGGTAGCAGTTGCGCTGGAGCCGTCGTTCTTGACAACCAGGATCTGATCGCCCTGGTGAATGGCGCCGGAATACACGCGACCGATGCCGATGCGGCCGACAAAGTTGGAGTGGTCGATGGTCACGCACTGCATGGCCAGCGGGGCGTTCTCGTCAACCTCGGGGGCGGGCATGTCGTCGATGATCATATCAAGCAGCGGATACATGTCCATGTTGCCGTCGTTGGGGTCAAGACGGGCAAAGCCGTTCATGGCGCTGGCGTAGACCACGTGCTCCATGGCGAACTCGAGCTGGTCGTCGGTGGCACCCAGGTCGGCCATAAGGTCCAGGCAGTCGTTGTAGGCCTTCTCGGGGTTGGCGCCCGGACGATCGATCTTGTTGATAACGATCATGATCTTGAGGCCGGTGTCGATAGCGTGACGCAGCACGAAGCGGGTCTGGGGCATGGGGCCCTCAAAAGCGTCAACCAGCAGCAGGGCGCCGTCGGCCATACGCAGCACGCGCTCGACCTCGCCGCCAAAGTCGGCGTGGCCCGGGGTGTCGATGACGTTGATCTTGACGTCCTTGTACTCGATAGAGATGTTCTTGGCGAGAATCGTAATGCCGCGCTCGCGCTCCTGGTCGTTGGAGTCCAGGACGCGGTCCTCGACCTGCTGGTTGGCACGGAAGGCGTCCGTGGCACGCAGGAGCTTGTCGACCATCGTCGTCTTGCCGTGGTCGACGTGGGCGATGATGGCGATGTTCCTCAGATTGTCTACGCGCATGTAGTTCCCCTATCTTCTATCCATATACAAACGGCACGCGTATGCGGCCCGCCCAGCGATACAACGCTCAGCGGGAATATTGAGCCTTTTACCGAAAACTCGTTTATTTTAGCGATTTTAGATAAGAGGGGTTTCCTCACCTGCAGGTTCAGGGTCGCTCCACATAAAACCATCGCCGGCACCCATGCCCTCATACAGCACGTATGCCGAAAAACCGCTCTCGAGCGTGGTTTCGAAGAAGCTCACGAGCAGGGCGTCGTGATAGCCGCCGTCAATTTCGACACAACCGGTGTAGCCGATGGCATAGCGGGCGATGCGGCCCAGGCCCTCGTCCTTAAGACCCATCTTGTGCTCGGAGATAAAGTTGGTGGCCGCCTCGAGGCACGCCTCCTCGCCATCCTCATCGAGCGCCGCCAGATAACGGTTGGAAGCAGCGTCCTCGATCGCCACAACTACACCCGGATTCTCGCCGGCGGCAAGGTCGTCCAAGAACGCACCAATCAGGTCACACACCATGGCGTCGAGCTCGGCGGAGACGTTACCGGCGTCCTGCATATCCTGTGCCATCTTTAGACCTTCCCATCGAGTCTGGCGTCGTTACAGTTCTTGTGCCTCGGCAGCGATCTTGGCGGCAGCGTCGCGGGCGCGCATCATATCCATCGCGCGCTTGTCGAGTACCTTGATCTGGCTGGTCAGCATTACTGCATCGACCACACCCCAGATTACCAAGCCTGTTGAAATCGAAAACCCAAGCGCACCAACTGTACCACGAAGGCGCGAACAGATTGCCGCGACAAGGACGGAGACGACAACCATCTTGATAAACGAGCCGCGGCGCTCGCGAAGCGTGCGGGCCTGCGTCACATAGGCAATGCGAGCCGCCTCAGAAGCCTCCGAGCGCATCTGGGCTTCACGCGCGATGGCGGCCGCTTCAGCCGATACGCGGGTACCCATCAGCGACCTCTCCGCTCGCGTGCCAGACATTTAGAAGTCATCGGGGGAGAGCGTATGGACGAACTCGTCGAACTTCTCGAACTCCTGCTCGTCGTCGACATCCTCGGCGTGGGTGGAAACAGTGCCCAGGCGATTCATGATGTCGTCCTCCACAAACATGGGGGCATTGCTGCGCACGGCAAGGGCAATGGCGTCACTGGGGCGGGCGTCGATCTTGCGCTCGGCGCCATCGGCCAGTACGACGATCGTCGCGTAGAACACCGGCGGCTCGGCGCGAACGATCTCGATGCGCTCGAGCTTGGCGCCCAGGGCGTCAACGGTATCGAGCAGCAGGTCATGGGTAATCGGGCGCTCGGCGCGGCCGCTATCGATGCCGCGGCTGATGGCAGCAGCTTCAAACGAACCAGTCTGAATGGAAAGGGAGCGCAGTGGCGCGGGCGAGTCCGATTTGCTGCTGCGCTCACGAAGCACGATAAGCGATGGCACGGGACCGGCGGCCATGACGATGGTCTCTATGTCGACACGAACCATGGAACACCTCCGGTACATAGCGGTTAACACACGGCAGGGTCGCCGCATTGAATAGCTATACTACCCAATCTTTCGCCCAGCACACAAAATCAAAGTAGTTAATTTGGGACGGGGCTATTTTGACTACTTTGTTGGATAAGAAAAAAGCCCCGAGGCAATGCCCCAGGGCTCTTAACGTTTTGATGGTGGACCTGACAAGATTCGAACTTGTGACCTCCCGGTTATCAGCCGGACGCTC
>NZ_JADNOH010000047.1 GCF_015557435.1 Collinsella aerofaciens
TGAGCCAGTAGCCGCAGGGCAGCTCGGCCGCCGTGCCCGCGTTAAGGGCCACGGACGCGGCGCCAGAGCTCTGGAGGGAACGAGCGAGCTGTGCGCTCAGCGCGCTCGTAAGGTGGGAATCGGCGTTGAGCCACTCGGCAGCTTCCTGCGCGGTGATCTGGGAGTGGGGCATGCCGGCGCTGTGCAGCACGGGCAGGACAGCGTCGCGCGCGGCGTCGCTTGCCCAGGCGATCTGGGAGTAGACCTTGGCGTCGTTGTCGCCGTCGGAGACATCGGCGCCAAAGATCTGGTAGGCGTCGTAGCTACTCGCTACGGTGTCGCTCACCGTGATGGAACCGGTCGAGGTCGGCGCGGCCTGCGCGGAAGCGGGGAACACAACCGCGCAGGTGCTGACCAAGAGGGCGAGCAGCGCAAACAAGATCGGGAAGGAGCTAAACTTCTTATTCACGACGCTCACCTCCCTTCGCATTCGCCTTGCGACGAATGTGCATCCAGGCCGCAGCAGCGCAAAGCACCGCCGCGCCGGCAAGGTACGTCAGAGTGACGCCCGACATACCAGAAAGGGGCAAAGACGTGGAGTAGGTGTTGGTGAAGGTGGGGGCGTCAGTGTCGGTGAGCTCGTGATCTTCGCTATTAGCGTCTGCCACCCACTCGCCATCGGAGTCAACGGTTCCCTTCCTGTAGGTCACCGCACAGTCGATCCTTCCTTCGGTGTTATCCGTTGCCGTAACCGTGAACTTGTAGACCGAATTATCGAACTTGTAATGCGAGAAAATCGAGTTATCGTCCTTCTCGCACATATAGTACGTGAAGGTCTTGGAAGCGCCACGGCCCGGAACATCAGAATCACTCTGCTTCAGACTGGCAAGATTGTAATTAATCTCGCCGAAGCCCAGGGTCTGGGATTTGTCGCCGTCGGCAGTAGTGGTAATCACGCCGTCGGGGTCGGTCTTAACCGTCTCGGCTTCTTTGAAGCCCGTGTTATCCGCAAACTCGAGCGTAAACTCCTTCATCTCGCCACCCTTAACGACCTTGGTCGCCGCAGGCGTCCAGGAGCCGGTAGATTCGTACGGAGTGTACTTGTTGGTGAAGGTCTTTGATCCATCGGGGTTGGCAATCGAATAATAGCCGTTGCTATCCTGCACTACGCCCCACGGTTCTACGTTGTCCCACTCCCCAGAAGACTTGTCGAGTTTGTGCTTGGTCACACTGACGTTTTCAATTGTGTAGTTATGGATCTTGAGAGCTACCTGCTGGTTCGGGTCGTTCTTTTTCGGAACAGTCATGAGCTCGGTCGGGTTATCCTTGGCGCTTACCACAATCTCATACACAGCGGAGTCGTACGTGATACCCGGTTCAGCGCCGGAATCTTCGACCAAGTAGTATGTGATAGTGGTTATGTCAGCTGTACCACTCGTTGCGAACTGTTCATCAAGATCAAACGTGATGTTACCGCTTGCGTCATTTTTTGCAGTTCCAACCTCGGTGCAAACGTTACGATTGAATGTCGCGCTAGCCAAAGGGTCGGTTGAGTCCTTGCGGTAGACCCTAAAGGTAAACTGATTCTCTTCGAGCCCCTCGTTCACATTTGTCTGCGAATTACGTAGTACCTTGGTCGCCTTGAGCTTGAGGCTCGGATAGACATACGTGTCCTCAGGCACGCCCATGTACAGGTCGCCGTTCGACATGATGCCGCCGCCATGGTCCCAGGAATAGTTGCCGGTGATGAACGTTGTCGCAACTTTTTGCGCATTGATCGCGGCTTCGTCTTGAGCTGTAACACCCGAGCTCAGGCCGATGCTTTTATATACCTGCACGCCACCGTTAGCGGGGATAGTAATGGCTTGCGTAAGCTCTTTACTTCCCTTGTATTTGGCGTCACCGCCGCCAAGCATTTTGCCAATCACCGCCGCGATCGGGGTCTTATGATCCTCCGCCGCAAGGAAGAAGTCCGCGTGGCCGTTTTCGCGAAACTCTTTGGCATTGTAGGCGTCAGCATCCTGGTTCTTTTTGTGTTCAAGGCCTTCGTAGCCACCAGCGGATAGGTGAGGGGTGCCTTCGTTACCGCTATTCGTTTCAGAATTATAATCAGCTTTTGCGTCCTGCTGATCTTTGGCAGACGAATTGCCAAAGATTGCTGTGCCCTCAGTGTTCGTTACCAACGTCTTGCCCGTAGGGCAGACTGCAACGCCACCGCCATAGCCGTCAGCGGTATTGGCGCTAATGTACGAGTTATATATGAATAGCCTACCAGCAGTCTTCTCCTTGCCCAAATCCGAGTTTCCCTGGACAAAGATACCGCCTCCGCCCCAGTCAAAGCGAGACATGCAAGAGTTATTAGTGATGTAGACTGGGCTATCGTTTGACGACCCATTTATCATCGCGTCAACCATCTGGCCCACTCGAATGCCAGCACCTTCAGATCGGTAGCTCACGTTAGAGGCAATAATTCCTCCCGTGATTTTCAGCCACGCCATACCCGTACGGGATTGCTTATTACGGTCGACATCCGTGACATAAACGCCGCCGCCTGCTTCCTCAGAATAGTTGCCCGTGATCTGGCCGCCCGAAATGGTGACATGAGTACCGTTTCTAGCGGCAAGTCCAGCGCCGCCATGATCGCCATAACCATCATGGCCACAGAAATTGGCATATTTATTGTTAGTGATGTAGCCACCGGAAACAGTGACGCTGCCGCCTTCGGCCATGATGCCGCCGCCGAAACCAGTGCCAGAAGGAAGTGTGCTGTTGCCGGAGATTACGCCACCAGTTATGGTGACCGTGGAACCTCCAGCATACACACCGCCGCCACTAGGAGCGCTGTTGCCGGCAATTACGCCACCGGTCAGTTTTAGGGTCGAGGCCTTACCTTTATCGTTGGACACCTTAATGCCCGCGCCCGCGCCCGAGCTAGAAGCGCCACACACATAGCCACCGCTCATGTTGACAGTAGAGCCGTTCTCGGCATAGATGAGGTTGCCAACATTGCAATTATACTGTTGGGTAATTACACCGCTATCAAGATTAAACGTACCGCCCGCATAAACGTTGATGAGCCTCATCGTGGAGCCGGCAGCGGTACCCACGATGGCACCGTTGATGCTGACCTCGTGCCTATAGAGAGTCTCGGTTGTCCCCGTACCGTTCGGCGTAGATTCGGTCACGTAATACGTGAGTTTGGTCGGAATGCCAGAGCTGGTGTCGTAGTCCATCGAGGCAACTCGCCCATTATTGCCGCCATCCGAAGTCTGCTTTTGATCAGACCCTTGGTTAGAATCTTTAACTGTAAGCGCCGCGTTATTGGTGATGTTGAAGAGTGGCTTATTTGAATTGTCGCCCGAATGCGTGATTTTATGGCCGCTTAAGTCCAGCGTTATATTGCTGCCGCTCTTCTCAAGTTTGATTTCGCCGGGATAGTCGATATCGTTTGCAAGCTCAAAGCTAACAGCTTGATTTTCCTCAATGCCCTGAAGCTTATCTCGCAATTCACCGCCATTAGCAATAGCCGTGGCTGCTTCTTCGTTCTCCGCAGCTTCTTCGGCTACCGAGACAGTGCCATCGTCGACCGCTTCATTATCTTCTGCCTGCGACTCGTCCTTGGGCTGCTCCTCCGGTTGGGGATCGCCCACGCCGTTTTCGACATCGTCACTATTCTGGTTTTCGGTATCCCCGTTGTTGGTGTTTTCTACATCAGTAGACTCACTTGAAGAATCCCCCGTCACAGTTTCTTCGGTAGAAACCGTCTGGGCATCGTTGGCAATAGCCTGCGAGATCGGGGGCATGACGAGCGACAGCACCAGGCTCAACACGGAGGCTCCGCACAAAACGCCTGCCAGTACACGGCGCGTCGCTTTTTTACTCTGCTTAGTTTTTTCTGAATTCGCTTTCATCGATGTCTCCTCCCCAAGAGACCGCGATCTTGCTCTTTCACTATCAAACGTATCTGCGCAATCTGTAATTGCGCTCGTTTAGTTATGCACTTATAACGATTGTTAAACAGCTGAGCAAATAAAACCGATAGTTTTGTAGTGAGTTCTCAATTCTCTTGACAATTGCTCGGATTTGCCTTCGTTTATTCGCTATCTATTTTTTGTTTCTGCTGGTAATTTAGTTGCGTATTATTTTTAATGGCATTAGATTTATTTGCACAACATTTTGCTCAAGAGCAAACATCCTGTGAACGGTCGAAAATCGACCGTGAGCGGTAGGTCATCAACCGGAAGGAATATCCTACCAAATTGATGAGAATATCTTGAACCCACCGGTGGTTAGAAACATGATGTTCAGACAGCAATATTTGATTTTTCACACAGCTTTTAGGTATCAATTCGCCCAAATCGCCTGAGGCCACCGCAAAAGAGCCTGCCCCCTTCTGCGGTGGTTCTCCCCCAGCGCTACAACAGATGTTCCTCGATAAAGATCGCAATGCCGTCTTTGTCGTTGCTGGCGGTTACAAAATCGGCGGCGGCGCGGGTGGCGTCGCTGCCGTTTGCCATGGCCACGCCCACGCCGGCGTCAGCCACCATGCAGGTGTCGTTATCGGCATCGCCAAACACGCAAATGTTCGTAAGCTCCATGTCGTTGAGCTCTGCCACGCGTACAAGGCCGCGCGTCTTGGACACGCGCGGATCCATGAACTCGTAGAGGCGCTGCGTGGTTTGCAGAGCCGCCGCCTTAACAGTGTTATCGGCAAACGTCGACGCCCGCTCAATCACCCGCGGCATTACCTCGGGCGCCATGGTAAACATCACCTTGGGCTGCGGCTCGCGCAAGAACTCGGCAAAATCGACCACCTGGTAGGGCACGCCGTCGACGCGCGACAAGTGCTCGACGCACGCGTTGCTCTCGGGCACGTAGAACACGCCGTCTCGGGGGCAGACGGGCGTTGCCGGAAGGTCCGCCATGTGCTTGCAGATGCGCGCGATGGTCTCGCCCGGCAGCGGATAGCTCAGCTCGTTGATGTCGTGCGCGCGGTCGATGACCTCGGCACCACCGCAGCCCACGAGCACGTCCACCAGGCCTTCGATGCCCCAGAGCTCGTACATGGCCTCGGTCGCGTGGGCGTCGCGCCCGGTGCACAGGCCAAAGAGCACGCCACGCTCGCGCAGGGCGCGGATCGCCGCCACGGTGTGCGGGGACACCGTGTGCTCGCTCGTGAGCAATGTGCCGTCGATATCGCAGAACACGGCTTTGATGTGGCTGAAGGTGGCGTCCATGGGGGCCTTTCTGGGTTGTGCCGCAGCGTGGGGTGTATTCGCAAACGGCGTACATGGTATACCAAGGCGCGGGTCGTTGGGACCCGACCGCCACAAAGGTGCCTGACCCCTTTGTGGCGGCTTGTGGTGCTCGGGCCTCAGCACAATCCATCACAACATTCGACGTTTTTCGGCAAAATCGCGATTTTCATCGAATGTTGTGACGGTTTCTTACCGTTCTGCAGCACGATCCAAATGTCCGCGTCCAAACAGCAGCAGCGCCGCGGGAACTGCCGTTACGACCAGGCCCGCGCCTACGAGTGTCTGCTGCACGCCAAATGTTGCTGCCAGCCACGGGGCGATCGCTGGCGGCGCCACGCCGGCAAACATGTTGCCAAAGCCCATGACCGAGTTGACGCGGCCGAGCTGCTCGAGTGGCGCCGTCGTTTGCACGATGGTGTTGTGGAGCGGGTTGACGACGCCCCAGGCCACGCCCAGGGCGATCTGGCCGACGAGCGCCACGCCCACGTACGGCGTGCCCACGTAGAGCAGGCTTCCCAGACCCACGGACATAAGCGCCACGAGCAGCGTTTTAAGACCGATGAGGCGCGGCGGCATGCGGAGCGCGACCACGGCGCCCAACACCGCGCCCACACCGGATGCCGACGAGAGCCAGCCCATCCACTCGACGCCAACGTGCAGGACATCGCGATAGAAGAACGATTCCAGCGGATCGAAGGCCCCATAGCCAAAGTTCGAAAGGAAGATGATGCAGAAGAGCAGGGCGAGGACGCTGTTGGTAAAGACCGTCTTGATGCTGGTCGCGAAGGTGGCGCTGGCGGACGTGTTGGGGTTGGAGCGGTTGGGCTGGCTTGCGCGCTCCCCTTCCCCCGCTGAATCGTTGTTCGCTTGCCCGACGATGTGGCCCGCCTGCGGTCTAAAACCCCAGCCGGCAATGAGCGCAAGCAGGGTGAACAGCATCATGAGCACGAACACCGCGCGCGACGATGCTGCAGCCGCCACAAAGCCGCCCAGCGTGGGGCCAACGATAATGCTCACGTTGGAAAACATGGTGATGGCGGAGTTGATGTCTTTGAGCTCGACGGGGTCATCGGTGAGATAGGCCGGGTAGGACGTGGCGATGGGCTGGGCGAACCCCATCACAAAGCCCAAGAGTACTGCGCCGGCAAGGACCGTCTCGGTCGCGTCGCCAAAGGCGATAATCGCCGCGCCCGTTGCCAGCGTGCCGACGATGCTCAACAGAAAATGGTGGCGCGGGCCCCAGGCGTCGAGCGCCGCGCCACCCGCAAAGGATCCCAAGATCACGAAGACGTTCATAAACAGAACGGCCAGCGACGTCGCGACGACCGAAGCGCCGTCCGCATAGGTAAGCGTTCCGATAACGCCGATAAAGTAGCTGGTCTGGAAGCCGGTGTAGATGAGAAACCGCATTGCCACCAGGCGCTTGGCCTGCGCGGACAGCGATGGTTGGGATTTTGAGATTCGAGATAGGGACATGGGCGCTCCTTGTTGCATACGAATACGGGCCGCGGGCATTGACCGCCGGCCATCGACTCAATCTTTCTGTATGCAACGTTAAGGACGCATCGGGCCCCTTCTCTCCGTCTTCGCCCGGATGAACTACTTGGTAGATTGTAAGGCATGTCCCACACATCTACTAAAGCAAAAACCACCACAAAGGTGCCTGGCCCCTTTGTGGTGGAAATGACGTTTGCCCAGATAAAACCTGCCAAAATTAACCTGTCCCTTTTTGGCAGGTTTTAGGCGAGATGGTCTTGAATCAAATCGCAGATGGCTCGGGCGTCGTTGATGTTGATGGCTCGGGTCGCAAAGCCGGCGTCAAAAGCCTGGCGCGCCAGGGCCTCGTTGCAGGCGAGGGCCAGCGTGCGGCCGTCGACCAGATCGAGCGAGCTCTTGCCGCGCAGGCGATCGACACCGGAGCGCGCGACCACGATGTTGTCAAAGCCCTCGGTCTTATAGCCCTCGATGATCACCACATCGACGTCGTTGTAGCGCGACAGCAGCTCGCGCGCGGGCATCTCGTCCTCCTCGCGCGTGTCGGCGTACTCCGCCCAGCGCGTGGCGCAAATGAGACCCACGTGTTTGGATCCCGCCTGGTGATGGCGCCAGGTGTCCTTGGCGGGCACGTCGATATCAAAGCCGTGATGCCCATGATGCTTGAGCGAGCCCACGCGCAGGCCACGGCGGGTAAGCTCGGCGATGACCTTCTCGACGAGCGTGGTCTTGCCCGAGTTCTGGTAGCCGATAAACGCGATTGCTGGGGCAGCCGGAGTGGGAACTGCGGGCACGGCCGGGGCGGATGCGCTCGCGGGCGCGGCGCCGTCGTCAGCGGCGGCCTCGGCAGCGGCAGCTTGACGCTCCGCGCGATCCCACACGCCCGAGCGTCCGCCCTCCTTGTGCAGCAAACGCACGTCGACGATCTCCATGCCGCGGTCGACTGCCTTGCACATGTCGTAGATGGTCAAGCATGCGGCACTCGCGCCGGTCAGCGCCTCCATCTCGATGCCCGTCTTGCCCGTCACGCCCGCCGTGACCAGCACGTGAAAGCCGACCTGTCCGTCGGGACGCGCCGGCGCCCAGCCCTCGGGCGTCTCGTCGGCCGGCGTTCCTGCCGGAGCGATGGGCTCGATATCGCACTTGCTCTTGGTGATGAGCAGCGGATGGCACATGGGGATGATGTCGCTCGTGCGCTTGATGGCCATGATGCCCGCGACACGCGCGCAGGCGAGTACGTCGCCCTTCTTGGCGCGGTCCTGCAGCACCATGGCCTGCGTCTCGGGATGCATGAGGATGGTGCCCTCGGCGATGGCGATGCGGTGCGTCTCGGCCTTGTCGGATACGTCGACCATACGCACCTCGCCTTTGGCGTCCACGTGCGTCAGCTCGTCGCGGTGCGCGTCGCGGGAAGGTGCGGCAGCGTTATCGCTGGCGGCCGACTGTGCGGTCGTGGACACGGCGTCTTTGCTGGCTGCCGCAGCTTTGTGGGCAGACATCGCGGCCCTGCGAGCGGCCTTAGTAGCATCGGCGTACCTGCTCTTGGCCATATGATCATCCTCCGATTTGGGACATAAATCGTTGCGTGCCCTCAATTATCGCGTGTTCCTGCGGTTTGTGGGCCACGGCATCGCGCCAAATCGAAAGTACCTGCATATCATCACCACGGCGCAGCGCCTCGCGGACCGAATACTCGGCATCGCTAAACAAGCAGGGGCGCACGCTGCCGTCGGCCGTCAGGCGCAAACGGTTGCAACTCGCGCAAAAATGGTTGGACATGGCGCTAATGAAGCCAACCGTACCCGCCGCGCCCGGAAAGCGCCAGTAGCGCGCGGGACCGGCACCGGCAGGAGCGTCGTTGATGTCGAGTGGCTCAAGCTCGCCCAGGCCCACCGCAGCGGCGCCGGCATTAATGCGCGCCCGCAGCTCGTCGCTTGGCACGGTGTCGCTCGCGTCCCACAACTCGGGATTGAGCGTGGGCGCATGAGGATCCACGGCGCAATGCGAGCTCGTGTGCTCATCGCCGATGGGCATGTATTCGATAAAGCGCAGGTGAATGGGGCGGTCGACGGTCAGGCGCGCGAGGGCCGCCACGTCCTGGTTGAGCCGGCGGACGACCACACAGTTGACCTTAACCGGCTCAAAGCCCCAGGTCAGCGCCGCATCGATGCCCGCCATGGTTTGCTCGAGCCGGCCAAGGCGCGTGATCTTTCCAAAGAGCGCGGGGTCGAGCGTATCGAGCGAAATGTTGACGCGGTCGAGCCCGGCATCTTTAAGCTCCGGCGCCAGCTTGGGCAGCAGGGCACCGTTGGTGGTGAGCGAGATGTCCTCGATCTGCGGGATCGCGCGGATATCGCGGATGAGCGGGATAATGCGGCGGCTGACCAGCGGCTCGCCACCCGTCAGGCGCACGCGGCGAATGCCCTCCCCCGCCACCAGACGCACAAAACGGGCGATTTCCTCGGCGCTGAGTAACTCGTCGTGCGCGCGCGGCGCCACGCCATCGGCAGGCATGCAGTAGATGCAGCGGAAATTACACTTGTCGGTCACGGCAATGCGCAAATAGTTGATATCGCGGCCAAAACCGTCATGTTGCGCGCGCTCGTCCACGCAATCCTCCCCTCGCGCAGCGATTTATTCTTCGGGAAACATAATACCCCACAAGAGAACCAGGTCGACACCCGTACGACAGGACAGGCCATTCGAGCAAGAAGGGCTTCCCGAGCCCATCCTCAGTATTCAAACCGTCCCAACATTCGATGCTTTTCCGATATTGGCAAAAAACGTCGAATGTTGGGACGGTTTAGGTGTTCGCAGGGCTCGGAAGATGAGCTAGACGCCCCTAGAGGCCGCCGTTCCAGTGCCGAATCACGAATTCCCGCAGGTCATTCTGCCGTTTCTGGAACGCTTCGCTTCGGTCGCACTTGAGGCCCATAGCGAGCGCGATGGCATTCATCGCCCGGTGCAATTGCAGCCGGTTGGCAAACTGAGTCCCAGTGAGGACGATCATCCTAAAGCCCAGCGCGCTAAGAACGGTCATGCGCTCCGCGTCCGACGCACTGCGCTGCTTATCAAGATGGTCCGAGCCGTTGTATTCAATCCCCGTACCGCTCGCAGGCGCAAATACATCGATCTCGAAATACCCGGCCTTAGCGAGATATTTGAACTCGTTGGGAACATCGACCCGATGGTTGAGTTCAACCCTGGTGTACCCTAGCCCGCCTTGGGAACGCTTCGCGACGACCATGATTGCAGTGGCCGTCTCCATGGGCGATCGTGCGCCATCGTGCACGCGCTTGAGCACGGCGGCCGCGCGTATAGCCCCCTGACGAGATCGGTTTTCATCGCAATAAGCGATCAAGTCGGCAACGGTATACCTCTGCCCCATCTCGATATAATCGCCTGACGACAAATGATTCAAATGGTAACGGGCGCAGATTTCATACCCATATTCCAGCTGCTCAGGCTCACTCATCCACGAGCCCGCCTGGACAAAGCACATGGCCTCATCAACCACCAAGAGACCCTCTGCCACCTCGATAAGATGATCCGAGGGTATGGGCGCTCCAAACACATGGCGTCGGAGACCCGCCGGTCGAGAGCGTTCAAAATCGAAACCAACCAGCGTGTCAATACGATCGAGCTCTTCATGCGGAATGCCAAGTAAGGCCAGGTAGTCGGTGACAATCTCGACCGCCGCAGATATTCTCAGTCCCTTGGCATCGAGTCCCAATTTGGGCAGGCCCGCAGTCGGCTCCGCCTCGTTAGCAAGCGAGTCCTCATCGTATAGGCTGCTTGCTCGCGAGAGCGGCTCGGACGGGCGCACCACGTTGTGGTACAGCCAGGCAGTCTTATGGGACAGGACGATCGGCAGGTCCATGAGCCCTCCAATGGGTCGGATAACCAACCTTATTCCCCTGCTCGCGGATTCGCACACCTTCGCATGCAAGTTAGCGATTCCACCCGATCGAGTGGCAGAAAAACCGTCCCAACATTCGATGCTTGGTCGCGCGCGCAGACGTGGTGTAAGAGTGTCCTGAGGTCCGTCGCTGCAAGT
>NZ_JADNOH010000048.1 GCF_015557435.1 Collinsella aerofaciens
GGCATGACCAGAAGGTCTATGCCGTCCTCTTTTCATGCCAATTTGTTCGCTCTGGCGGGCGCTCGCTGTCCGTCCTCTACCTGCGGCGCCGTCACGGTTCAAAGTAAACGTTGGACGTTCTTGTTTGACTAGTCGTTTAAGAACGTCCCCAACGACTAGTCAGAATGAGAGTGGATAATCTCCCGGTTTTGGCCTGAATGTTGGCTCAAGGTGGGAGATTATCCACTCTCAATTTCTATGTGTCCGAAAATCCACTTTCGTTTTATCTGCCTACATTTGCAGGAATAGTTCGTGGAGGCGGGTGTCTTCGTCGAGTTCGGGGTGGAAGGTTACGCCGAGCTGGTTGCCTTGGCGGGCGGCAACGATACGGCCGTCGACTTCCGCTAAGGCCTTGGCGTCGCCGTGGACCTCGACGATGCGGGGCGCGCGGATAAACGTCAACGGCACTTCACCGTCGATGCCGACTACCTGCCCTGTGGTTCGAAAGCTGCCGAGCTGTCGGCCGTAGGCGTTGCGCTCGACGAGCACATCCATGGTCGCCAAACGTGGCGTGCCCTTATCGTCATGGGCGGCAAGATCGTGCGCCAGCAGAATCAAGCCGGCGCAGGTGCCCATGACGGGCATGCCCTCAGCAATGCGGGCGCGAAGCTCGTCGAGCATGCCCAACTCCTCAAGCAGCTTGCCCTGAACGGTTGACTCGCCGCCGGGAAGTACCAGGCGGTCAAAGTTTTGCTTCAAATCGGCTGTCTGTCGCAACTCGACGCAGCGCGCGCCCAGCTCGGACAGCCTTGCCTCGTGCTCGGCAAAAGCGCCTTGGACCGCCAGCACGGCGACCGTCTGGTCTGCGTAATCGCTCATGTGCGATCCTTTCTGCCGGACTAGCGTCCGCGCTCCTCCATGATGATCTCGATCTCGTCGGCGTTGATGCCGACCATGGCCTCGCCCAGGTCCTCCGAAAGCTCTGCGATGAGCTTGGCATCGGTGAAGTTGGCGACGGCCTTGACGATGGCGGCGGCGCGCTTGGCGGGGTCGCCACTCTTAAAGATGCCCGAACCCACAAAGACGCCCTCGGCACCCAGCTGCATCATCAACGCAGCGTCGGCGGGGGTCGCCACGCCGCCGGCGGCAAAGTTTACGACGGGGAGCTTGCCCGTGGCGTGAACCTCGCGTACCAGCTCGACCGGAACCTGCAGCTGCTTGGCTGCTTCAAAGAGCTCGTCGTCGCGCAGGGCGACAACATCGCGGATCTGCTTTTGGATCTTGCGCATGTGGCGCACGGCCTGGACGACATCGCCCGTGCCCGGCTCGCCTTTGGTGCGGATCATCGTGGCGCCCTCGGCAACGCGGCGCAGCGCCTCTCCCAGGTCGCGAGCACCGCAGACAAACGGGACGTCAAACTGGGTTTTGTCGATGTGATAGACATCGTCGGCAGGGGAGAGGACCTCGGACTCATCGATGTAGTCGATCTCGATGGCCTGCAGGATTTGCGCCTCGACGATGTGGCCGATGCGGCACTTGGCCATAACGGGGATGGAGACGGCCTCCTGAATTCCCTTGATCATCTTGGGGTCACTCATGCGCGACACGCCGCCGGCGGCGCGGATGTCGGCCGGGATGCGCTCGAGCGCCATGACGGCGCAGGCGCCCGCCTCCTCGGCGATGCGTGCCTGCTCGGGCGTGGTGACGTCCATGATGACGCCGCCCTTGAGCATCTGCGCGAGTTCGCGGTTGAGTTTGACGCGATCGGCCTTGCTAGTCTGTTCTGCCATGGTTACTCCCTTGTGTGGCATGTGTATTGCTTGACGGAACATCCTATAGGGGAGCTGGGTATAGCGGAATAATCAGTTTTAGAGATAATAGTAAGGTCAGACTAATACCAGATTGAATGACACGATAAGGTCAGGTGGCAAGTTCATGCTTGACTACGATTTGGAACAACGCGGCGAAGCATCGCTCTACGAGTATGTTTACCAGCAAATTCGAGACGATATCGTTGCCGGGCGCATTGCGGCGGGGGAGCACCTGCCCTCCAAGCGTGCCTTTGCCAGTCATCTGGGAATTAGCGTTATTACTATCGAGAATGCATATAGTCAGTTGCTTGCCGAGGGCTATATTTGCTCAAAGCCGCGTCGTGGCTACTACGCATGCGAGCTTCCCGAAGCCCCGGTTCTGGCTTCGGCTGCGGAGGATGCCGATCGAGATTCCGCTCCTGTGGGTCTCAACGCACAGGATGCTGGTGGACAGCCTGAGCAATTCGCTCCGCTCTCTCCATCTGCCTTGGAAGCCGCGCGCCTCTGGCAAAGTGCTCTGCGGGCAACGCTGACGTCCGAAGATGAGCGCGAAATCTTCTCGCCCGCGCCTGCGCAAGGTACCGCTCGGCTTCGACATGCAATTGCGCATCATCTTCGCGGGACGAGGGGTATGAATGTCAATCCAGACAACATCGTCATCGGTGCGGGCGCCCAGTTGCTCGATACGATGCTGGTGCAGCTACTTGGCGCGGACAAGATATACGCTGTCGAGGACCCGGGCTATTTGCGTCTGACGCGCATCTATCAGGCCATGGGCTGCAAGGTGCGGCATATTCCGCTGGATGGTGAGGGCGTTAACTTGGGTGAGCTGCTCGATGCCGGGGCGGATGTTCTTCACCTTATGCCGTCTCATCAATATCCGACTGGCCTGGTGACGAGTATCGCGCGTCGCTACGCACTGCTGAGCTGGGCTGCCGAGCGGCCGGGTCGATATCTCATTGAGGACGATTTCGATTGCGAGTTTCGCCTTGCTGGCAAGCCGATCCCCGCGCTCGCATCGATCGATGCTGCCCAATCGGTCATCTACACCAATACCTTTTCTAAGAGCCTGTCATCGGCCTTGCGTTTGGCGTATATGGTCCTGCCCGATGAGCTCATGGAACGATTTAGGCGTGAGCTGGGTTTTTATGCCTCGTCGGTCAGCTCCGTAGATCAGGTTGCGTTGGCGCGCTTGCTCGAATCGGGCGATTACGAGCGCCATGTGAACCGGGTGCGCGTTCGTGCTCGTGAGGTGCGCGATAGCTTGACGACGCTTGTGCGGAAGGCATTTCCGGCGGGGGAGGTCTCGATTGAACACGCAGACGCGGGTCTTTACTGCACCGTGGTTGCGGAGTGCGAAGCGGGCGGAAACTCTTTTGCACGGGCCCTCATGCACTCGAGTATCCCTTTTATCGATATCAGTGACTGTTTTTGGTGTACCGATGGCGCATCTGTCCCTGAAAACTCAACTCAAATTCTTGTCCAGTATGACGATCTGAGCCCGAAGGTGCTTAATACCTTGGAATTGCAGCTAACGGGGGCGCTCTGTAACCTAAGTGAGTAGACTTGTGGCACTTTGGCGACTAGGCAGTTTTGTAACAAGCTATCTACCTGTGGTTTTGAGAAGCAGAATGACCGGTCTGCTCGGGGTGTTCCAAATAGTCTACTCACTTGCCGCGCAAAGCTTCGGCATGAGAAATAAAAGGGGTTTTCAACAGGGCTTCGTCCAGTTCTCGGCAAGCTTTTGGTCAGTTGGGGAGGGCTGTTGAAAACATAGTAGTCCGTTCGACGCCATTTTTTGGTGCGTTCGCGCCAATGCGAGACCGATTGGGTTGAAATTCGTGTTTTCCTGTGCTTATGAAGGATCTGCTTTGTGACATATCGGCTTTTAGGTACTGGCGTTTGCCCCCTCAGGTCCGCGCTTTGTGTCCGCCGCTTCCACGGCCGGAAGAAGACCGGCAGCGATATAATCTCGCCCGTAACCCGACGGCTGCGGTTGCGCTCGGCTTTCCGTTGTATACATTGGTTCGGACGAGAAACAAGCGGACTTGTCCTGCCAGCATTAGGCAGCGGCTGTTCCTCGGTGAGCTCCCCAGGGAATCCGTGCTGGAAACGGAGCATGGATTTTTGATTACGTCTCCTCTACTGACGGCATTCATCATGTTGCGGCATCTGACGGATCTTCAGCTTCTTTTGGTATTGGCGGAGATGTGCGGCTTGTTTGCGGTGTGCGCTCTGCCGGCGGCGCTTGAGGCGGAGCTTACGCGCGCAATTGATTCGGGCGCGATTTCGACAGCGTTCGGTTGGGTGCGCTGCCCGTCCGAAGACGGCACCGCTTCAAATTTATGGCGTCGAGACGCTTTGGTTTTGGGCGGAGACCTTGACCGTTTTTGTTCAGATGTTTGCGGGATGCGTTACGGCAATAGATTTATGGCGGTATCGCAACTCGTTCCATTGGGTGCCGCGTCGCCTTTTGAGGTCGAGGCGTATTTGTTGCTTGGACTGCCGCGAGCCCTGGGAGGCGAAGGGTTCTGCGGCATAGAGCTCAATGTCGAAGTGAAGCTAAGCACAAGTGCTCGAGCGATTGTGGGAAAGTCCCGTGTATATATCGACCTACTTCTTTCTTCGCCGGACGGCAGGCGACAGGTGGCCATTGAATGTCAGGGGAAGGCCTCGCACGGACGCGCAGGGGATGGCTTGCGTGACGCTGACCGCATGACAGCCCTTCAGGCCATGGGCTACGATGTACTTCTCCTGACACACAGACAGATATCCGATGAGGGTAGATTCCGCGCGATTGTTAAGGCCGTATGCAGGATGCTCGATGCTGAATATCGTGATAAAAGCTCAGATGAGCAAAGGGCTGAGACATTACTTCGGTCTGAACTATTCGTTGACTGGACAAAATTGGGAGTAATTGACGGAAAGATGCCCGTTAGACACAAAACAGCTCGATCGTGGACGGCTGCGGTTCTAAGTGAGTAGACTTTTGGCACTTTGGCGACCAGGCCGTTTTGCAACAAGTCATTTACCTGCGGCTTTATAAAGCAATATGGATGGTGTGCTCGGCAAGTTCCAAAAAGTCTACTCACTTAGTTTTTGACGAGAAACCGATGCCTAAGGTGGTCTTATTTCAGGGAGTTAACAAGTTCGTGAGGCACGAAAAAGGCCCGAACCGTGCGGTCCGGGCCTCATCGAGCTAGAGATTGTCTCTCAGGCGGCTGTCTTAGCCAAAGTAGCGCTTGAGCAGGCCGGCGAAAGCCTTGCCGTGGCGGGCCTCGTCGCGAGCCATCTCGTGCACGGTATCGTGGATGGCATCGAGGCCAGCGGCCTTGGCGCGCTTGGCAAGATCGGTCTTGCCGGCGGTGGCGCCGTTCTCGGCCTCAACGCGCATCTCGAGGTTCTTCTTGGTGGAGTCGGTCACGACCTCGCCCAGGAGCTCGGCGAACTTAGCGGCGTGCTCGGCCTCCTCGTGGGCAGCCTTCTCCCAGTACAGGCCGATCTCGGGGTAACCCTCGCGATGAGCGACGCGAGCCATGGCCAGGTACATACCGACCTCGGAGCACTCGCCCTCAAAGTTGGCGCGCAGGTCGGCAACGATGTCCTCGGAGACGCCCTCCATCTTGGCGACGCCCACGACGTGCTCGGCAGCCCACTCGAGCTGGCCCTCCTCCTGCTTCAGGAAACGAGAACCGGGAACGCCGCACTGGGGGCACTTGAAGTCCTCGGGCAGCTGGTCGCCGTCGAACTCTTCCACATAACCGCATACGGGGCAAACAAACTTCATGATTCGATCCTTTCGATCGATGGCGATGGGGCGCTTGTCCGGTCCCGTAAGGGCCCTCTCCGGACGCGCGTCTTGACGAGTTCTATTATCCATAAATGAGACCGAATGTGAAGCCTATTAGGAATGATTTTTAATAAAACAATTTTGATACTGTCTTCTAACAGCGCCCGCATAGTCCGCAGCGGACGCAGCCGTTGCAGATGAACTTGCTTCCGCAGGTTTCGCACCACTCATAATACGGTGGATCCCAAAGCTCCGAGCTGGGGATTTCCAAGCCGAGCGGGTCCCTTAGGTCCCATTCGATTTGGCTGCCGCGGTGCTGGAGGCCTGATTTCCATGCCTGCTCGCTTTGCAGATTTTTGCCACGAAGGTGATAGGTTTGCCCGTCCTTAACGAAGGTGCTTCCGGTTTCGATGAAAGCGAACGTTGCATCTGCCGCCACGCATTCGGCATACAGCTGGCGCACCCATTCGTAATGGCAGGGGCGTGCTCCCGCGTAGTTTTCTCCGCCTGCGATGACCTGCTCGATCCCATCGGGCTTTCCAAGGCTGCCGGGGGCGGCTTTCTCGACCGACACACTTCCGATAAATGGCGCGCACATGATGCCGCGGTGTGCTGCGGGCGTGGCGAGCAGGAGGGGAATCCGCTCATCTGCCCGGCGCTGGTTCTCGCAGGTTACGTTGAGCATGACGTTTCGCCAGCCATCGCCCCAGTCGCCGGGAAGGCATTCGCTAAAACGCTCGGGACGTTTGGTCAGAATAAAGAACTTTACATCGGGCCTCTGGCGAATGATGTCCCATACTTCTGGTCGCCAGGGATCGGCCTCGGGCAACAGGAAGTCGCTCGTCATGCAGATGCGGATAAGCTCGCCGGCGCGAACTTTGTAGCTGCCGTCCCGGCGGCGTTGGAGGGGATAGGTAAAGCCCGACTTGCTTTTGCTAATCACGGAGGGGTCGATACCGCGTTGTCCGTCCATGTAATACATGTAGCAGTTGTCGCATCCCTCGCTGACGCGCGTGCAGCCATGCCAGGGGTTCCAGATGTCGTGCATCTTGATGCCTCCTTTGCGGTAGATGCGCGTCTGATGGACTCTGAAAGATTAACACCGGCAGATGAGCGCGATGGCCCCGAACAATATGAAGATGTTGATTGATTAACGATTAATGGGTCGCTTGCGTTCCGCGATGAGTACAATCGGTCGAGCAAATGTTGACCCATCAACAAATGAAGGAGTTTCCTTTATGCATCTAGCCCGTCGCGCCTGGTGCCGAACATATCAGACGGTTTTTCGCATCGCATTGCCGATCCTGCCCTATACCGAGCCGCGTATTTTGGAGCATGCCGAGGATGTGCCCGCGGTGCTTCAAAAGCGTTCGATTCAGCGTGTGCTCATCGTGACAGACCCTGGCATTGCCCGTTTGGGGCTCACGGCGCCGCTCGAGCGCGCGCTCGCGTCCAAGGGGATTGGCGTTACGGTCTATGCCGATACGCGTGCGAACCCCACGGTTTCGAATGTGGAGGAAGCGGCGGCGCTGTATCGCGAGAACGACTGCCGGGCCATTATCGGCTTTGGTGGCGGTTCGGCTATGGACTGCGCCAAGGGCGTGGGCGCGCGCATTGCGCAGCCAAACAAGCCCATCAACAAGATGCGCGGCCTGTTGCGTGTCCACCGTCTCCTGCCGCTGCTTATCGCGGTTCCCACTACCGCCGGCACGGGAAGCGAAGTCACGCTCGCGGCGGTGATTACCGATGACGAGACGCACTATAAGTACCCCATCAACGACTTTGTGCTCATCCCGCGCTTTGCGGTGCACGATCCCGAGTTTACGCGTGGCCTGCCTGCTGCCATTACGGGACAGACGGGCATGGATGCCCTGACGCATGCCGTAGAGGCCTTTGTCGGCCGCAGCACTACGCCCTACACGCGCAAGATGGCGCGCCAGGCGGTTCAGCTCATCCACGACAATTTGCTCGAGGCCTATGAACATGGCGACAACATGCGTGCGCGCCGCAATATGCTTTCGGCGGCGTATAAGGCGGGCGTCGCATTTACGCGCTCCTATGTCGGATACGTGCACGCCATCGCGCACAGCCTGGGCGGCCGATACGGCATTCCACACGGTTTGGCCAACGCTATCATCCTGCCGCACATGCTTCGCGCCTATGGCGACACCGCCGCTCCCAAGCTTGCCGATCTTGCTCGCATGGCGGGCATCGCGCCGGCCACCGCGCAGGACAGTCTTGCCGCCGAGGCCTTTATCGATTGGGTCGATCGCATGAACGAGGCCTTGGGAATTCCTAAATATGTCTCGGGTATTCGTCGCTCCGATATTCCGCAAATGGCGGCCCATGCCGATGCCGAGGCCAATCCGCTGTATCCTGTCCCGCTTTTAATGGACCGTTTGGAGCTCGAGCATATGTACGAGGTCGTCGCGGGTGGTATGTTTGAGGACGAGAACTAGGAGGGCCCATGAACACCGAGGAAATCGCATGCATCGTTAGCAGTCAGCGCGCCTATTTTAAGACGCATGCCACGTTCGATGTCGATGCTCGCCGCCGCGCGCTCGTGCGCCTGCGCGATGCGGTGCGGGCGCACGAGGACGATATCGCCCGGGCGCTCAAGACCGATTTGGGCAAGTCGCACGACGAGGCGTATATGTGCGAGATCGGCACGTCGCTTTCCGAGATTCGCCATCAGATTGCGCATGTGGCCCGATGGAGTCGCGCACGCCTGCGCCCGTGCGACCTCGCCAATGCCATTAGCGTGTGCAGGACGCAGCCGGTTCCCTATGGCGTGACGCTGATTATGGCGCCTTGGAACTACCCGTTTTTGTTGACGCTCGAGCCGCTCGCCGGTGCACTCGCTGCGGGCAACACGGTGGTCATCAAGCCGAGTGCCTATGCGCCGGCTTCAAGTGCGGTGCTCAAGCAGATTTGCGAGGAAGCGTTTAATCCGCGCCTGGTGACGGTCGTCGAGGGCGGCCGTGCCGAGAACGAGGCGCTGCTCGATGAGCGCTGGGACAAAATCTTCTTTACCGGCAGCGTTCCGGTCGGCAAGCTTGTCATGGAGCACGCGAGCAAAAATCTCACGCCCGTGACGCTTGAGCTGGGTGGCAAGAGCCCCTGCATCGTGGACGCCTCCGCAAATCTGAAGGTCGCGGCGCGGCGTATCGCCTTTGGTAAGTGGCTCAACGTGGGCCAGACCTGCGTGGCGCCCGACTATCTGCTGGTTGACGCGCGCGTGCACGACGAGCTATTGGGCCTCATCAAGGAGGAAGTCCGCCGCATGTTTGGCGAGCACCCGCTCGACAACGAGGACTACGGCCATATCGTCAACGCCAAGCATTTCGCGCGCGTGCGCGGGCTGATCGATCCCGACAAGGTTGTGCTGGGAGGTGCGGCACGCGAGGCCTCACTCAAGATTGAGCCGACGATCCTGGACGGCGTGACGCCCGAGGATGCCGTGATGCAGGAGGAGATTTTCGGCCCCATCTTGCCGGTGCTGACGTTTGAAGGTCTAGACGAGGCCGAGGCGTTTATTATGGAGCGTCCGACGCCGCTGGCCCTGTACATCTTTAGCCGGGACCGCGCGGTGCAGCAGCGCTTTGTGCGCTACGTGCCCTTTGGCGGCGGCTGCGTTAACGACACGATCATGCATCTGGCTACGAGCCATATGGGCTTTGGCGGCATGGGCGCAAGCGGCATGGGACAGTACCATGGCCGTGAAAGCTTCGATGCGTTTAGCCACAAGAAGAGCATCGTGAGCAAGGCAACCTGGCTGGACGTGCCGTTCCGCTATGCGCCCTACGCAAGCTGGAAGCACAAGTTCGTGCGCATGTTTGTGCACTAGAAAAAGGCGCGGGCAATACGAACAGGTGTTCCTATTGCCCGCCATTTGCGTTAGACTACTGCCACGGGGTACGGATGGGCCAACTCTCTTTAGAAGGGAATTGGTATGAGCGTAAGCGATGTTATTTCGTTATTGGCGTTGTTAATCGCGGCTATCGAACTCGGCCTGTTTATCGGCCGAACGAAATAGCCGCCCCCGCGTAAGCGAAGACGGCCACTTCTCACGATGTAAACGTGTATCGGAGTTGGCAAGACCCGCTGCCACGGGTGCCATCCGTGCTCCTATCTTATCTGCAAGCGCTCTGGCATGCAAGCGTTGCGACAAACGGTCGAAAAGACCCGGGTTGGTCTATTTGTGTCCGCACGAGTTCGTAGACTTCTCAATAAGGTTAAGTGCCGGTTATTCCGGCCGTTAGAGGAGCTGCCATGTACGAGCCTTCACGTGTTCTTTTATCGTTTCACATCGCTGGATTTCAGTATGCCGACGGCGCATTGGTTCTGGGCGATCTGAAAGCGGGCGATAAACTGACACTGTGTGCCGAGCGCGATAATCCCCACGATCCCGAGGCGGTCGCGATCTATTTCGGCAAGATCAAGCTCGGCTATGTTCCGGGAAACGAGGTTGGCCCGCTGTCCGTGATGATGTATTACGGGCACGAAGATGTGTTTGAAGCCCGCGTGCAGCAGGTTGCGCCCGAGCGCAGCCCCTGGCATCAGGTGCGCGTTGGCCTTTACGTGGCGGATGCCCGCTAGCCGCTAGGGGAGGCTGTCATGTTTGATGACGACGACCTGTTTGATCTGACGGATGAACCGTTTGAGTGGGACTTGCTGCTCGATGACGATGAGCTGGAGCAGGATCGAGAAAAGCGGAAGGATAAGAACGCACGGGACGACGTATCGAAGAAGAATGACAAGCGCCGCCGTGGACTGTTTGGCGGGCTCTTTGGGTAACCGCTGCGCCAAAGCGTCTGTATACTAGGCACGTGTTAGACGCGTTGCGAAATGAGGACACAGACGATGATGTGGTTTACCGCCGACCTGCACCTGGGCGATACGAATATCCTGCACGATATGGATCGGCCGTTCGCCTCGGTCGAGGAGATGAACCGCAAGGTTATTGACGCCATTAACGAGTGCGTTGCTGCGGACGACCGCCTCTATATCCTGGGAGACTTTACGTATCGCTTGCCCATGGCGGAGGCCGTGCTCCTGCGCGAGCGCATTGCCTGTCAGAACGTGACGCTCATCCGCGGTAACCATGACGGCGATTGGGAAGATCCGGACGCACCGCACATTTGGGATGACGTGCGCGATTACCTGGAAATTGCCCCCGGCTATGCCAAGGGACATCGCCTGGTTTTGAGCCATTACCCCATGCTCAGTTGGAACGGCAAAGCGCGTGGCGCCATTATGCTGCACGGACATATCCACAGCAGGGGAGACCGCACCAACACGCGCAACCGTGATCGCGAACGCCCCATCTACCGCTACGATGTGGGCCTCGACGCCAATGGCTACAAGCCCGTAAACCGAGACCAGATCTTGAGCTTCTTTGGACTGTAGCTTTCAAACCGCCATAAAGGGGACAGGCACCTTTGTGGTGGTTTTTCCATAGATTGGAGTCGTTGTGAAACAACTGCTTATTCGTGCCGACGATATCGGTTATTCGTACGCTGTTGATTTGGGGATTGCCCGTAGCGTCAACGAGGGTTTGGTGCACTCGGTGGGCCTTATGCCCAATATGCCCGAGGCGGAGCGTGGTTGGTCGCTCGTGGCCGATGCCGGCATTGCGGTGGGCCAGCACACCAACGTGTGCCTGGGCAAGCCGTGTGCCGACCCGGCGCTCATCCCGAGCATGCTCGATGAGAACGGCGAGTTCCATAGCAGCCGTACCTTCCGCGATCACTTTAAGCGTGGCGAGGAACTGATTGACTTCGACGAGGCCTGCATTGAGATTCGCGCACAGCATGACCGCTTTGTCGAGATCGTGGGTCGCGAGCCCGATTACTTTGAGGCCCACGCTGTCATGAGCAAAAACCTCAATCGAGCGATTTCGGCGGTGGCACAGGAGCTGGGCCTTAAGGAGCAAAAGGCGAGTTTCGACCCCACGGCCGTGGTACGCTGCGGAGACACCGATCTGCGCATGGTGATGCGCTCGATGGAGCCGGGCTACGAGCCCAAGGACTCGATTATGCAGACGGTTCGCGAGATGGACGATGGCGAGACGGTCGTCTTCGTGTGCCATCCGGGTTATCTCGATCGTTTTATCCTCGAGAACAGTTCGCTTACGACCGATCGTACCAAGGAAGTCGATGCGCTGATCGACCCCGAACTGCGGGCGTGGCTCGAGGCTCAGGACGACCTGCGTCTGATCGACTACCGCGACCTGTAAAGCACCCAAACCACCACGATGGGGACAGGCACCTTTGTGGTGGTTTTGGCGCCGTTGCCATTATGGCGGCGGCGCCTTTTTTGTCCGCGCGGCGCGGTAGAGTGTAGGCGATTAGAATTTGCGTCCATCGAGGAGCTGCTATGAACGAGATCAAGTGCCCGCATTGCGGCGAAGTCTTTAAGGTCGATGCATCCGGCTATGCGGATATCGTCAAACAGGTGCGCGATACGGAGTTCTCGCGCGACCTGGATGAGCGCGTGAAGGCCGTCCAGCGCGAGGGCGAGCAGGCACTGGAGCTTGAGCGCTCACGCTCGGCTGCCGCCTTACAGGAGGCGGAGTCGGAGCGTAACGCTCAGCTCGTTGAGCAGAAAAACGCCGCGGCTCAGGAGCTGGCGCAGGAAGTTGCCAGGCGCGACGCCGAGCTGGCCGAGCTGCGTGCCAAGCTCGAGGGCGCTGCCGCAGAGCGCGAGAGCGCAAGCCAGCGTGCGGCGGTTGAGGCTCGTGCCGATGCGCAGAAGGAAAACGCTGAGCTGCAGCGCGAAATTGACAACCTGCGTGCGCAGCTGGGACGCAAGGACGACGAAGCCAAGCTTGCCGAGGCCGCGGTGCGTAACGCCGCTCAAAACGACCTGGCCGCCCGTGACGCTCAGATTGCCGAGCTGCAGGCAAAGCTCTCCTCGGCGGACAAGGCCCAGGAGATGGCGCTTGCCGCCGCGGCCGCCGAATCGCAGCGCGAGCTTGATGCTGCTCGCAGCGAAGCTGAGCGTACGCTTGCCGACTATCAGGCGAAAGTGAAGGAGAAGTTCTTCACCGCAAAGGCTCAGTCCGAGCAGGAGGCAGAGGGCCTGCGCGCCCAGCTGCGTGAGCAGGAGCTGACGGCAAAGATGAACCTGTCGGAAGCAGTCGCCGCGGCGGAGCGTGAGCGCGACGAGGCGCGTGCCAAGCTGACGAGCGAGCTGGCAGTGCGCGATTCACGCGAGGAGCAGGCCAAGGCAGCACACGAGCTCGAGCTTGCGCAGGCCAAGCGCGCGAGCGATGAGCTGATCCGCTACAAGGACGAAGAGATTGAGCGCCTGAAGGACATGAAGGTGCGCCTGTCCACCAAGATGGTGGGCGAGTCGCTCGAGCAACACTGCGAGACTGAGTTCAATCGCTTGCGCATGACGGCGTTTCCCAACGCGTATTTTGAGAAAGACAACGATGCGTCCGAGGGTACCAAGGGCGACTTCATCTTCCGTGAGTGCGACGCGAGCGGCAACGAGATCATCTCGATCATGTTCGAGATGAAAAACGAGAATGACGAAACCGCGACCAAGCACAAGAACGAGGACTTCTTTAAGAAGCTCGACCACGACCGTCGTCAGAAAGGCTGCGAGTACGCGGTGCTTTGCACCCTGCTCGAGCCCGAGAGCGAGCTCTATAACGCCGGCATCGTGGACGTGAGCTACCGCTACGAGAAGATGTACGCGATCCGCCCGCAATTCTTCATTCCCATGATCACGCTGCTGCGCAACGCCGCTATGGGATCGCTGCGCTATAAGCAGGAGTTGGCGGAGTACAAGCAGCAGAATATCGACGTCACGAACTTCGAAGCCAAGATGGAAAAGTTCAAGAATGATTTTGGCCGTAACTACGAGATTGCGAGCCGCAAGTTCCAAACGGCAATCGACGAGATTGACAAGACGATTAGCCATCTGCAGAAAACCAAGGAGGCATTGCTGTCCTCCGAGAACAATCTGCGCCTAGCTAACAAGAAAGCCGATGATCTTACGATTCGCAAGCTCACTTGGGGCAACAAGACCATGAAGGCGGCGTTTGACGAGGCGCGCGAGGCCACAGCAGATGCGGGCGATGAGCCTGCCGAAGCTGATGCCTATGAGGTCGAGGATGCCGAGTAGGGGATAGCGCATGGCGCAAAAAGCGGGGCCGCTGGCGATGTTGCCAGCGGCCCCGCTTCGTTTACCTGGCTGATTCGGCTAGTCTTCGAGCAGATCCTCGATAAAGCCGACGCGGTAGTTCTTGAAGATGACCTCGCCGCCGTCTTGCGTGGCATCCAGATCGACATCGCCCATGATGCCAAAGTCGTGGTCGCCATCCTCGTCGGCAAAGATCTGGTGCACGTGCCACACGTGATCGGTTTTCTCGTCGCTCTCGTCGATGGTAAACATCGCCGAACTGCGGGCGTCGCCGTCGGTGAGGATTTCCTCGTGCTGCTCGTGGTAGGCATCGAGCGCCTTTTGCCAGCGGACCTCGCTCATGCCCCAGTCCTCGTCGAGCTCGCCCAGGTCGCGGACGTGCTCGCGGGCAGCAAGGGTCACGCGGCGGAAGAGCGCGTTGCGCACCAGCAGGGTGCAGCCGCGGCGATCGGCCACGACCTCGTCGATGCCCTGCGGCGGCGCGGCGTCGAGCGCAGCCGGGTTGCCGGCGTTCTCCCACTCGTCCACCAGGCTCGAGTCCACCGAGCGCACCACAAAGCCCAGCCACGAAATGATGTCGCGCAAGCGCTCGTCGCGCTTCTCAATGGGCACGGTGCGATCGAGCGAGCGGTAGGCCTCGGCCAGGTAGCGCAGCAGAATGCCCTCGGAGCGGGCGATGCCGAGCTTTTGGATATAGCCCTTAAAGTCGCTCGCGCTCTCCAGCATATCGCGCAGGACGCTCTTGGGCGAGAGCTGGTAGTCGTTGGCCCAGGGCACTTCCTGGCAGTACTTATCAAAGGCGGCGTCGAGCAGCTCCTCGAGCGGCTTTTCGTAGGTGACATCTTGGATGCGCTCCAGGCGCTCCTCGTACTCGATACCGTCAGCCTTCATCTCGGCCATGGCACGGTCACGCGCGGTACGCTCCTGCGCGCGCAGCACCTGTTTGGGGTCCTCGAGCGTCGCCTCAACCATCGAGATGAGGTCCATGGTATAGGTCTCGCTCTCGGGATCAAGTAGCTCCAGCGCGGCAAGCAAAAACGGTGAGAGCGGCTGGTCGAGCGCAAAGTCTTCGGGCAGGTCGACTGTCAGCGCATAGTCGATGTCGGGCGCGGCGTCGGCTGGGGCGTCGGGTGCGGGCGGCACCTCGGTGCGCACGACGACGCCGGAGTCGATGAGCGTGGCGAAGATCTCGTCGGCGCGAACCTCGAGCTTCGCCTTTTCCTCGGGCGTTTGCAGGCTTGTCTCGATGAGGTCGTGTACGCGGGCGCGAGCGTCACCGCCCTGCTCGACCACGCTAATCACCATGGAGTGCGTGATGCGCAGGCGCGGCTTGAGCGTTTCGGGCTGCGTCTCGATCATGCGTTCAAAGGTCTGCTTGTTCCAGGTGACAAAGCCCTCGGGAGCCTTCTTCTTTTTAATCTTGCGGAGCTTTTTGGGGTCGTCGCCCGCCTTGGCCATGAGCTTGGCGTTTTCGATCTCGTGCTCCGGGGCCTCGGCGATGACCATGCCCTCGGTGTCAAAGCCCGAGCGGCCGGCGCGTCCAGCAATCTGATGGAACTCGCGGGCGCGCAGGCGACGCATTTTGTAGCCGTCGAACTTGGTAAGCGCGGTGAGGACCACGGTGTGGATGGGTACGTTGATGCCGACGCCGAGCGTGTCGGTGCCGCAGATGACGGGCAGCAAGCCCTGCTGCGCCAGGCGCTCGACCAGCAAGCGATAGCGCGGCAGCATACCGGCGTGGTGCACGCCGACGCCGCAGCTGAGCAGGCGCTTGAGAATTTTGCCAAAAGCCGTTGAGAAGCTCGTGCCCTTGGTGGCTTCCTTGATGGCCTCGCGCTGCTCCTTGCTGGCAATGCCAAAGTTGGCGAGGGACTGTGCCGTTGCAAGTGCGGCATCCTGGCTAAAGTGCACGATGTAGAGCGGAGCCTCGCCGCGGCGCATGGCGAGCTCGACGGTGCCCTCGAGCGAGGTCGTCACGTAGTCGTAGCTCAGCGGCACGGGACGCGGGGCGTCGACGACCAGGTCACAGGTGGCGCCGGTGTGCTCTTCGAGCGAGGCAGCAATGGCGGTGACATCGCCAAGTGTGGCGCTCATGAGCATGAATTGCGTGTGGGGCAGGGTGAGCAGCGGCACCTGCCAGGCCCAGCCGCGGTCGGGGTCGGCAAAGTAGTGGAACTCGTCCATGGCGACGCAGCCCACGTCGCCATCCTCGCCCTCGCGTAGCGCGTCGTTGGCAAGGATCTCGGCCGTGCAGCAGATGACGGGCGCCTTGGTATTGATGTGCGTGTCGCCGGTGATCATGCCAACGTTATCGCGGCCGAGCACCTGCACTAGGTCGAAAAACTTCTCGCTGACCAGGGCCTTGATGGGGGCCGTGTAGTAGCAGCGCTTGCCCTGCGCCATGCCCATAAAGAGCATGCCCAGCGCGACGAGCGATTTGCCCGATCCGGTCGGTGTGCCCAAAATGACGTGATCGCCGGCAGCCAGGTCCATGAGGGCCTCTTCCTGGTGGTCCCACAGCTCGATGCCGCGCTCGCTCGTCCATTCAAAGAAGCGCTCGAAGGCCTGGTCGGGCGTGAGCCACGGTTCGGGCTCACTGCCGTCCTCGGGCTCCCACCAGGTGGGGGAGAGCGCTCCGAGCGAGCCGAACTCGGCCTCGGTGCCTGTGCCGCCCGAGAACGAGCTGGCGGCGCCGGCGCCGGAGACGGTGCTGGCGGAAGTATCTGTCGTGGTCTGTGCCATGTGGTTTGCTTTCTCTCGCATTTGTCCGCCATCCATTATGGCGTAGCGGCGGCGTGGGGCGCCAGCGCGCGAGAAAATGCAGGAAATGGGCGTGTGATGCGAGCGGTCGTTAGCGTTCTTGCGGCAGGCGCTTCTTACCCTTGCGGGCGCGGTTCTTAAAGTTCTCGACGGCCTCTTCCATGCCGAGGGGCACGTAGGTGAGCTCATCGAGGTCGTCGGGCAGGTAGCAGGCGAGGCTCTGCTCCTGCGCTCGGCCTGCCGCGAGCTGCTCTTCGGTAGGCTCCGCGCCGGGTGTGGCGCAGATGCCGTAGACAACGGCGCCCATCTCGCGCGTGCGGCATTCGTACTCGGTCTCGGGATGCTCAGGATGGTCGCGGCGCACGTCGTCGCTCGCCCAAAGCGTATCGTAGCCGGCCGCGGCAAACTGCCCCAGGGCGTAGTCGCGCAACGGCTTGCTGTCGGTGCGCAGCGTGACGGTGGCGCCGGCAGCAAAGAGCGGGCGGTAGAGCATCAGATGGTCGACATGGACAAGTCGCTTTTTGGCGTACTTGGCCTTGGGCTGTGGCGTCGGAAAGTTGATGGTGATGGCATCGAGCTCGCCTGCGGCGAACAGCTGCGGCAGCGATGCGGCGCCTCGGGGTAGCACGAGCGCATTGGGCAGCTCCTGTTCGCAGATCTTTTGGGCGGCATAGGCAATGCAGATGGGCTCCTGGTCCATGCCGATAAAGAGGGTATCGGGCTCGCGGTGGGCGCGCTCAACCAGGTAGGTTCCTTTGCCGCAGCCCAGGTCGAGATGAAGTCGGGCGAAGGGCTTGTCGCCAGCCGGCGTGCATGCCTCACACCAGTGTCCGGCATAGTTCTCGGGGTTCGTCTCGATGGCGTCGGCGTAGCGCTCCAGGCGCTCCTCGAGCACAAAGTTCTTAGGCGTGCGAACGTGGACGGCTCCCATGAGACTCCTTGGTCATAAGTATGGAACGCATGGCTGAACGCTCCGGCAATGGGTTGGAAAGGGGCGGGCGCAATGTGCCCGAAAGTTGCGGTGCGACTCAGCGGCGAGTCGCTTGGTCCTACAGGCGCTTAAGAATTACATAGCGATTGAGTTCGCCGCTGCGACCATCGGCATGGAAGCGCTCAAGCTCGCGCACGGGGACCTCGCCGCTCTTGTAGAACGTGCGCACGCCGCGCACCAGGTCGGTGATCTGCTGATCGTCAAAGTGGTGGCAATAGCGGTAAGCGTGGCGGTCGTTTTGCCAGCCAATGAGGTGGTCGCCGGCTTCAAACTGCGTGGAGTCGTAACCCTCAAACGGCGGGGTGAGCTCGGCGCGGGCCTCGGCGCGAACGGCCTTGCGCGCCATGCGCTCGTCGTTCATAAACTCCCAAAAGCTGATGGCGATGATGCCGCCCGGGCGCGTTTGGCGCACCAGGGCGTCGAGCACGCGTACGCGGTACTCACACGACGGCACGTGGTGCATAAATCCAAAGCAGACCGAGATGTCGGCGAGCGGGGCGTCGAAAAGCACGTCGGGTGTTTCGGCGGGGTTGAGCTTCATGAGGGCGTCGAGCACGTCGAGTTCCTGGAAGTGCAGGTTGGGAATGCGCAGGGCGTGACCATGTGCATCGATAGCCAGGTCTTGGCACGAGTCGACGCCATAGAACTCAAACGGGCAGCTGGCATCTGCCGAGGGGTTTGCGCCGTCGACGCCCTTGGCGGCAAGCGTGCCGCCGGCGGCAAAGTTCTCGAATCGCATATTGCCGCAGGCAAGGTCGAAGACGCGTACGGGGCGCTCAATTGTGGCAACGTCGAGCTGTTCGAGCGCGATATCCATGGTGCGCACCCAGCCGGGCCACGGTGCTTGACGGGTATCGGAAAAGGAGGCGGAGTGCTCGCGATAGAACGTATTGTTGAGCTGGATGAGCGATGAGGCGAAATCGCGGTTCACGGCGCGGGACTCCCTCCGTTGGCGGTGCGGAATAAACGGTACGACCATACTACCGTTATCGCCGCAACGGGGACAACCGGGCTGCGGGTCATTGCTTGGTTTGGACACATTTTCGCAGCTCATGCGCGCCCGCAACCGCCGGTTGTCAAAAATCCCACTAAAATAGGTGGCATGTTTTTGGCGGTGGCGGATAGATTTTAACTGTGCAAGGCGCCTTAAGAACAAAAGCGGTCCGGCGGCACGGCTGGCAAAAGCATAGGAGGAACCATGAATGTAGAAACTGCGCAGCGGCTCGCCGACCTTCGCCGCAGCAAAGGCTTTAGCCAAGAAGGGCTGGCGCGAAAGCTGGGGCTGTCGCGCCAGGCGGTCAGCAAATGGGAGCGCGCGGAGAGCTCGCCCGATACCGAGAACCTGATCTCGCTCGCCAAGCTTTATGGCGTGAGTCTGGACGAGCTGCTCAATCCGAGCGACGAGATCGAGGACGATATCGAGTTTGAGAACGAGGACCGCGCCCGCCAGCGCGAGGCCGAGGCGGCAGAGCGCGCTCGCACCCATGAGGCGGCGGTGCGCGCCACCGAAGCGGCAACGCAGGCGAGTGATGCCGCGGCTAAGGCGGCACAGGCGGCAAGCTGGAGTGCACAGGCCGCCAACGCTGCTACGGCGCAGGCGACGAGTGGCCACGCAGTTGGCTCGACTCCGGTGAAGGGCCCCTTCCAGTCGTTCCCGTATTGGGCCGTGTGCTGGCTGCTGTTCTTTTTGCTGATGTTCCTGGTTGGTGCCAGCCCTTTTCCCGCACTGATCTTCTTTACGATTCCCATCTATCACTGGGTGGCGCGTGCGCTCGATGGCGATTGGGCGCGCGGGGATATCCAGGTTGGTCCGGCGCCGGTGGCGGTCAAGGCCCAGGGGAAGGATACTTCTGCGGAACCTGATGCTGACGTGGCTACCGCAGCCACCGCTGAGCCGTGTGCCAAAGAGGGTGACGAATGATGAAGCTTTCGCATGAATCCAGGCTGCGTCTGGGCGTTGGCATCGGAGCGTTTGTGCTCATCATCGGGCTTGTTTTTGGCATTTCACGGACTTTGATTCATTATGATGGCCCGTGGGATCTCGACGATGTCGTATCCGGCTTGTCTGGTATGGACGATGCGGTTGACGAGGACAATCTCTTGGACGACGGCAGCTATTCCGCTCGGCCTCAGCAACTTTCGAGCGAAACGTTTGATGCCGACGCGTTCACATCGCTTGACCTGGATGTGACGTCGGGCACGGTCGAGGTCAAACACGTCTCCGGCGGGCCGGTGCGCGTAATTGAAAGCGGTCGCGTGGCAACGGGGACCGTTGCCTTCGATGCGGCAACCCAGAACCTGGCCGAAATCAAGGGCTCTACGCTCAAGATTCGCCAGTTCGATTGCGATGACGAGCGCGCCATTGACCGCACGGTTACCGTCGAACTGCCGCGCGAAGTTGCCGATAACCTGGTCGGCATTACGGCGAAGGTGGGATCGGGTGATCTGACGGTCGCGGGCATTGCGTGCCATGACCTCAACCTGACTTTGGACTCGGGAGATGTTGAGTTTACTGGCACCGTGACCGATACCCTGAATGCCGAGGTCGGTTCGGGCGATGTGACGCTCGAGCTTTACCAGGCCCCCGCGAAGTCGATGGACGTGAGTGTGGGCTCGGGCGATGTGGAGATGACGGTTCCGAACTCGACGGGCTTTAAGGCGAGCCTCACCTTGGGCAGCGGCGACTTCGAGAGCGATTTCCTTCCGCTTGGCTACGACGGCGAGACCATTTTGAATCTTGAATTCGATAACGGTGACAAGTCTGCCACGTATCGTTTTGAGGTCGGTTCGGGCGACATGTCGTTTGATCCGGAGTGATGGCTGCGGGCTGGTCCGCAAGCATAGATGCTTAGACGCGCTGTTTGATGGAGGCGCCGGAGCCGTGGTCGGCTCCGGCGCCTTTGCCTTTACAATGGGGGCATGGAACAGATTATTTTGAACATACTCGAGGCCCTGCGTCGCGGTGAGACCGTGGACGACAAGGCGCTCGTCAAACTGATACATGCCGAGGCGCGTCGTGAGGGCGCCGACAAGCGCGATCTGGCCAAGCGTCGCCTGCTGCCGTTTTACCAGCGGGTGAAGCGCGAGGAACCGGCGCGTTGGGCTGGGTGGAATGTCGATGCCGAGCTGGAGCGTCAACTGCTGCAGGTCCTGCGCATGAAGCCGCGCCGCACGGCTTCGGGCGTGGCGACCATTACCGTCATCACCAAGCCGTGGCCGTGCTCGGGCGATTGCCTGTTTTGTCCCAACGATTTGCGCATGCCTAAAAGTTATCTGCATGCCGAGCCGGCGTGCGCCCGTGCGGAGCAAAATTGCTTCGACCCGTATCTGCAGGTGAGCGCTCGTCTGACCGCGCTTTCGCAGATGGGGCATGCGACCGACAAGATTGAGCTTATCGTGCTCGGCGGTACCTGGAGCGACTATCCGCAAGGGTATCAGACGTGGTTTATGTCGGAGCTCTTCCGCGCGCTCAATGACGATGCCGTCGCCGGCGTGGCTGCCAACCCCATGTTGGCGCGTCCGGGCATCAGTCGTGTCGAGGCAGGGCGTCTGCTCGATGACGCTCCCGCCGACGCCTTGCCGCCGGTGGTAACAGAGCGCCGTGAGCGCTATCGGGCTGCCGGTATTGCGACCGACGAGGCCGAGCTTGCGAGCGGTGTTGCCGACGAGCAGGGGCGTGTGGATGCTGCCGTGGGCGGCTATAACCGTGCGGTGCGTCGTCTGTACGGCCCCGGCACGCCGTGGGGCGAGGTCGCCGAGTGGCAGACGGCCACGATGGAGGAGCTCGGGCGTCAACAGCGCATCAACGAGACGGCGAAGCATCGCGTGGTGGGCCTCGTTATCGAGACGCGTCCCGATGCCGTGACGCCACAGGCCCTCACACTCATCCGCCGTCTGGGCTGCACCAAGATTCAGATGGGCATCCAGAGCCTCGACCAGCACCTGCTCGATATCAATGAGCGTCGCATCACGGTGGCGCAGATTGAGCGGGCGTTTTCGCTCGCGCGTCTGTTTGGCTTTAAGATCCATGCGCATTTTATGCTCAACTTGCTGGGCGCCACGCCCGAGGGGGATAAGCGCGACTACGAGCGTTTTATGACCGAGGGCGCCTTTATGCCCGACGAGGTCAAGGTCTACCCATGCGCGCTCATCGAGGGTTCGCGCCTGGTGGGCTGTTATGAGCTCGGCGAGTGGCGTCCCTATACCGAGGACGAGCTGCTCGATGTGTTGGCCGACGACATCGTGGTGACGCCGGCATTCTGCCGCATCAGCCGCATGATTCGCGACTTTAGCTCCGATGACATTATGGTGGGCAATAAGAAGCCCAACCTGCGCCAGCTGGTCGAGAATCGCCTGGCCGCTCGCGGCGACGGTGCGACGGTGCGTGAGATTCGCTATCGCGAGATCAGCACGGCGGGTGCCGACCTGGATGAGCTGTCTCTTGACGAGGTTGCCTACGAGACCCCGGTGACGGGCGAGCGCTTTTTGCAGTGGGTGACACCACAGGGCAAGATCGCGGGCATTTTGCGCTTATCGCTGCCCGACCGCGCATTTGTTGCCGCACATGCGGACGAGTTGCCGACGACGCCGGACGAGGCGATGATTCGCGAGGTACACGTGTATGGCATGGCGGCGCGAGTGGGCGATCAGGGCCAGGCGGCGCAGCATCATGGGCTGGGCCGTTCGCTGGTGGAGCGTGCATGTCAGATTGCTCGGGATGCGGGCTATGCGCACATTAACGTGATTAGCGCGATCGGTACGCGTGAGTACTATCGTCACCTGGGTTTTTACGACCATGGACTCTATCTGCAAAAGGAGCTCTAGATGAACAAGCCGGGTGTTTCTGCCGGGGTTGTTGCCGGTGTTGCCTTGGGAGCTGCTGCGCTTGGTGCGGCCGCTGTCGCTGTTCGCGCTGCCTGCTTGCAGGTCGCGCGGACTCGTAATGGGCTGGCACGCGTAAAGCGCGTGCACGATGAGGGCGGCGATGAGATTCGCGTGCTCGTGCAGGGCGGCGTCTACCAAAGCGCAAGCTATGTTGGCGATCGTTGGGCAGAGCCGGTCTTTGCGTACTATCGTGCATTTGACGATGTGTTTGAGGCCGAGGACGCAATGCGTGACGCTTATGGTCACGGTATCGACCGTACGCTTATGCTGGGCGGCGGTGGGTTTGCCTATCCCAAGTTCGCGCTGATGTCGCACGAGGGCTTGCGCATGGACGTTATCGAGTATGACGGAGAGATTACGCGCCTGGCGCGCCGCTGGTTCTATCTGGACGAACTGGAGCGCGCGGTGGGCGACCGCTTGCGGGTGATTACCGCTGAGGCTCGCTCGTATCTGGGTGTGACGAGCGTGGGTCATCATCGCTACGACGTGGTCGTGAGCGATTGCTTTGGCGGTGTCGAGCCCGTGCGCGAGCTGGCGACGGTTGAGGCGTTGCGTTTGGTGCGAGGCAGCCTGAATCCCGGGGGTATCTACGTTGCCAATATCGTGAGCGCAAACGAGGGGAGCGACGTGACGTTCCTGCGCGACTGCGCTGCCACGGCACTCGAGGTATTCGCCCACGCCTGGGTGGTCCCATGCGGTGATGCGGAGTTCGGCGGCGAGGAGAACTACCTGCTCATCGCCAGCGACGGCGACTACGCCTTTGCCGAAGCCGTGCCCTTCGACGCTGACTTCCTCGGCACCGTCCTTCACGACAAGTAAGTCTCCCCGTCCCAAAAAAGACTGGTCTTAGGCGTGGTCGCGCCAGCTGAGGACGCGCTGCTTCATACCCTCGATGTCGAGCACGCCTTCGGCGAAGCCTTTGCGCACGAGCTCCTCGGGAACGTACTCGTCGTAGCGATCAAAATAAGGCACCTCGCCGGGATAGACGAGCTCGATGGGGTCGAAGTCCTTTTCGGCCTCGGCTGCGAGTACCTTAAAGAACGTCTCCTCGTCAGCCTTCATCTTAAACTGCATAAAGTATGGACGCGACGGATCGAGCCCGCGAAGGCCCAGCTCCGCGGCGCATTTAATCTTGAGCATGCGCTCGAGCGCCAAAAAGGCGTAGCTGCCCAACCAGGGGAAGAGCACCCAAGTGTCGCCACCCAGGTTGATGAGCGGCTTAGTTCCCGCGCCCGAAATCTCGGCGGTATGACGAGCCTGCGCCAAGCGAGCCTGTGCGTTACCCATAAGGTACGGATATGCCGCGTGCTCGTTGAGCGCCTTGCGCATGCGCTCGAGCACATGCGTGTTAATGTCGCCGGGGCAGTCGCCAAAGTAGGCCGGCACCCGGCCTTTGACCTGCGTGGCAAAGACGGTATGGCGCTTCCAGTCCACTTCTTCGACAATCCAGCAATGTCCGGCAATGGCGATGCGCTCACCGGGCGGTGGCGGATTGACGATCGTGCCCAACTCGGCCGACTCGCTGCGAACGGTGAACTCCTCGTTTTCCTGGAACACAGCGTAGAACTTAAAGTTGTTAATGATGCGCTCGCCCGCGAGACCCACGATGAGCCCACCGCCCTCGGTGACCTGGATATGGTCGATTTTGATGAGGTGGCGCAGCAGTACGCGATAGTCATCGGCCGAGACGCGGTGGAAATAGCTCAGTGTGAGCACGCGCTGGGCAAGCTCTGCCGGCGTGAGCTCGCCGGTGCTGGCAAGCGTCGACATAGTCTGGTGGTAGAGCAGGCTGTAGGGGAGTCGATCGAGCTCGGGCGGCTCGACCCACTTTTCCTCGCGATAGAGTTGTACGAGCGCGATGCCCTGCAGGAGCTTCCACGGAATGGTCTCGGGCATCATCGTGCGCGGCTCAGGCTCTTCCTCGCGCATGACAAACCACATCTCGGGCGGAAGGTCGCGGCGTCCCGTGCGGCCCATTCGCTGCAAAAAGGAACTGACGGTAAACGGCGCATCGATCTGAAACGCACGCTCCAGACGGCCGATATCGATACCGAGCTCCAGCGTAGAGGTGGTGATGGTTGTCTGTGCCTGCTCCTCATCGCGCATGAGTTCCTCGGCCGTTTCGCGCAACGATGCCGAAAGATTGCCGTGATGAATGAGGAAACGGTCGGGCTCGTGCCGGTTTTCACAGTAGCTGCGCAGCATGGAGCACACGGCCTCTGCCTCCTCGCGCGAGTTGGCAAAGACCAGGCACTTGCGGCCGCGCGTATGCTCAAAGATATAGCCCATACCGGGGTCGGCGTTGTCGGGCGCCGTGTCCGTGGGGTTGAGAAGCGCCTGCTCGGTCGCTCGTGGGATGTCGACTTCGCCCTCGGGGGCCGAGGAAGTGCGACGGTCTTTGGGAGCGGCCTTGCCCCGTGCCCGCTCACAACGTTGACGGCGCTCCTCTTGTGTGAGCTGTCCGCTGTGACGCATGTCTTGGGTGCCGGCGGGCAGTGCCGCGGATGCCGCCGCCTCGATGCGCTCGCACGCAAGCACTTCGGCCTCTTGAGGACCCGTGCTCTCGAATCCCCGCTGCTGTGCCTGGGGACCCGAGTTGTAGAAGTGCTCCATGGAGATGCGCCACACGCGACGCGGTTCCTCAAAACGGGGGATAACGCAGTCGCGTCCCGTTCCCTGCGAGAGAAAGGCACCCGTGCGCTCGGGGTCGCCGATGGTGGCCGAAAGGCCAATGCGGCGGGGCTGCACGCCTGCCATGCGCGAGAGGCGCTCGATAAGACAGAGCGTCTGCCCGCCGCGGTCGCCGCGCATGAGAGAATGAACCTCGTCGATGACGACGTAGCGCAGGTCGCAAAACATGCGCGGGATCGCCATGTGCTTATGGATCAGGAGCGCCTCGAGCGACTCGGGCGTAATCTGCAAGATGCCGCTCGGTTTTTTGATGAGCTTAGCCTTGTGCGACTGCGAGACATCGCCATGCCAGTGCCAGACAGGGATATCGGCCTCTTCGCACAGGTCGTTGAGGCGGACGAACTGATCATTGATGAGTGCCTTGAGGGGGCCGATGTAGAGGGCGCCAACGCTCGCGGGCGGGTTCTCCCAAAACTCGGTCAGGATGGGAAAGAAGGCTGCCTCGGTTTTGCCGGAAGCCGTGGATGCCGTCAGGAGCACATTGTCCTGAGTGTTGAAGATGGCATCTGCCGCCGCAACCTGAATAGAGCGCAGACTCTCCCAATCGTGGGAGTAGATGAAGTCTTGGATAAACGGGGCGTAGCGGTCAAAGGCGTTCACGGGGCCTCCTTTCAAAAACGAATCTCTCAACGCGGTGGGAAGTGGCTTGCTGCATTACTGCTTCAACGTTCGCCCAGATAAAACCTACCAAAATAAACCTGTCCCTTTTTTGCAGGTTAGATGGTGAATTCGGCGAAGTTGCGGTCGCCGTCTGCGGTTCCGGTGTCGCCTGTTGTGGCTGGCGGCGCCAGCGTGACGCCGCCAACGCTTTGTAGCAGCTCGGCCACGTTGGCATCGGGGTTTTGGCACAGGATATCGAGCAACTCGATAAAGTCGCGGATGACCTCACGGGGCGTCAGGTGCGTGTCGGCTCCCACGCGGCCAAACTCAATCTTGAGGAAGTCCACCAGGTCGTTCTCGGTAAGCGTAGGCGTCCAGCCAAAGTAGCCGGCATGGATCTGCATGAGCTTTTCGATGAGCACCAGCAGCTCCTCATAGGTGAGCGGCTGCAGGCGAATGATGGGTGCGAGCATGTCTTTGAGGTCCTCGCGTGCAAAACGGCCCTGGGCGAGGCGGCTGCGCAGAGCCTCGTAGGAAAATACGCCGCGTCGACGGTCTTCGATGGAGGTTGGCGTGCCGCCCATGATCATGCCCAGGTACTGTGCCTTGCCTTGCAGTGTGTCGTTGTACATGGTCAGGATCTTCTCGTAGTTGTACTGGCGCGTGATGGCGTTGGGGATCTTGTACAGGTTTACGAGTTCGTCGATGAGCACCAGCATGCCCTTATAGCCGCTGCAGACCAAAAAGCGCGCGATGAGCTTGATGTAGTCGTACCAGTCGTCGTCGCTGATGATGGTCGAGGAGCCCAGCTCGGCGCGCGCCTCGCTCTTGGTGCGATACTCGCCGCGAATCCATTTGGTCACGCGGCTCATGCTCTCTTCGTCGCCCTCAGAGACGGCCGTGCGATAACGGCGGAGTATGCGGACAAAGTCAAAGCCGTGGACCATCTCCTCGAGCGGGGCAAGCTGGGCATTAACGGACGACTCGTCGGCGTCGGCACACGAGGCGACCCAGCGATCCAGGATAAGGTTGAGCGCGCCGCCCTCGGGGCGCGTTTTGGTCGATATGTTGCGGATGAGCTCACGGTAGGTGGCAAGGCCCTGACCCTGGCCGCCCTGCAGGCGGCGCTCAGGGGATAGGTCGGCATCAGCGACGACGAATCCCTCACCCATGGCGTGCGTGCGGATGGTCTGGAGCAAAAAGCTCTTGCCGGCGCCGTAACGACCGACCAGAAAGCGGAAGCTCGCGCCACCGTCGGAGATGAGACTCAGATCGGTGAGCAGGGCGCGAATCTCGACTTCGCGTCCCACGGTGATATAGGGAAGGCCGATGCGCGGGACCACGCCGCCCTTGAGCGAGTTGAGAATGACGGCGGCGACGCGCTTGGGCACGCGGGGTGCTGCGGATGCGGTATCACTCATGGTCTAGGTATCCTCTCACGTCTGCTTCGTAGTCCTCGATAATCTGCGGCCCTGCCGCGCCAAATTCAATAACGGTGTCGCCCACGAGGTCAAAGAGGGCCTCGTTGATGCTGTCGACGAGCATATCTTCGCTTTGGCCCGACCGCGCCACCGCCGATACTGCCTGCGCCGCGTTCTGCTCGAGCAGCGCACGAAGATAGTCTTCTGCGGCGGGGGCGAGTGCGGATGCGGTGTCGGCGTGCATGGCCGTCGCGGGTGTGGGTGCTGGCGCGAGGAGCGGGGCTACGACGCCAAACTGCTCGGTGGAGATGGTCGGCTCGTCAGCCTCGTCCTGTTGCATGGTCGTCGCGACTGGTTCGGCAACCATGTTGGCCTCAGGTTCGGCTTCCAGTTGCCCAGAGTCTGCTTCCACGGCTTCCGTAAGCGTGCCGTCCTCACGTTCCTCGTCGATTAAAAGCGCCTCGCGCGTCTGTGCGGCGGCACTTCGGATATGCCCCAGCTGGCTCAGGTCGATATCGATCTTAACGGGCTGGTGCGTGGCATCCCACGAAAGCCATGCCACGATCTCGTCATCGATAATCTTGGCCAGATATTTGGGGATCTTTTCTTCCTTAAGGGGATGGGCGGAATCCAGCGCCAGGCGCAAGCGCTGATCACAAGCGCGCATTATCTCACCGAGCTTGCTACTTTTTTGTCTGCTGCCGTGGATGCGCATACATTCCCAAAAGCCATTTTGGCAGCGGTAGATGTGAATGGGGTCCAGGCGATATTCGCAGTCCTCGTGGCGCTCGGGCGCAAAGAAGACGGCCGAGGCAAACATGGTATAGGGCATGGCCGTCTCCTCCCCAAACAGGCTCGCCACGATACCGGTCTTTCGGTGTGTGTCATAGTAGCGCGCCATGCGGACATATACGGCGCATGCCACGTGGCGCAGGTCGCGATGGTGCCCGCGGTCGAGCCTTGAGTTATTGAGGTTGTACGTGGAGAGCGCGTTGATGGCGGCCATGAGCCGCTCCTCGCGCGTCTCGTCAGGCGGAAGGGGGAGCGTGGGCTCTGAGGTTTTGCGGCGCTTAGCGGTTTGACCGGACGGCGCCTGCGCGGGCGCAAGGTCTCGAGCCGCGCGTCGCAGCTCGATAAGGGCGTTGTCGAACATGACGGTTTTAGAGTCACGAAGCAGCTTGGGGTCGAGCCCGTGGAAAACGGCGTAATCCTGCAGCCACACGCGTGCAAACCGGTCGATGCCGGGCTCAAAGACGCGATAGACATCCCAAAAGGCCTTGATCTTGTCAAAGCCATCGAGCGGATCATCTACGCCAATGTCGCAGATCAGCTCATAGAGATATAAGAAGGCAAAGGATGTAGACGTTTCCTCGATATTGCCGCGGCGCACCTGGGCGCGCCAGGTAAAGTAGCCGCGCAGTTGTCGATCGCTCATGGCGTTGTAGGTGGGAAAGTACGACTTAAACGTGCCGTTGTAGGGACAATCGTCTTCGAAGTCGGCCATCAGTAAGCCCTGACGGTAAAAAAGCTCCGCCTCTGATAGCCAACGCCCCGCGCCGCCCTTGGGATCATCCTGCCAGCGCGATATCTCGCGCATCTTGCGGTACTGGTCGGGGAGGAAGTTCTGCATCTGACGGCCGGTCTTGAGAATCGGCTCGTCAGCATAGATTTTGTTTGAGAAGCGGGCGGACTGATGGGTCCGAGCCTCGGCCATAATGCGCTCGATGAGCATCTTGACGTCCTGGTCGGCCACCGCCCTCTCCTCTCCCTATACGGTGTCGGTGACCTCATATCATAGCACAGCATCAAACAGATGTTCGAAATACCGCAACGTAGATAGATTTAGAACAGGAGAGCGTAGATGACGGCAATGACGACGGCTGGCAGCATGTTGGCCGTGCGGAAGGTCTGAGGTCGGATAAGGTTGACGCCGACGCAGAAGATGAGCATGGATCCCACGAGTGAGAGACTGTCGAGGGCTGCGGTGGTCATGATGGGGGAGAGTGCGCCGGCAAACAGCGTGATCGTCCCCTGGAACACGGCGACGGGCAGGGCCGAGAAGATGCAGCCGCGGCCGAGCGAGGCCGTCATGGTGCAGACGATGATGCAGTCCAGTGCGCCCTTCAGGGCGAGCGTGGACCAGTCACCGAGCAGGCCGTCCTGAATCGATCCCACGATGGCCATGGCACCGATGCACACGGTGAGCGATGCCGAGACAAAGGCGTTGGTGAACTCGTTGTCTCCCTCGCTTCCGGTTTTGCGCTTGAGCCATTCGCCGAGGTTTTCGATGGCAGCTTCCAGGTTGATGGCTTCGCCGATGAGCGATCCGAGGGCAAACGAGACGATCAGCATGGTGGTACCGGTGGTCGACAGGGCGCCGCCGTCGATAACGAGCATCTTTTGCATGGTGCCGCCCAGGCCGATAAACAGAACGCACAGCCCCGACGCCTTCATAAGGGTATCTTGGATACGGGGCGTGATAAAACGGCCGCCCGCTAATCCCAAAAGACCGCCTGTAATCAAAAGTGCGACGTTGATGATCGTTCCCAAACCCGGCATGGACCCTCCCGTATTGATGCCACCTTGGCAATCGTAGCAGAATGGAACGCAGGGCATATTGCGACTTGTCTAATACGTTATATGAGTGGTATTAAGTCTGGCGTACAGCGGGTAGGCCCTAGGTTGTCGTCGGAACGTAGGGATAGTATTCAAAGCGTAGCGTCATCAGCCGTTGCGGGGACTCGATGGCCGCGGCGATGATATCGGCATCTCGGGCGCGGTCAAACCCTTCAAGTTCAATCTGGTACGAGACGTCTTCCATAATGTCCAGACGCCGCCAAGCTAGGAGCGTGTCGCCATCGAATTCCAAGGTTTTGCTTCCATCTGGGGCAACGGCGTATAGGCACAGCTTGGCAGTGGTTGCAGGGTCAACAACCGTGATCTTTTTAATTTCGTTTCGAGTATTCTTAGCACCCAGCAAGGTGAGCAGCGTCGGGGCCACGACCTCGCCCGATGGCAAAAAGACGACCTCGACGGACTCCGGAAATGCGATGATGGCAGATTTGCGAACAGGTTGATTGGCCGCAGCAACTTCGATGCTTGCTGCATCGACGGTCGTCGTGTGGTCGAGTGCGGTGAGCATACAGCAGTTGCCCTCATCGACATCTTGGGACGTCGCAAGGCCTAGGCTGTCCTCGAGTTGGGGATCGTTTGGCTCGATAACAGTTTCATCCGGTTCCTCTGAAGGGGCGGAGATGCCGTTTGTCGGCAGTGACGCGCTTTCTGCTTTTCTTTCTGTTACGGCTGCGTTCGTGGTGCCATCTTTTGATGGGAAGGCCATTTCGTTCAATGCAAAGGGAGCAATCCCGACGGCTCCAGCTCCATTCCATTCCATTTCGAGGAGCGCCGGGTCGGCAAGTACGTGCTGCCTGTCTTGCGTTTGGACATCGATCTCGATAGGGCAGGGTTTCGCCCCTCGAGTAAGGCTGAGCGACCCGTTTTGCTTATCGTCTTTGATTTTGGCGCCTTCGGCATTGTCGGCGTAGAACAACAGGGGGGTCTCTCCCGTTGCGACGGCGTCGGTGCTGGCTTTGGTTATCCGCAACGATGCCGTGAATGAGAGCGTGGGCTGCGCGCCGTCGGCGTGCGAGACAACGCAGCCCAGGCATACACCTCCTTCTTCTTCGAAAAACGCGCTGTCGAAGGCGACCTTCGCTTCGTTCGCCGAGTCATCGACCGAAGCGATGTCGATGCGTAGCTCCAAATCGCAAGGGTCGTCATCTGCATCGAGCGCAACTGAGCGCCACGTGCAGATGGCGCATCCTGCCTGGGAGCCGTTCGTCTTGTCCGAACGCTTGATATCCACGACTATCGAGCTGTCCGTGTCCTGGCGAAGGCATCCCGAGGTCGAGACTGTTGCCTGTGTGAGCGAAAACCGCTTGCATGCAATGACGCTCGACGGGTCCGGTGCGGGGCTTAGGGCTGCCGGCAAGGAGTCCGCCATGACGGGGGTCGCCCAAGCGGCGATAGGCGTTCCGGTTGCGAGTGCGCCGCAGAGCGCGACGACGGGCAAAAGGTTCTTCGATGCCATGGGGTCTCCTTGCTTTATATTGTGCGAGCTGGTTGTGTCTTATTGCTGGTTGCGTTTGATGCACAGTCCGAGGCCGGTGGCTCCCGCGCCCGCCGCAGCGACGCTTGCTGCCAAGAGCTGCTTTTCGTCGTCCGTTTGCGCCAACGGTTCCTGGCGGTCGCCGCGATCGAGCCCCGAGAGGTCGACCGTCACTTGCGTGGCGGCCTGCGCCTGCTCTTGTTGGGCAAAAGCCACTGCCGGCGCGAGCACCAGGATGCCGACGATGGTGGCCGATGCGATCGCCTTATGCCGTAGCGTGTGCACCGGGCTCGACCGTCCAAGTGATTGTTGCAACCTGATCGCCTTCGCCGGTTATATGGAAGATGTCGCGCGTGACACGGGCGACGTTTCCGCTCGTCTTGAGCTTGATCTTGTCCGAACCGCCGGCAATACCCTGATAGCCCATGTCAAAGGTTGCGTTCTTGGAGAGATCGATTCCCGTTCCCTGCGTTGCGGCGCTGGCATCTTGGAGCGCGCCGTCGGGGCCGACCTTAAAGTCGATGGAGTTCTGCGCGGATCCGGTCTTGGCGTCGGCGGCAATGGTCCAGGTGTTCATGGCGTCGATCTTCATGTTGGTGACATGGATGCCGTAGGCCGAAAGGTTGTCGATGGTGGTTGCATCTTCTGAGGGGCCCTGAAGCGTGCCGTCGGCCTTGGCGACGAACGGAATAACCGTCGGAACTTTGAAATTAACGTTGTCGATCTCGGTTCTGACCATTACCTTCGTGGTTCCAACGCGCCCGGCTGCCATGGCTGGCGTCGGCGCCGCGCCCATTGCGAGTGCGAGCGCCAGTCCTGCGCCCACGACGAGCGCTCTGGCTCCGTTCATGTTCCTGGTGATGTCCATGGTCGTTCCTTTCTATTCGCCGCGGGCCGTCCCCGCGATGATTGGACGAGTGTTGGTGACCGCGCGCAATGACGCAGCGGGCGTTAGGGGCTAGTTCTCGGCCTGTTCCACCCGGACCTTGACGCGCGTCGGATTGCCGTGGTTGTCATGGGTCTTGGTGTCGAGTGCCTGGATTTCGATATACGCTTCGCCTTCCTCGATGTCGCCGGCGGGACACGTCTCAACCGTCTTGCCGGTTTCGACGATGCCGGACTCATAAATGGTCTCGTCGTTTTGAATGACGCGGAATCGCTGGGGAAACTTGTTGTCCTGGACGTTTTGCACGTTGACGCGCAACTTGCCGCCCTCCTGCAACTGGGCGACCGGCGCGACCGAGATCGTCATCATGTTGTCGCGGACGATGGCGTCGAGCTCATCTTGGATCTCTTGGCGCGATTTGCCCTCGGCCGTCGTGACCGAGGCACCCGCTTCGGGTACGGGCTGCGACTGCCAGGCGTACAAGCCTACGGCGACGAGGGCGCAGGCGATAGCCAAGCAGACAGCGATGAGTTTCTTGCGATACCCCGGACTCGCGAATCGGGGCAACTTCTTCGCACTCATGCGGCGTCCTTGGTGGTGTAGACGCGTGCGAACGTGGACGGGTCCGCTCCAAAGAGCATGTGAAGCATCAGGCGGCGCGAGTAGACAAGCTCATCGAAGTCGGGAGGGAGCTCGATGTCGTGGATGCGTGCGATGTGGTGAGCGAGCGCCGAGAACGACTCGGGGTCGCAGATCACATCGGTGGTGACGTGGTAGACCGCCGTATCGGGGAATGCCTCTTCGTCGAAAGGCAGGAGATAGGGATCGTCGTCGACTTCGATGGCGACGCCGTACTGGGGCCAGTAATATGCCATGGGAACCTCCCTGCTTCTGGGGCCAAAACTTCTCTCGGTTTGGCTGTCGATGCCGACCGTATCAGCCACTACTTGACCAAAAGCTGACCAAATGCTTGACGGATTTGCATCACCGCAGGTAATAGGTGGTAAAAAATACTTCAACATTTTTTGAGTGCCAATTTCGCGATCGTTGGCGGCAAAGCGATATGTGTCAAAAACATCGCCTGCCGAGATCTAGCGGCCGCTCGCCGAATTGCGCGAACGTAAAAATCCTCAATTATGGAGACGGTCTCGAACACGTCAACGAAACGATGCGGTAACATCTCCCTGCAAACACTGTAGTTAGCTAAAGGGGAGTTCTGCATGTCTGCAACCATCAAACCCTTCACCGATGAGTTCGAGGAATACGGTCGCGACGAGTCTCGCTCGTCGGGCGAGGCCTCGAGCATTTCGTTTCCAACATCGGAAGGCGAGGCTTGCGCCATCCTGCGGCAGCTCCATGCCGAGCGTGTCTCGGTTACGGTTCAGGGCGCCCGGACCGGTCTTGCCGCCGGCGCCGTGCCCCATGGCGGCCACATCCTCAATACCTCCCGTATGAATCGCTACCTTGGCCTTCGTCGCGATGACGAGGGCCACTTTCTCTTGCGTGTTGAGCCCGGCGTCGTGCTGTCCGAGCTGCGCAAGCAGCTGGGCAAGAAGATGCTCCCGACCGCAGGCTGGGACCAGGCTTCACTTAAGGCTTACGAGGAATTTCAAGAAGCCCCCGAGCAGTTCTTTCCCACCGATCCCACCGAGGCATCTGCCTGCTTGGGCGGTATGGCGGCATGCAACGCCTCTGGCGCCCGTAGCTACGCTTACGGTCCCATGCGCCCCCACATCACGGGTCTTCATGTCGCGCTGACCGATGGTGACCTGGTCGAGCTTCAGCGCGGCGAGGTTTTTGCCCGGGGTCGCCACCTGTCACTCGTGACAGCGGAAGGTCGTGCGCTCGAGTTCGATCTTCCCAGCTATACCATGCCCGAGACCAAGAACGCATCGGGCTATTTTGTTGCGGATGACATGGATGCCATCGACCTCTATATCGGTGCGTGTGGCACGCTCGGTGTCATCACCGAGCTTGAGATCGTCCTGCAGGCGGCGCCTGCGGTCGTATGGGGCGTCAGCTGCTTCTTTGACAGCGAAGACAAGGCCGTGTCCTTTACCGATTCCGTGCGTCCCGTCCTATCCCATGCAGCCGCCATCGAATATTTCGATGCAGGCGCCCTGGATATCCTGCGCCGCCAGCGTGAGCAGTCGACGGCGTTTTCTTCGCTGCCGGCGCTCGACAAAGAGGCCAAGGTCTGCGTCTACGTGGAGCTCGACTGCGACGACGAGGCCCAAGCGACCGAGGAGCTGTATCACTTGGGTTGGGTGCTGGAGCTTGCAGGTGGCCGCGACGATGCGACGTGGGTCGCGCGCACCGAGGTCGATCGCGAATGCCAGCGATTCTTCCGCCATGCGGTGCCCGAGAGCGTCAATATGCTTATCGACGAGCGTCGCCGCACCGACCCCACCATCACCAAGCTGGGTTCGGACATGTCGGTGCCCAACGCGCGCCTGGCCGATGTCATCGCCCTCTATCGCCGCACATTGGCCGAAAGTGGGCTCGAGTCTGCCGCCTGGGGACACATTGGTAACAACCATCTGCATGTGAACATTCTGCCGCGCGATGCGCAGGATTACCGCCGCGGCGGCGAGCTGTTTGCCCAGTGGGCCTCCGAAGTTACGGCTATGGGCGGCGCCGTCTCCGCTGAGCACGGCGTCGGCAAGATCAAGGCGGGCTTTCTTGAGACGATGTACGGCCACGAGGCCATGGTCGAATCGGCGCGGCTCAAGCTCCAGCTCGATCCTGCCGGACAGCTGGGTCGCGGCAACCTGTTTTCGGAGAAGCTCTTGGATGAACTCGTCCAGAAAGGGGGCGCGTGAAGATGAGCGATTTCCATATGGTGGTGTGCGTCAAGGCGGTGCCGGGAAGCACCGAGGTCAAGATGGACCCCAAGACCAATACCATTGTGCGCGACGGCAAGCAGGCGGTCATCAATCCCTTTGATGCGAGTGCCCTGGAGTGCGCGCTGGCGCTCAAGGACGACTTTATCGGCTTTGGCATGGATGTGCGCGTGACGGTGGTGTCGATGGGTATTCCCGCGACCGAAGCGCTGCTGCGCGACTGCATCGCCCGTGGCGCCGACGACGCGCTGCTGCTAACCGATCGCGCCTTTGCAGGTGCCGATACCTTGGCGACCACGTATGCCCTCAAATGCGGTATCGAGGCGCTCGACGAGGACTTCGACCTGCTTATCTGCGGCAAGATGGCGGTGGACGGCGATACGGCCCAGATTGGTCCCGAGCTTGCCGGCGCCTTCGAGATTCCCTGCGTGACCGATGTGAGCTGCGTGCAGAGCGCGGGCTTTACGACGTGCGGTTCGCTGGCGCTCGTTCACGGATGCGATGCCGGCGAAGAGACGGTCTATCTTGAGATGCCGTGTGCGATGACGACCGCTAAGGAGATCGGCCAGCTGCGCATGCCGAGCATCGCCGGTATTCGTGCGGCTGAGGAGGCTGACGTGCGCGTGGTCAACGCTGCCGACGTGCATGCCGACCCTGCGCGCTGCGGTCTTGCCGGCTCGCCGACGCAGGTCGTGCGCTCATTTGTGCCCGACCGCGATCAAACGTGTGAAGCCGTTGAGGGCAAACCGACCGAGCAGGCGGCAAAGCTTGCCAAGATTATCGAGGGGATGGCATAGATGAGCGGACTGGTTATCGATAGCGAAGCCTGCATCGGCTGCGGTCGCTGCGTTCGTGCCTGCGCCTCGGGCGGTATTGTGGTGGAGGGTGAGCGGCCAAACCGCTGCGCCCGCGTAACCGACGGCTGCATCCTGTGCGGCGGCTGCGTCGACGCCTGTCCGGTCAGCGCTATCTCGATTGAACGCGATGAGGCCACTGACGCAGTCGATCTCGACGCATACCAAGACATTTGGGTATTTGTGCAGACTGACGAGCATGACACCGTAGCCCCTGTGGCCTATGAGCTCATGGGCAAGGGACGCGAGCTTGCCAATGCCCGTGGCTGCCGTCTGGTGGCGCTGGTCGGCATGGGTCCCGAGAGCTCACTTGGGGAGCTGGAGCATCTGGTCTGTGCCGGTGCAGACGAAGTTATGGTCTGTCGCGACGAGCGCCTGCGCCAAAACGACGCGGAGGTCTACGCCCGCCTGATCTGCGATTTGGTGGCCGAGCGCAAGCCCGAGGCCATTCTGTACGGCGCGACCGCTTTTGGGCGCGAGTTGGCTCCCGGCGTTGCCGTGCGCTTGCAGACGGGCCTTACGGCCGACTGCACCGTGCTTTCGATGGATACGGAGACGGGCCTGTTGCAGCAGACGCGCCCGGCGTTTGGCGGCAACCTGATGGCTACCATCGTTTGTCCCAATCACCGTCCCCAGATGGCAACGGTGCGTCCCGGCATCTTTAAGGCGCCCGACTTTGACTACGGCCGCTCCGGCACGATTACCCAAGTAGCGCTTGCGGAAGACGCCAAGGCTCGTGTCGAGATCTCAATCCCTGCCGAGGAGTGGGGACAGCAGGCCTCGATCGCCGATGCCGAGCGTCTGGTTGTGGTGGGCCGCGGTATCGGCTCCAAGAAAAATCTTCCGTTGATGAGAAAGCTTGCCGAAGCCCTCGGTGCCGAGCTCGGCTGCACGCGCCCCGTGGTGGAGGCGGGCTGGCTGGAGTATCGCCACCAGATCGGCCAGACGGGCGTGTCGGTCTCGCCCAAGCTCCTCGTGAGCATCGGTGTCTCGGGTGCCATCCAGCATCTCGCCGGCATCGGCGGGGCGGAGTGCATTATCGCCATCAATGAGGACCCGGACGCCCCCATCTTTGGCGCCGCCCAGTATAAGGTCGTCGGCGACGCCGTCGAGGTCGTCGAGGAGCTGCTGGCCCAGCTTGAGCGCTAGGCACGCGCCAGCCAGTCGCGCATCTCGTCCTTTAGGCGCTCCCAGGCCGTCTGTGTGGTGGGATCGGCGAAAGGCCGCGTAATGCCAAAGGGTGCGTCGAGCAGGCGGTAGATATCGCCCTGCTCGCACGCCAGCGCGCGACTTGCGGGATAGACAAGTTCAAACATAAAGCAGATGAGCCCTACCAGGAAGTCTGCAGGTTCGTTGCGCTCATCGCGTGAGACGCAGCGACGCTCGTCAAAGGCGTCAAGTGTCGGCGATGAGAAATGGCTGGCGAGAAACGTCTTCTCGTCCACCTTGAGGATAGTATCGACGGTGCTGTCGGCGATGGTGCGCATAATGTCGACCTTATCGCCGTCGCGCACGATATCGCAGAAGCGCCGCGTGCGCTCGTCGAGCTCCTCGGGTAGGCGGAAATCGCTGTGATAGGCAATGCTCGCGCGAATGAGCTCGTCGTTCTCGTCGGCCTCAATAAAATTGCGGATGCTCGTTGCGGCTGGTGCATCGGCGGGATTCTCGCCAAAGAGGACCTCGACGCCCAACGCTGCATGGCTCATGCTCTCGGCATCTTTAAAGGTGTCCCAGCGTCGCAGCTGCTCAAAGCGGCCCATATCGTGCAGCAAGCCGCAAAGCCAGGCCAGGTCGATATCATTCGGCGTCCAGCCCTGTTCGCGCGCCACGGCATCGCACGCTTCCGCCACGTGATAGGTGTGTTCGATTTTGAGCGCGATGCGCGGATTGGTGGCATCGTAGGCATCGGTATAGGTCTTGAAGGCCCTGGCTGCCCGCGTTCGATCGATAGCTGTCATAATGACTTCCTAAAAAGTTTGCGTTGTTCGATCCGGTGGCAATTGTAGGTGAACTCGGTTGCCGTCGGACGATAATTCTGCCGCATCGTTACATGCGGCTCGGATGCCTTGTCGGGATAAGGAACGTTATGGTGTTCAAAATCGTTAAAACTGTCTGGCCGGTGATGCTTACCTATGTTGCGATTGGCGCGCCGTGCGGAATGATTATGGCGCAGACGGGGATGGAGCCCTGGATGGTCTTTGCCCTGAGTGGCACGTTCGTGACAGGCAGTGGGCAGTTTATGATCTGCAACCTGTGGCTGGCGGGCGTGCCGGCAGCATCGATCGTCGCAAGCGTCGCCGCGATCTCCTCACGCTTCGCACTTTATTCAGCATCGATCGCACCGCATCTGACGGGTGCCTCGAAGCGTCAAACGCTGGCGGTTGCCGCGACGCTCACCGAAGAGGCGTACGGCATCTCGCTAGCCAAGTTGGTCGAGGGGGATGACTGGGGCCCACGCGAGTCCTTTGCGCTCAACGTGATCCTCATCGCAACTTGGGGCGTCTCATGCACGATGGGCGCCGTTGTCGGCGCCGTCATCGATGTTCCCACCGCTATTGCAGGTTTTGTCTGCACATCGCTCTTTATCTGCCTGCTCTTTTCGCAGCGATTGTCGCGCGGCAATGTCGTGGCCGCCGTTTTGGCTGCGGTATCCGTCGCTATATGCAAGTTTTTTGGGTGGACGAATGTCGCTGTGCCGGTGAGCGTGCTCGTCGGTGTCGCCGTGGCACTCGTGTGCGATGCCCTTACGGATGGAAGGGGTGCCCGCGATGCCCGTTAATGAGTTTTTGGTCCTGTGGCTGTCGTCGTGGGCGGCCATCGCGTTCTTCCGCATCGCCCCGGCGTTTGCCTTGCGTGGACGAACGCTGTCGCCCCGCGTTACCGAGGCCCTGGGCTACATTCCTCCCGCTGCCTTTGCCGCGCTGGTTGCCAACGACTTGGTGAGCCCCGGGGCATTCGATGCGGGACTGTTGCCGGGTGTGGTTCCTTGGATCGCGGCCGCCGGCGTCGTGGTGGTGGCGATAAAGACAAAATCGATGTTGTGGTGCTGCGTTTCGGGCATCGTGCTCTATATCGCCTTGAGTCTCGTGTAAGGCCAAGGCGCGCTTGCCGCCTTGGCCTAACGAATCGAATTTCTCATCGAGCTGGTCTGCTTCTTCTGGTACCATGGTCAAACTTTACTGTAGCAAAGCATGACGTGGGCTTTTGTTCCCCGTCAGCGGAAATGGGGGTTTCATGGCGCAGGAAGCAACCGTCAACGAGCAAAAGAAATTCAAGGTCCCGCGTATCCCGGGCGACATCATGATCTATCCCATGATCGTCGGCCTTTTGCTCAACACCTTCTGCCCGCAGGTCTTTGAGATCGGCGGCTTCTTTACGGCTGCCTGCCGTGGCGGCTCAAATACCATCGTCGCCGCGATTCTGCTCTTCGTGGGTGCCGGTATCAGCTTTAAGTCCACGCCGGGCGCTATCAAGACCGGCATTGTCGTGCTGATCCCCAAGCTCGTCGTAGCGGCGGCTCTCGGCTTGGGCGTGGCGTATTTCTTTAACGACAACTTCCTGGGCCTGAGTTCCGTGTCCATTATCGGCGGCATCACGTTCTGCAACATGGCACTCTATACGGGCATCATGGGTGAGTTCGGCGACGAGTCTGAGCAAGGCGCCGTGGGCATCCTCTTCTTTACGGCCGGCCCCGCCGTTACGATGATCATCCTCGGTGTCTCGGGTCTCGCTAACATCCCACTGGGCACTATCGTCGGTTCTATCCTGCCGCTCGTTATCGGCATGGTCCTGGGCAACCTGTTCCCGTTCATCAAGAACCTGCTGGTTCCTGGCACCAATCCCGCAATTGCCGTCATCGGTTTTCAGCTCGGTGCGTCCATGAGCCTGTCGAGCTTCATCACCGGCGGCATCTCGGGCATCCTGCTGGGCCTCATCACGCTCTTTATCGTCGGTCCTATCACCTTTGTCTTTGAGCGCCTGTGCGGCGGCAACGGCAAGGCTGCCGTTGCCTGCTCCACCATCGCCGGTACGGCCATGACCACCCCGGTCGCTCTCGCCGAGGTCGCTCCGCGCTATGCCGAGCTTGCGCCTACGGCGTACGCCCAGATCGCCACTGCCGTTATCATCACGGCGATCATGGCCCCGATCCTGACCGGCTGGGTCGACAAGAAGTTCTGCCAGGGCAAGGAGGACCTGTCGGTTGCCGGCGTCGAGGCTATCGAGGAGGCTGTTGCGACCGATATCGACGGCGAGTAGTCGCCTGTTCGAATCAATGAAATCGGCGTGTGCAATTCACGCCATCCGAGCGCCCGTACGGCATCTGTTATTCAGTGTCATTCGGGCGCTCTGCTATTATTCCCTTTACCCCTGGGAGTAAGGGGTGTTTGCTGTCCGAGTGCGTCTCGGGCGATTTTGGCCACTTGGATATAGAGGGGATGGAGCCTGGTGGTTAAGGCACTCAAGATCGAGATATTTATGCTGTGCATGATTATTCTTATCGGGCTTGCCGCGCGAAGTCGCCGCTCCTTGTTCTCGAGCACCCAGCAGCTATTGTTTAGCATGCTCGGCTACACCTCTGCCGCCTACATTTTCTTCGATATGATCTGGACGCTCTCGGACGGCATGAGCACTCCTGTGGGCATTACAGCCAACTGGATTTCCAACGCGGTCTCGTTTTCGCTGTTCGCCATCGCGTGCCTCATTTGGTTCTTCTATTCCGAGACGATGCAGGGCTCGCGATTCCTGGCCACGCGCTACAGGATGGCATTCGTGGCATTGCCTACGGCGGTAGTGGTCGCCCTGGCATTTACCAGCTACTGGACACACACTCTTTTCTATATCGATGCGCAAGGCGTGTATCGTCGCGGTGCAGCTTATATGATTCAGCCTATCGTTAGCTACTGCTACGTCATATATACGTCCTTGCATGCCTTTGTTCAGGCTCGAAAAGTCGAAAGCCTGCAAAAGAAGGCCATTTATCGCACCCTCGCCTTTTTCGCGGTCCCCGCTCTGGTGGGCGGTACCTTTCAGGTCGTATTTTCGGTGCCCGGCCTTTGCGTCGGCATAATGGTCAGTATTTTGCTGCTCTATATCGTCTACCAGGAGCAGCTGATCTCGACTGACCCGTTGACTGGACTCAACAACCGTAACCGTTTTGAGACCTATATGCTGTCGCTGTTCTCGGGTGCTGACCAGGCCGATGATGTGTATCTGCTGATGATGGATGCTGACGGCTTTAAGCAGATTAACGACCACTATGGACATGTCGAGGGCGACCATGCCCTTCAGGTTGTTTCGAAGGCGCTCAAGGACGTCTGTTCGATGTCCGGCGGCTTTATCGCGCGCTATGGCGGCGATGAGTTCGTGGTGCTCCAAAAGGCAGCGACGGAGCATGATATCATCGGCCTGTGTACGGCAATCAACGATGAGTTGGCGCGTGCCGAGGTGCCGCATTCGTTGCGGATGTCCATCGGCTATGCCCGGGTCGGCGATGGTGTCGATACCTGGCAAGACCTGCTTCGCGCCGCCGATGCGGAGCTCTATCGCGTCAAGGGCGAGAAGAAGAAGGCCGGCGTCCAGATACGCTAGAAAAGGGGGCGCACGACCGTTGTGCTGGTCGTGCGCCCCTTTTGCGTTGGTGGGATTAGTAACGGCTGTCGAAGATACGCCTCGTCTTGTTCTCGGAACGGGGTGGCCTACTAGGCCTTTTTAGGTTTGTTGACGATGATGATGCCGCCGCAGACCAACAACAGGGCAACGATAACGGTAACGGGGCTCGTACCGGCGCCCTCGCCGAGCAGCAGCGCGCTCAGCAGTACGCCAAAGACCGGATTCATAAACCCAAAGACCGAGACGCGGCTGACGGGGTTGACGGCAAGCAGACGCGACCACAGCGAGTAGGCGACCGCAGAGATAAGCGCCATATAGATGATGAGCGCGATGGCGGGGACGATCGCCGTGGGGGAGAGCATGCCGCCCATCAAAAAGCCGATCGCGGTGAGGACGAGGCCACCGACCAAGAACTGCCACCCGGCAAGCAAAACGCCGTCGTGCTCGCGCGAGAAGATGCCGATCAGGCAGGTCGAAAGGGCGCCTGCGACGGTGGAGGCCAGGATAAAGCCCTCGCCGTCGAGCGTAAAGCCAAAGGTACCATCTGCGCCCGAAAGGTTGACGAGTGCGACGCCGGCAAAGCCCAGCACGCAGCCGAGCACCTTGGCCGCATCGAGCTTTTCGGTGCGAAACGCCAGGGCGGCAAAGAGGATGGCTAGGAAGTTGGCGCTGGCCTCGATGATGGAGCTCGACATGGCGCTTGCTCGGGAGAGACCGAGGTAGAAAAAGAAGTACTGGCCGATGGTCTGGAAGAGCGACAGCGTGAGGATAGGTTTGACGTCGCGAGCCTGCGGAACGAGCGGACGGCGCTGTGCCGCGCTCATCCCAACGATGACCAAGGCGCCGGCAAGGGTGAAGCGCAGGCCCGCGAAGAGCAGCTGCGAGGCGCTATCGTGTGCCGGGATGCCAAAGAGCGCGTAGCCGATCTTGATGCAGGGAAAAGCCGACCCCCAGAGTGCGCAGCAAACGAGGCAGCCCAGGATGAGCCCGGGCAGGGTGGCGAGATACGGCTTGCGGCTTTCCATGATGTCCTTCCTACATGCGCGAAGCAAAAAAGAACCCGCCACCGGGAGTGCCGGTGGCGGGTGATGTTACCCGATGGGATTGTACCCGATGGGAAAGGTTTAGGCGAAGTAGGCTACGCCGCTCTCAAAGATGGGCATGAACTTATCGCCGGGGACATGCTCGGGCACGTTGCGGTACAGGTTGTCGCCGCGACGCTCGGCGTGGCCCATCTTGCCCAGGACGCGGCCGTCGGGGCTCGTGATGCCCTCGATGGCCAGCGCGGAGCCATTGGGGTTGACGGAGAGGTCCATGCCCGGCTTGCCGTCTTCGCCCACGTACTGCGTGGCGACCTGGCCGTTGGCGATGAGCTGGGCGAGCACCTCGTCGTTGGCGACAAAGCGGCCCTCGCCGTGGCTGATGGCGACGGTGTAGGGGTCGTCGAGGCTGCACTGCGACAGCCACGGGGACAGGTTGGACGAGATGCGGGTGCGCACCAGACGGCTCTGGTGGCGGCCGATGGTGTTGAACGTCAGCGTGGGCGCATCGGGCGTGGCGTCGACGATGTCACCGTAGGGCACCAGACCGAGCTTGACCAGCGCCTGGAAGCCGTTGCATATGCCCAGCATCAGGCCATCGCGGGCCTTGAGCAGGTCGCGGACGGCCTCGGTGACCTCGGGGGCGCGGAAGAACGCCGTGATGAACTTGGCTGAGCCGTCGGGCTCGTCGCCGCCCGAGAAACCGCCGGGGATCATGACGATCTGGCTTTGGCGGATGCGGCGGGCAAGCTCATGGGTGCTCTCGGCGACGGCCTCGGGCGTGAGGTTATTGATCACGAAGGTGTCGGCCTCGGCACCGGCAGCGCGGAAGGCACGGGCGCTGTCGTACTCGCAGTTGTTGCCGGGGAAAACGGGGATGACCACGCGCGGGCGGGCGATCTTGGCGCCACCGTACACATGGATATCCTTTGCGCGGAAGTCGATGGTCTCGACCTCGGCGGTCTCGCCGGCGCTGCGGTAGGCAAAGACGCCCTCGATGCCGCTCTCCCAGGCCTCCTGGAGCTCGGAGAGCTCGATGACCTCGGAGCCGGTGTCGATGACATAACCCTCGACGGTGGTACCCAGGGGCTCGACGACAACGCCGTCGGCGACCTCGGGCAGCTCGGCGTCCTCAGCGAGCTCGACGATAAAGCTGCCGTAGAGCGGGGTGAAGAGGCTCTCCACGTCCACATCCTCGGCAAGCTCGATACCGATCTGGTTGCCGACGCACATCTTAAAGAGGCTCTCGGCGCCGCAGCCGTAGCCGGGCGTGGAGACGGCCAGGGCGTCACCGGTAGCGGTGAGCGCCTCGACGGCGTCGAACGCTGCGAGCAGCTGCTGGGCGTCGGGTCGGTAGTCCTCGCCGTAGGTGGCGGGGGCGATGCGGACGACGCGGTGCGTCAGGCCCTTGAACTCGGGGGAGACGGCGCGGGCCGCCTTGCCCACGGCCACAGCGAAGCTGATCAGAGTCGGCGGAACGTTGAGCTCGCCGGCCTCGTCCTCAAACGAGCCGCTCATGGAATCCTTGCCGCCGATGGCACCGGCGCCCAGGTCGACCTGGGCCATGAGGGCGCCGAGTACTGCAGCCATGGGCTTGCCCCAGCGCTCGGCCTCGGTGCGCAGGCGCTCGAAGTACTCCTGGAAGGAGAGGTAGGCGCGCTTGTGCTCAAAGCCGGCGGCCACGAGCTTGGCGATGGACTCGACCACGGACAGGTAGGCGCCAGCAAACTGGTCGGCTTCCATCAGGTAGGGGTTGAAGCCCCATGCCATGGCGCTCGCCGTGGTGGTCTCGCCGTCCACGGGGAACTTGGCGACCATGGCCGAGCTCGGGGTGAGCTGCGTCTTGCCGCCAAAGGGCATGAGCACGGTCGCGGCGCCGATGGTGGAGTCGAAGCGCTCGGAAAGGCCCTTGTTGGAAGCGACGTTGAGGTCGGTGACGAGCGAGGTCATGCGCTCGGCGAGCGTGGCGCCGGCCCAGCTGGGCTGCCACACGCTACGGGCGCAGACGTGGGCGACCTGGTGCTTGGGTGCGCCGTTGGAGTTGAGGAACTCGCGGGACAGGTCGACGATGGCGACACCGTTCCAGGCCATGCGCATGCGCGGCTCGGCGGTAACCTCGGCGATAACGGTCGCCTCGAGGTTCTCCTCGGCGGCGTAGCCCATGAACTCCTCGACGTCACCGTCGGCGACGGCACAGGCCATGCGCTCCTGGGACTCGGAGATAGCGAGCTCGGTGCCGTCCAGGCCGTCGTACTTCTTGGTTACGGTATCAAGGTCGACATACAGGCCGTCGGCAAGCTCGCCCACGGCGACCGAGACGCCGCCGGCGCCAAAGTCGTTGCAGCGCTTGATCAGACGGCAGGCATCGCCGCGGCGGAACAGGCGCTGCAGCTTGCGCTCGACCGGGGCGTTGCCCTTCTGGACCTCGGCACCCGAGGTCTCGATGGACTCGGTGTTCTGGGTCTTGGAGGAGCCGGTGGCGCCACCGATGCCATCACGGCCGGTGCGGCCGCCCAGCAGGATGATCTTGTCGGTGGGGGCGGGGCACTCGCGACGAACGTGGTTTGCCGGGGTAGCGCCCACGACGGCGCCAACCTCCATGCGCTTGGCCACGTAACCGGGGTGATAGAGTTCGTTGACCTGACCGGTGGCAAGGCCGATCTGGTTGCCGTAGCTGGAGTAGCCGGCGGCGGCAGTGGTCACGAGCTTGCGCTGCGGCAGCTTGCCCTCGAGCGTCTCGGAAACCGGGACGGTGGGGTCGCCGGCGCCGGTGACGCGCATGGCCTGGTACACATAGCTGCGGCCCGAGAGCGGGTCGCGGATGGCGCCGCCCACGCAGGTGGCGGCACCGCCGAAGGGCTCGATCTCGGTCGGGTGGTTATGGGTCTCGTTCTTAAAGAGGAACAGCCAGTCCTGGTCCTCGCCGTCGACATCGACCTTCACCTTGACGGTGCAGGCGTTGATCTCCTCGGACTCGTCGACATCGGTCATGACGCCGGTCTTCTTAAGGTACTTAGCGCCGATGGTGCCCATGTCCATGAGACAGACGGGCTTGGCGTCACGACCGAGTTCGTGGCGCATCTCCATGTAGCGGTCGAAGGCCTGCTGCACTACGGCGTCGTCGATCGTCACGTCGTCCAGGACGGTGCCGAAGGTGGTGTGGCGGCAGTGGTCGGACCAATAGGTGTCGATCACGCGGATCTCGGTGATGGTGGGGTCGCGATCCTCATCGCGGAAGTACTGCTGGCAGAAGGCGATGTCCGCCTCGTCCATGGCAAGGCCGCGCTCGGAAATAAAGGCGGCAAGGCCGGCCTCGTCGAGCTCGCGGAAACCGTCGAGTACCTCGACGGGCTGGGGCTCGGGGGTCTCCATGTACAGCGTCTCGGGCAGGTCGAGCGAGGCGATGCGCGCCTCGACGGGGTTCACCACGTAGTGCTTGATGGCATCGATGGCGGCCTCGTCCAGAGCGCCCGAGATCATATAGACCTTGGCGGAGCGCACGGCGGGGCGCTCGCCCTGGCTGATGAGCTGCACGCACTCGCTGGCGGAGTCGGCGCGCTGGTCAAACTGGCCAGGCAGGAATTCGACGGCAAAGACGGCGCCATCGCTTGCGGGGAGCTCGTCGTAGGTCACATCGACCTGGGGCTCGCTAAAGACGGTCGGCACGCAGGAGCGGAAAAGCTCCTCGTCGATGCCCTCGACGTCGTAGCGGTTGATGATCCTCAGGGCCTCGATGCCCTTGATGCCGAGAATTTCGGTCAGCTCGCCCTTGAGCTGCTGAGCCTCGACGTCGAACCCGGGTTTCTTCTCCACGTAGATACGAGAGACCATTGGTTCCTGCCTTCCTGATCGGTTGGGCGTACGGTACGGTATGCGGCAGCGGTCGGTTTACGGGGCAAGCCTCGCGGTCGCCTTGAGCCACATGTTTGTAAACCTCACTATGATACGACAGCTCGCGGCGCGTTGAGGACGGCGAGGGTGCTACAGTGGGGCTCAAACAAGAGAAAGGCATCACATGGCATTCGTTTCGCTCGCCATCATCGCACTCGTGGCCTTTGCAAGCCCCTTCATCGCCTCGGCGATTCCCAGAAAGCCCATTCCCGAGACGGTCTTTTTGCTCGTGCTCGGCGCGGTGCTGGGACCCCATATGCTCGGCGTCATCCATGTAGATGCCGAGGTCTCGCTGGTGTCCGAGCTCGGTCTGGCCTTTTTGTTCCTGCTCGCCGGCTTTGAGATCGATCCCAAGAGCATCACGGGCGTCGAGGGCCGCTACGGCTTGGCGACGTGGGTCGTCACGTTTGGTATCGCCTGGCTTGCTGTGCGCTTTACCCCGTGGTTCTCGGTCAGTCATTTCGACGGTATCGCCGTGACGCTTGCCCTCACTTCCACGGCGCTCGGCACGCTCGTACCCATCATGCGCGAGCGCTCGCTCACTGGCACGCGTGTGGGCGACTCCATCCTTGCCTATGGCACGTGGGGAGAGCTCGGTCCCGTGCTCGCCATGTCGGTGCTGCTGTCTGCCCGCACTGGCATCCAAACGCTCGTAATCCTTGGCTTGTTTGCGGTGGTTTGCGTGTTGCTTGCCGTGGTCCCGAGCCGCTCCAAGCGCGTCGGCAGCCGTTTCTTTGCGTTTGTCGAGGAGCGCGCCGATACCACGTCGCAGACCTTCGTGCGCCTGACGGTGCTCATCCTGGTCACACTCGTGGCGTTCTCGGCCGTCTTTGATCTCGACATCGTGTTGGGTTCCTTTGCTGCTGGCTTTGTCCTGCGCTATATCATCCCCGAGGGCAATCACACGCTCGAGACCAAGCTCGATGGTCTGGCCTATGGCTTTTTGATTCCGGTGTTCTTTACCGTGTCGGGCGCAAAGATCGACCTGACGGCCGTGGCGTCGCGTCCCGGGCTGCTCGTGGGCTTTATCGTGGCACTGCTCATCATTCGCGCCGTGCCCATTCTGGTCTCTATGAGCATCTGCCCCGAGACGCGTGATGTCTCGGCGTATGGCCGCATTACCGTTGCCCTGTACTGCACCACGGCGCTGCCAATCATCGTTGCCGTGACGAGCGTGGCCGTCAACGCCGGCGCACTGTCACAGGATGTTGCGTCGGTTATGGTCGCCGCCGGCGCCATCACGGTGTTCTTGATGCCGCTGCTCGCGCAGCTCTTCTACCGCGTGGTCGATGCCGCGCCGGTTGCCGCCGTGGCAGAAGTTGCCGAGCATCCTTCCGATGCACTCGATATTCTGCGCGCCCATCACGACCTGGCGAGCCTGCTCGCGCGCGAGCATGAGCTTTTGACCTCTCACGGTCACGGCCGCGCGCTCGACGGCGTGCCTACGATCGATACCATTGCCGATCGCCTTTCGGCCGAGGCGGCAAGCGGTCGTATCGATGCCCGTATCGTTGACGCTGCCCATCTGCTGGCCGAGAAGACCTATGGCGACGAGATCGACCCGTCCAAGCTCACCCCGCGCGAGCGCCGTCGCCTGGAGCGCGCCAAGCTCGCCGTGCGCGAATACCGCCGCCGCATGCTGGAGCTCTACGCAAGAGAAGAAGCCGAGGACGACGACGGCAAATAGCAAGGAATACCGGGATACAGTTTCCGCCCAAATAAAAGAAGGCGCGCTGTCTGCATCGATTGCAGGCAGCGCGCCTTTTGCGTAGGGCTCTGTTGAAGGATAAGGCCGAAGCCTGTGTCCCTTAGGAGCGGGCGGCTCCGTCGACGGGGAGTACGGCGCCCGTGACGTAGGAGGACATGTCGCTCGCCAGGTAGACGAAGGCGTTTGCGACGTCCTCGGGCTCGCCCATGCGGCCGAGCGGGATGGTGGCGACGAGCGGCTTGATGACCTCGTCGGGCAGGGCGGCAACCATGTCGGTCCTGGTCACGCCGGGCGCGACGGCGTTGACGCGAATGCCCTTGGGGGCGAGCTCGCGCGAGAGCGACTGGACCATGCCGTTGACGGCGAACTTGGACGTGGGGTAGCCGACGCCGGAGGGCTGACCATACTTGGCGACCATCGAGGTCGTGGTGGTGATGGTACCGCCGTGACCGGCCTCGGTCATGATCTTGGCGGCGGCGTGGTGGCCGTTAAAGACGGCGGTCACGTTGAGGTCCATAACCTTGGCGAACTCCTCGGCGGTGTAGTTGAGCAGCGGGGTGCTCTGGGAGATGCCGGCGTTGTTGACAACCGTGTCCAGGCCGCCCATGTCGGTGGCTGCCTGGGTAAAGGCCTCGGTTACGGCCTCGAGCGAGGTGAGGTCGCAGGAGCGGCCCCAAACCTTGGCCTCGGGATAGGCTGCGGTCAGTTTTTCAACGGCGGCGTCGGCGGTCTCCTGGCGAGAGCCAAAGACGGTGACGGCAGCGCCTTCCTCAATAAAACGGCAGGCGATGGCGTAACCGATACCGCGCGTGCCTCCAGTGATGATTGCTTTCTTACCCTCGAGCAACATGGTGCCTCCATTCTTCGGGGGTGTGGACATACGCAGCACAGCATAGTGGCGGCCCAAAACGAGCACGTTCGCTTATCGGTGAACGGTACCCCCGGTTGCCAATGAGCGGTCGAGTTGTTCAAACGTAAGCCACGCCGATGCGCCCCGAGCGCGCAAACAAAAGGGCTCCCGTCCAAGATCGGACGGGAGCCCCTCAAACAAATATGTCGTATACCGAAGACCGGACTAGTTGGCCATGACGCCTTCGGTCCAGGCCTCGACGTCCTCAATACGCAGGACGTTGGCGACCTCGGCCACGCAGTCGACGCCTGCAAGCTCGGCGGCGGCAGCCTGGACGTCCTTCTCGAGTGCGCGGTGCGTCAGGAAGATGACCGAGCAGGTGTCGCTGACGCCCGATTTGCCGTCCTCGACCTGGTTGATGAGCGAGATCGAGATGTTGTGCTTGGCGAAGATATCGACCGTCTCGGACAGGGCGCCCACGCGGTCGGCGACCTTCAGGCGCACATAGTACTTGGTCTGGAGCTCGTCCATGGGCTTAAAGGCGAGGTTGTGGCCGTAGGGCTCAATCTCGGGCAGCGGTGCCACGCCGCGGCTGATCTGCTCGGACAGCGACAGAATGTCGCCCACGACGGCGCTCGCGGTGGGGAAGGAGCCTGCGCCGGCACCGTAGAACATGGTCTCACCCACGGCGTCGCCCACCACGTAGACGGCGTTCATGGCGCCATTGACCTTGGCGAGCATGTGATCGGCGGGGATGAGCGTGGGATGCACACGGACGTCGACGCCGGCATCGGTGTTGCGGGCGATGCCCAGCAGCTTAATGGTGTAGCCGAGCTCGCGGGCCTGGGCGATGTCCGCGGCGCCGATGGTACGGATGCCCTGCTGGTAGACGTCGTCGGTGGTCACGCGGGTGCCAAAGCCGATGGAGGCGAGGATGGCCGTCTTGCTGGCGGCGTCGAAACCGTCGACGTCGGCGGACGGATCGGCCTCGGCGTAACCCTTGGCCTGGGCGTCGGCGAGCACGTCGGCGTAATCGGCGCCCTCGGCGTCCATGCGCGACAGGATGTAGTTGGTGGTGCCGTTGAGGATGCCGGCGATGGTCAGGATCTTGTTGCCCACCAGGTCGTGCTCGAGCGTGCTGACGATGGGGATACCGCCGCCGCAGCTTGCCTCGCACTTGATCTGCACGCCGCACTCACGCGCCTTCTCGGCGAGCGTCTCGACATGACGGCCGAGCAAAGCCTTGTTGGCAGAGACGACGTGCTTGCCGTTCTCGAAGGCCGTGGTGAAGATCTCGGTCGCGGGGTGCTCGCCGCCGATCAGCTCGACGACGATGTCGACGGCGGGGTCGGTGACGACGTCATGCCAGTCGCTCGTAAAGGCCTCGCGCTCAATACCGGCGGCTTCGGCCTGCTCCCAGGCAAGCGCGCAGGCGCGGGTCAGCTTAAGGTCGATGCCGTAGGCGGCCAGGTACTCATCGTGGTGGCTCTTGATCAGACGGGCCACGCCGCCACCGACGGTTCCCAGACCGATCAGGCCGACGTTCACGGTGCGCAGGGGTTCGCTCATAGATAGCTCCTTCGTGCATCTGTATGGATGATTGACCAGTTAAGGTTGAGTGCATTCTAGCGTGAACCGAGAGCGCGTGCTTGCCAGGCAACAGGAGCCGCTCAAAACGCTACCCCCGAAACGCTGCGGAAACATTGGAAACACGCTCGCTACAAACGAAGTTCCGTAACAAACTGTCAACGTTTGAACCATAAGGTTTGCCCTGTACCGCAAGACGGCCGCACCGCGGCCAGCGAAAAGGGGGACACCATGTTCAACATCAACAGCACGCTCAGCCGTAGGAACTTCCTCGCCGGCGCCGTCGCGCTCGGTAGTACCGTTGCGCTTGCCGGTTGTTCGTCGGGTGGCTCGGATGGCGGCTCCGCCGATGGAGACGGCGCATTCAAGATCGGTGTCATCGGCCCTTTGACCGGTGCCGCGGCAACCTATGGTGTCTCGGTCGAGAAGGGCGCCAAGCTCGCCGTAAAGGATTTCTCGACCAAGGACCTCAAGCTCTCGCTTAAGTCCGAAGACGACGTCGCCGACGGCGAGAAGGCCATCAACGCCTTCAATACCCTGTGCGACTGGGGTATGCAGGCGCTTGTCGGCCCCGTTACCACCGGTGCCGCCGTCGCCGTTTCGGGCGAGATTGCCGACGACATGCTTATGGTCACGCCTTCTGCCTCGTCGCTTGACGTCACCAAGGACAAGACCACGGTCTTCCAGGTCTGCTTCACCGATCCCACCATGGGCACGAGCGCTGCGAAGTTCTTGGCCGAGAAGTACGCAGACGCCAAGATCGCCCTGTTCTACAACTCCGGCGATACGTATAGCTCGGGCGTTGCCGATGCCTTTGCCGAGCAGGCCAAGGAGTCCAAGCTCGATATCGTCGACACCGAGACCTTTAAAGACGACTCTTCCACGAGCTTTACCAACCAGTTGACCAAGGCCAAGGAGGCCGGCGCCACGCTCATCTTTGCGCCCATCTACTACACGCCGGCATCCGTCCTGCTCAAGAATGCGAGCGACATGGGCTACGACATGACGCTCATGGGTACCGACGGCATGGACGGCCTGCTCTCCGTCGAGGGCTTCGACACCTCGCTTGCCGAGGGCGTGCTGCTCATGACGCCGTTCTCCGCCGATGACGAGAAGAACGCCGACTTCGTCAAGGCATACAAGGAGGAGTACGACGAGACCCCCAACCAGTTTGCCGCCGACGCCTACGACTGTGTCCACGCTATCGCCGAGGCTATCGACAAGGCCGGCATCGACACGACGGCCGACGGTGCCGACATTGCCACCGACCTTGCCAAAGCCATGCGTAAGATCAAGATCGAGGGCTTGACGGGCGAGCTGACGTGGAACGACGAGGGCCAGGTCGAGAAGCCCGCCACGGCTTATGTGATTCAGGGCGGCAAATACATCGCCGCCTAAGTGCGCATGAAACGCGACCGGTGAGGCTGCTTTATTCAGAACAAGGGCGCTTGTAACAGAATGGAAACATTACTTTCACACAATAAAGTGGCATAGCTGCATAAAGCGATAGAAATACGCAGAATTATGGATATAAGGACAAACCGAAAGAAAAGTTGAAATAATCGCCACTTTTCCCAACTAAAGCGTCTACTATTTTGCGAACGCCGAACACGGCGAAGGATGGCCTGTCGGGTAACCGAAACCCGACGAGAAATGAGAGGAGAGCCGCATGTCGAGCCTCACCGGTAAGTCATTGAACCCTGTTATGAATCGCAGGAGCGTTATCGCGAGCGCAGCAGGTCTGGGGGCGATGTCCATTCTAGCTGGCTGCTCCTCCAACGGCGGCGATAGCGGTTCCGCTTCGAGCGACGCCTCGTTTAAGATCGGCACCATCGGCCCGCTGACCGGTGCAAATGCCTCCTATGGCAAGTCCGTTACTCAGGCCGTCGAGCTTGGCTGCAAGGATTTCTCCACCAAGGAACTTCCGCTTGCCAGCAAGGCCGAGGACGATCAGGCCGACGGCGAGAAGGCCGTCAACGCCTTTAATAATCTTCTGGACTGGGGTATGCAGGCCCTCGTCGGCCCGACCACCACGGGCGCATCGGTTGCCGTTGCCGCCGAGTGCGGCAAGGACCCCGAGACGTTCATGATCACCCCGTCCGCGTCTTCCGAGGACGTCACCAAGGGCAAGGATTGCGTCTTCCAGGTTTGCTTTACCGACCCCAACCAGGGCGTCAACGCTGCCAAGTTCCTGGCCGAGAAGTATGCGGACGAGAAGTTCGTGCTCTTCTATAACTCCGGCGACGCATATTCTTCGGGTATTGCCGATGCCTTTAAGGCCCAGGCCGCTGAGTCCAAGCTCGAGATCGTTGACGAGGAAACCTTTAAGGACGACTCTTCCACGAGCTTCACCAACCAGCTGACCAAGGCCAAGCAGGCCGGTGCCACCATGATCTTCGCGCCGATCTACTACACGCCGGCGTCTGTCCTGCTCAAGAACGCTAAGGACATGGGCTACGACGTCAAGATGATGGGCTGCGACGGCATGGACGGCATCCTGGGTGTGGAGGGCTTCGACACCTCCCTTGCCGAGGGCCTGCTGCTCATGACCCCGTTCTCCGCCGACGACGAGAAGAATGCCGACTTCGTCAACGCCTATAAGGACGCTTATGGCGATACCCCCGACCAGTTTGCCGCCGACGCCTACGACGGCGTGCACGCTGTGGTCGAGGCTCTCAAGGAGGCCGGACTGGGTGTCGACGCCGATCCCACCGAGGTCGCCGAGAAGCTGCCCGAGGCCATGCTCAAGATTACCGTTGACGGCCTGACCGGCAAGCTCTCCTGGAATGACAAGGGCCAGGTCCAGAAGGACCCGACGGCGTACGTCATCACCGACGGCAAGTACGTACAGGCCTAATAGGCCGCCTTACATAGAGCGGTTTTGATCCCAAGCAGGGGAGGTTTTGGCCTTCCCTGCTTGCTTGGTATCTAGGGACGATGTAACGTCCCTGTTTCATACATCAATTGGAAACCTATTCGAAAGGGGGATGTGGAACATGACGGTCTTTATCCAATACCTGGTCAACGGCCTGTCCATGGGCAGCGTCTACGCCATCATCGCGTTGGGCTACACCATGGTCTACGGTATCGCCAAGATGCTGAACTTCGCTCACGGCGACGTCATCATGGTCGGTGCCTATGTCTCGTTCTGCGCCACGTCGTATCTCGGCCTCCCGGGCTGGGCTTCTGTAATTCTCTCTTGTGCGGTCTGCACGGTTCTCGGTGTTCTCATCGAGGGCCTGGCCTATAAGCCGCTGCGTCAGGCGGGCCCGCTGGCCGTTCTGATCACGGCCATCGGCGTGTCCTACTTCCTGCAGAACGCCGCCCAGCTCCTGTGGGGCGCCACACCCAAGAACTTTACTTCGCTCGTCACCTTCCCGGTGCCGGAGTTCTTGGCCAAGTACAACGTGAGCGCCGTCTCGCTCGTCACCATCGTCGCCTGCCTGGTCATTATGGCCGGCCTGGTGTTCTTTACGGGCAAGACCAAGATGGGCAAGGCCATGCGCGCCGTGTCCGAGGACAAGGCCGCCGCTCAGCTCATGGGCATCAACGTCAACCGCACCATCTCGATGACGTTCGCCATCGGCTCTGCCCTTGCCGCCATCGCCGGCGTGCTGCTGTGCTCCTACTCGCCGGTCCTGCAGCCCACGACGGGCGCCATGCCCGGCATCAAAGCCTTCGACGCCGCCGTCTTCGGTGGTATCGGCTCCATTCCCGGCGCCTTTGTCGGTGGCATTCTCATCGGCATCATCGAGGCCATGGCACAGGCCTACATTTCCACGAGCCTTGCCAACTCCATTGTCTTTGGCGTTCTGATCATCGTCCTGCTCGTCAAGCCTGCCGGCCTCTTGGGCAAGTACGTCCCCGAGAAGGTGTAGGTGAGCGTTATGAAGTTCCTTAAAGACAAGCAGACGCGTCACGACTTTGTCACGTACGCCATGTGCATCGTGGCCTTCGCCATCGTGTTCTTTATGCAGTCCAACCACATGATCCCGCGCATGATCGCCGGTCAGCTGGTTCCCATTACGGCCTACATCGTCATGGCCATCTCGCTTAACCTCGTCGTCGGCATCGCGGGCGACCTGTCGCTGGGCCACGCGGGCTTTATGAGTGTGGGTGCCTACACGGGTATCGTCACCGCGGTCGCCCTCGAGAGCGCCGTTCCCTCCGATCCGGTGCGCCTCATCATCAGCATTGTGGTCGGCGCTATCGCCGCAGCCATCTTGGGCTTCTTGATTGGCATCCCGGTCCTTCGCCTGAGCGGCGACTACCTGGCCATCGTGACGCTTGCCTTTGGCGAGATCATCAAAGAGATCGTCACCTGCCTTATCGTAGGCGTCGACTCGCGTGGTCTGCACGTGATCTTCAATATCACGGGCAACTCCACGATCGACGACCTGCACCTGCTCGAGGACGGCACCGCCATCATCAAGGGCGCCCAGGGTGCCTCGGGCGTGTCGACCTATTCGACCTTCCTTGCCGGGGCCATCTTGGTCATGGTCGCGCTCGTGATCGTGCTCAACCTGGTCCGCAGCCGTACCGGTCGTGCCATCATGGCCGTGCGCGATAACAAGATCGCTGCCGAGTCCGTGGGCATCTCCGTCACCCAGTACCGTATGATCGCCTTCGTGGTTTCCGCTGCCCTCGCCGGTGCCGCCGGAGCCCTCTTCGGCGGCAACTTCTCGCAGCTCTCCGCCACCAAGTTCGACTTCAACACGTCGATTCTCATCCTGGTGTTCGTGGTCCTGGGTGGTCTGGGCAACATGCGCGGCTCCGTCATCGCTGCGGCGCTGCTCACAGTGCTCCCCGAGCTGCTCCGCCAGTTCTCGGACTACCGCATGCTCATCTACGCCATCGTGCTGATTCTGGTCATGATTTTTACCAACAACCCGCAGCTCAAGGCGTTCTTCGGTCGCATTAAGGACCGCATTGCTCCCAAGAAGGAGGTGGCAGCCGATGCCCAGTAAGTTTGAGTTCAACAAGGGTAAGATGGTTCCGTATCCGTCTGGCGCCATCGTTCCCGACCGCGACCTGGGCGAGCGCCCGGCACTCGAGTGCATTCACCTGGGCATTGAGTTCGGTGGCCTTAAGGCTGTTGACGACTTTAGCCTGACCATCGGCAAGACCGAGATCGCCGGTCTCATTGGCCCCAACGGTGCCGGTAAGACCACGGTCTTCAACCTGCTCACCAAGGTGTATCAGCCCACGCACGGCACCATCCTGCTCGACGGCGAGGACACCTCGGGCAAGTCGGTCTATCAGGTCAACCGCATGGGCATCGCCCGTACCTTCCAGAACATTCGTCTGTTCAACACCATGACGGTGGAGGACAACGTCAAAGTCGGCCTGCACAACCAGGAGCGCTACTCCGGTTTTGAGGGTGTGCTGCGCCTGCCGACGTATTGGAAGCACGAGAAGGCCGCCCACGAGCGCGCCATGGAGCTGCTGTCCATCTTTGACATGGAGCACCTGGCAAATGAGCAGGCCGGCTCGCTGCCTTATGGCGCCCAGCGTCGTCTGGAGATTGTCCGCGCCCTTGCGACCAACCCCAAGTTGCTGCTGCTCGACGAGCCTGCCGCCGGCATGAACCCGTCCGAGACCGCGGAGCTCATGGAGAACATCGTCAAGATCCGCGACACCTTCGGCATCGCCATCATGCTCATCGAGCACGACATGTCGCTCGTCATGAACATCTGCGAGGGCATCTGCGTGCTTAACTTTGGTAAGGTCATCGCCAAGGGCACGGCCGAGGAAATCCAGAACAACGATGCCGTTATCGAGGCGTATCTGGGCAAGCAGGATAAGGGGGAGAACTAAATGGCAGAGCCGATGCTTTCCGTCTACAACATCAACGTCTGGTACGGCGCCATCCACGCCATCAAGGACATCTCCTTTAACGTCAACGAGGGTGAGATCGTGGCCCTGATCGGCGCCAACGGTGCCGGCAAGTCCACGACGCTTAAGACTGTCTCGGGCCTGCTGCGCTCCAAGACCGGCTCCATCAAGTTTATGGGCGAGGACATTACCCATACGCCCGCCGACAAGCTGGTGGGCAAGGGTCTGGCTCAGGTTCCCGAGGGACGTCGCGCCTTTTTGCAGATGACGGTCGAGGAGAACCTGGAGATGGGCGCTTACACGCAGCCCAAGTCCACGGTAGCCCCGGGTCTTGAGCGCGTCTACGAGCAGTTCCCGCGCCTTAAGGAGCGCCGTCGTCAGGTCGCCGGCACCCTTTCGGGCGGCGAGCAGCAGATGCTCGTTATGGGCCGCGCCCTTATGAGCAACCCCAAGCTGCTCATGCTCGACGAGCCCTCCATGGGCCTGGCGCCGATTCTGATCGAGCAGATCTTCCAGATCGTCGAGGACCTGCACAAGGCCGGCACCACGGTGCTTCTGGTCGAGCAGAACGCGCAGATGGCGCTTTCCATCGCCACGCGCGGCTACGTGCTCGAGACCGGCAAGATCACCATGACCGGCACCGGCCAGGAGCTCCTGCATGACGACAACGTCCGCAAGGCCTATCTGGGCGGTTAATCCATTCAACAAAGGGGGCGCTGACTATCCCGGTCAGCGCCCCCTTTTTAAGTTGCGGTGAAATAGGGACTAATTGGGGGTTCAAGAAGCCAAAACAGTCCCTATTCCACCGCAACTTCATGGGGGCGTGCGACAATGCCCGTCGGAAAACACTTGCTGCCTTTGGGGGTCTATCTATGCTGTACGAGTTTTGTGCCGAGAACTTTGAGCGGGTGCCGGCGGCTATCGAGGCCGGTGCGGGGCGCATTGAGCTGTGCGACAACCTCGCCGTCGGTGGCACCACGCCTTCCGCCGGCGTTATCAGCGCTACGGTCAACAATGCTCACGAGCATGATGCGCAGGTGATGTGCATGATTCGCCCGCGTGGTGGCGACTTTCATTACAGCCAGGACGAGCTGCGCATGATGGAGATGGATCTGGGCCTTGCCGTGAGTGCCGGCGTTGACGGCCTGGTCTTTGGATGCTGCAAGCCCTGTGCCGGCGGCTGGGCGCTCGACGAGCTCACCCTCGGCGCCCTCGTGATGGCTGCGGGCTGTGCGGCAGAGGAGTGCAAGCGTGAGCTCATCGACATCACCTTCCACATGGCATTTGACCAGCTCTCACCCGAGGCTCAGCTCGATGCAATTGACACGCTTGCCGACTGCGGCGTTACGCGCATCTTGACGCACGGCGGAGCGGCCGGCACGCCGATTGAGGGTAATTTCGATCATCTGGCTCGCTTGATCGAGTATGCGGGTGATCGCTTGACCATCCTTCCCGGTGGTGGCATCACCGCGGCCAACCGCGATGCGGTCGCGGCGGCGCTGGGCGTGTCCGAGCTCCATGGCACCAGAATCGTGCCGCTGGAGGCGTAGCCCGTGGCGCTCGTATTTGATGTCCAGCAGGCGAGCGGCAAGCCCGACGACAACCGCCGCCCGGGCACCGCGTGCCCCTTCTGCGATACGGAGGGACTTGCCAACATCATCCAGCGCGATGGTGATTGCATCTGGCTCGAGAATAAGTTCAAGACCTTGCGGGCCACTCGTCAGACCGTGTTGATCGAGTCGGCCGATCACGATGCCGACCTGGTGACCTATGCGGCGGACGAGCTGCATCATGTAATGCGGTTTGCCCTGGGCTGTTGGCAGCAGATGATCGAATCCCAGCAGTACCGCAGCGTGCTCATGTACAAGAACAAGGGCCCGCTTTCGGGCGGAAGCCTGGTACACCCGCACATGCAGATTGTGGGCCTGGAGCAAGAGGACGGCTACGCGGCGCTGACCTCGGCCAACTTTGCAGGCATCAATGTCTGGCAGCAGGGGAGAATCTCGGTCAGCATCTCAACCGAGCCGATCATGGGATTCTTTGAGGTCAACGTTTCAGCCCCGCAGGGAATCACCGCCAGCGATGACGCGCGAGACCAAGCCGAAGCGGACCTGTTTGTCGATGCGATTCAGGTGGCCCTGCGCTATATCCTGCACGAGCATCACGGCGGTCGCGCGGAGTCGTACAACTTGTTCTTCTACCACATGGACGGCCGGACCATTGCCAAGGCGCTGCCACGTTGGGTGGTATCGCCCTACTTTGTGGGCTATCGTCTGGCCCAGGTCAATGCCGAGACCACGCTCGATATCGATGCTGAGCGCCTACGCGCACATCTGGAAACGCTCGCATAGCAAGGCGAACGCCTGCGAAAAGCGTGCTGCCTAGCGTGCCATCGCGTCGCGGCCGGCTTCGACCCGCTTGCGCTGTTTGGCGCGCTCCTCGCCGGTTAGGCGCTCAAAGAGATGCCCGATAATCGAGGCGAGTATCTGCTGAAACAGCGTTCCGCACATGACGGGAAACACGACTTCGCCTGGAAAGTACTGCGTGGCGATGACGGCACCCGAAGAGATGTTGCGCATGCCGCAGGTAAAGCACATGGTGGTCGTCTCGCTATACGGCAGGTGCAGGGCGCGGGCGACCAAGATACCGATGATAAAGCCGCTGATGGCGAATACCAAAATAAAGAGGGCGACTCCCAAGCGCTCGGCGTTCATATGCAGCACGTACTCGCTCATGGCGGTGGAGTTGGATGCGATGACGCCCATCATCATGAACTTGCAGGCGGGCGAGAGCGCGGGGGAGAGCTTCTCGTGACCCCAACCGCGCGTGAGTTCGTTGATGACGATACCGAGCACGGCGGGGATGGCGATCATAAAGGCCATGTTCTGCATCATGCTCGGCACGTCGATCGAGACGGTAGCGCCCAGCAGGAGCTTGAGCGTAAGCGGAATCGTCACGGGTGAGATGACTGAGGACGTCAGGATAATGGTGAGTGCGAGCGGGCCGTTGCCACCGAACATGCTGATCCACATAAAAGCGGTGACGGCTACGGGCACGCTGTATTCGAGCACGATGCCGCAGACAAGGTTGGGGTTGGAGCCAAAGAACAGTGAGCCCATGGCATACGCCGCGATGGGGATGATCACAGCCGAGACAAATAACGCCAAAATCAGATGCAGGGGACGGCGGAACACCTCAGCTACCTGGTGAAAGGTGTTGCTGAGCGCACCTTGGAACGTCATAAAGGCAAATAGGGCGGGAACGATGGGCTTAAGTACGCCGATCTGCTGGGGAAAGAGCACACCGAGCGCCACGCAAATCGGAACGATGACCTGCATGTGCCCCGCGAGAAACTTGCCCAGTCCAACCCATTGCTTCATATGCTCTTGTGACTCCCTTTGCTCGTGAATCCGTTTTGAATGGATATGCTAGACGCTCGCATGCGTCCGTGCGCCAGAAACGCTCGATTATTTCGAGGCTATTACCGGCATCGTTTACCGAAACCGCGGCGAGCTGCGGCGATTTGCGTCCGCGCTGCACGGTATAATAAATCCGTTCAACAGATCTGCCTGCCGAAGCGGGCATACACAGAGGACTCATCGCTATGAACCGTGAGAGGTATCGCGGCGACCTGCCCTTATCGGGGGTGGGCGCCTATGTCATCGCTTAAGACGACGCATCGCTGGGCGGTCGCTCAGCAAAACCCCGAGCTCGAAAAGGAGCTTTCGGCTGGCCTGGGCATACCCGGGCTGGTGGCGCGCATTATGGTTGCGCACGGCATTACATCCATCGAGGAAGGTCAGCTGTTTTTGACGCCTTCGCTCGATCGCGATTGGGCCGACCCACTCATTATCCCGGGCATGTCGGTCGTTGCCGACCGCGTTGAGCGTGCTATTCGCAACCACGAGCATATCGCGGTCTTTGGCGATTTTGACGTTGACGGTATTACGTCGACCTGCCTGTTGACCGAGGCGCTGCTCACGTTTGGCGCCGATGTCACACCGTTTATTCCGCATCGATTTGACGAGGGTTATGGCCTATCGCGTGCGGCGCTCGACCGCGTTAACGAGCTCGCTCGCCCCCAGCTGATCGTGACCGTCGATAACGGCATTGCCGCCAAGGAAGAGGTCTCCTATCTGGAGAGCCTGGGGATCGATTTGGTGGTCACGGACCATCACGAGCCCTCAGATCAGGTGCCGCAGGGCGTACCCCTGACCGACCCCAAGCTCGAGGACGAGGGTCCCTCGCGCGAGCTCGCCGGTGCCGGCGTGGCGCTCAAGCTGGTGCAAGTCCTGGGCGAGCGTCTGGGCAAGCCGTCGTATTGGCGTTCGCTGATTGAGGTTGCGGCGCTGGGTACCGTGTCCGACATGATGCCGTTGACGCCCGAGAACCGCGCGCTGGTCGCCGAGGGCATCCAGCAGATGCGCGTGACGGCCCGCCCCGGCTATATCGCGCTGGCCGCGCTCGCCAAGGCCGACCTTTCTACCATTACGGCCGATGGCCTGTCATTTTCGCTCATTCCTCGTTTGAATGCCGCCGGGCGCATGGCCGATCCCAAGCTGGCACTCGACCTGCTGCTTGCCCACGATCCTATCGAGGCAAGCGCGCTTGCCGCCGAGCTCGAGGAAATCAATCGCCAACGCCGCGAGATCGAGGCGGAGCTCACACGCGATGCCATGGCAAAGGTCGAGGAGACCTATGATGGCGGTCGCGCAATCGTCGTGGGTGGCGAGGGCTGGCACGAGGGCGTCAAGGGTATCGTGGCGAGCCGCCTGACCAACCGTTACCACGTGCCGGCGCTGCTGTTCTCGATCGAAGACGGTATCGCGCGCGGTTCGGGTCGCTCGGTGGGCAAGGTCAACCTGTTCGACGCCGTAGAACGCTGCTCCGATCTGCTGATTCGTCGCGGCGGGCATGCGGGTGCGGTGGGCGTGACCATCGAGGCGTCCAAGCTCGACGAGTTTCGTCGTCGTCTTTCCGCCGTGCTGTCCGAGCTTCCCGCCGAGGACTTTGAGGACACCGACGAGGTTGCTGCCACCGTCGACCTCTCCGAGCTGAATATTGAGACCATCGAGCAGATTTCCCGCCTTGAGCCGTTTGGCCAGGGCAACAAGGTGCCGCTGCTGGCTGCCGAGGGCGTGACGATGTGTGATCGCGCCGTGGTGGGCAAAACCGGCGAGCACATGCGCTTTGTGGCGACGGATGGTGCCGCGAGCGTGCCGGCCATCATGTTCCGCGTACCGCAGATCGATAAGCTCATCAATTGCGATAGTGCGGTCGACTTGGTGTTCGAGGCCGTGGCCGAGCATTGGCAGGGCCGAGTAAAACCCAAGCTCATGATCAAGGATGTTCTGGTCCGCGACACCACGGCGCCGAGCGTTGACGACCCGGCATGCGAGCTCCGCCGTGGCGTACAGCCGGCGGATTCTGGCCTGCGCCTGGAGTCCCGCAAGCGCCAGACGCTCGCCCAGCTTTCCTATACCGAGCTCACGCGCTCGCTTATCCACAGCTTTATCGGCTCGAACCAGCCGCATCGCGCGCAGGTCGAGGCGCTCGAAGCCCTAGCCGATCACCAAAGTGTTCTGGCCGTTATGGGAACGGGGCGCGGCAAGTCCCTCATCTTCCATGTGCATGCCGCACGCGAGGCGGTTCTTCGCGGGCGTGCGAGCATCTTTGTCTATCCGCTGCGTGCGCTCGTGGCCGACCAGGCCTATCACCTCTCGTCGACGATGGCCGCGCTCGGCATTGGCGTCGGTGTGCTGACTGGCGAGACCGTGGAGGCCGCGCGCGATGACGTGTTTGCCGGCTTGGCTTCGGGCCGCACCGGCATCGTGCTCACGACGCCCGAGTTCCTGTCCATTCACCGCGACCGCTTTGCGCGTTCCGGGCGCATCGGATTTGTCGTTATCGATGAAGCGCACCATGCCGGTCTTGCCAAGGGCGGCGACCGCAGTGCCTATCTCGACATGCCCGATATCCTCAAGGCCCTGGGTGACCCGGTCGTTCTGGCCGCGACGGCCACCGCGACGGCTCCTGTCGTGGCCGAGCTCGCACGCGTGCTGCCGATCACTCGCACGGTGGTCGACGAGACGGTGCGCGAGAACCTGCAGCTCGAGGACGATCGCGATCTCGCGAGCCGCGAGAACCGCCTGGTGTCCATTGTGGCGACGGGGGAGAAGACCGTCATCTACGTCAACTCGCGCGACCAATCCGTGGCGCTTGCCAAGACGCTGCGCAAGCGCGTGCCCGATTGCGCGACCCGCATCGCGTTCTATAACGCGGGGCTCGCGCGCTCCGATCGCCGCCGTGTGGAGGAGGCGTTCCGAGACGGAAGCCTCAGTTGCATCGTTTCGACTTCTGCCTTTGGCGAGGGCGTAAACCTGCCCGATATCCGCCATGTCGTGCTTTACCACATGCCGTTTGGCGCCATCGAGTTCAACCAGATGAGCGGGCGCGCCGGTCGCGACGGACAGCCCGCCGTGATCCATCTGCTCTATTCGTCGCGCGACGCCCGCATTAACGAGCGCCTGCTCGATTGCTACGCTCCCGAGCGCGACGAGCTCGTCACGCTCTATCGCGCACTGCAGACTATGTGGCGCTCCAACCGCGGCAAGACCGGGGACGACTCGTTTAGCGCGAGCGATATCGACATCGCGCAGATGTGCCTCGCCATCGATGCCCGCACGCCGGTTGACGAGCGCTCGGTTGCAAGCGGTCTGGGAATCTTCGAAGAGCTTGGTTTCTGTCGCGTTTCGGGGTTTGACGACACGCGCCGCATCGCGATGGCCGAAAACCCCGGCCGTGTGCAATTGAGCAGGTCAATTCGCTATTTGGAGGGCCTGCGCTCTCGCATGGAGTTCTCGGCTTTCCGGAGCTGGGCGCTCGATTCGTGCGCTTCTGATATGCTAGCCAAAGTTAACCGCCCGATCGTACCGCGGGCCTAGGGGAAGGGGACCTCGATGGATGCCGCAGCCCGTACCGCCCATGATTCCACCCTCCAGCCGTTCTCGGAGATGGAGCACTATAAGCATGCCGATGAGCTGCCGCCCGAGATTATGGCGGACAGCTACGACAAGCTGGAGCGCCTGTGCCTCAAATATATGAATGAGGACGACTTCTCTAAGGTAGAGCAGGCATACTGCTTTGCCGCCGAGAAGCATTGCAACCAAAAGCGCCGCTCGGGCGAGATGTACATCAACCATCCCGTCGAGGTGGCTATCATCCTGGCCGACCTCAAGATGGACTGCGACGTGGTGTGCGCCGCGCTGCTGCACGATACCGTCGAGGATACCGAGACCTCGCTTGCCGATGTCTCGGGCCTGTTTGGCGATACGGTGGCCGAGCTTGTCGACGGCGTGACCAAGCTCACCAACATCGAAGTCGACAGCATGGACGAGAAGCAGGCGCTTACGCTGCGCAAGATGTTCCTCGCCATGTCCAAGGACATCCGCGTCATCATCGTCAAGCTTGCCGACCGCCTGCACAACATGCGTACGCTGGCGGCGCTTCGCGAGGACCGTCGCCTGTTTAAGGCACGTGAGACCATGGACGTGTATGCGCCCCTGGCCGACCGCCTGGGCATGAGTTCCATTAAGTGGGAGCTCGAGGACCTGTCCTTCTTCTATCTGGAGCCCGACGCCTACCAGCGCATCGCGCGCATGGTGGCGGAGTCGCGCGAGGTTCGCGAGCGCTATCTGGCCGAGACCATCAAGACGCTCACCGACGAGCTCAACCGCATTGGCCTGGAAGGTTTCCAGATCAACGGCCGTTCCAAGCACTATTGGTCCATCTATCAAAAGATGAAGCGCAAAGGCAAGGAGTTCTCCGAGATCTATGATTTGGTGGCGCTGCGCGTCATTACCCATTCGGTGCGCGATTGCTACTCTACGCTCGGCGCGGTGCACACGCTGTGGCACCCCATGCCCGGCCGCTTTAAAGACTATATCGCCATGCCCAAGGTCAATAACTACCAGTCGCTCCATACGACGGTTATCGGCCCCACGGCCCGCCCGCTCGAGATTCAGATTCGAACCTACGAGATGCATGAGCAGGCAGAGTACGGCATTGCCGCCCACTGGCTGTATAAGAAGTCGGGTGGATCGTCTGCCTCCAAGACCAACGACGCCCAGCGCCTGGACGACCAAATCAACTGGCTCAAGCACTCGCTCGATTGGGCCGCCTCCGACGAGATCACCGATGCCAAGGAGTACCTGCATTCGCTGAAGGTCGACCTGTTCGACCAGGAGATTTTTGTCTTTACGCCCAAGGGCGAAGTCATGGCGCTTCGTGCCGGCTCCACCCCGCTCGACTTTGCCTATGCCGTCCACACCGAGGTCGGCAACCACTGCGTGGGCGCCAAGATCAACGGTGCGGTGGCGCCGCTCACGCACGAGATAAAGACGGGCGACCGCGTCGAGATCCTAACCAACAAGAGCTCCAAGCCGTCGCGCGACTGGCTCAAGATCGTCAAGACGCCTTCGGCCAAGTCCAAGATCCGTCGCTACTTTGCCGCCGCGACCAAGGATGACGACGCTGCCGCCGGTCGCGACATGCTGGCAAAGGACCTGCGCAAGCGCGGATACGGCATTTCCACGCCGCGCTCGACGCGCGCGCTCAATGCCGTGGCGGAGCAGCTGAACTTTAAGCAGCTCGAGGACCTGTTTGCGGCCGTCGGTGCCGGTAAGGTCGCCCCACGTGCCGTGGGCAACAAGGTCGAGCAGATTTTGGACCCCAAGCCCGAGGAGCAGCTCACCAAGGCTGAGGCTATCGCCGAGGTCGTGAAACAGCCCGCCCGCGGCTCCAACCGCAAGCCGCAAAAGCGCGGCAAGAGCGCGAGCAACGGCATCATCGTCAAGGGCGAGAGCAACAGCGGCCTGTTGGTGCGCCTAGCGCATTGCTGCAATCCCGTGACGGGCGACGATATCGTCGGCTTCATCACGCGCGGTCGCGGCGTCTCGGTGCACCGTGCCAACTGCCCCAACGTCAAGGGCCTTATGGAGCACCCCGAGCGCATGATTGACGTGGAGTGGGATGGCGCCGCCGACACCCTCTTCCAGGTCGAGATCGTGGTCGAGTGCCTGGACCGTATGGGTCTGCTCAAGGATGTCACCATCGCCATCGGCGATGCGGGCGGCAACATCCTTTCGGCTGCCACGTCGACCAACCGCGAAGGCATCGCAACGCTGCGCTTTATGGTCGAGATTTCGGACGCGAGCGGCCTGGATCCGCTTCTGGCCTCTATCAGCAGCGTCGACTCGGTCTACGACGCTCGCCGTCTTATGCCCGGCGAGGGCGGCGCGCAACTCAAGCGCCGCGTTTAGTCGCGACGAACGTGCCACATTATCGATATTCGCTACACTCGAGGCATCGTTTGATGCCTCGAGTTCTATAGAGAGGAGAGGGACATGAGTGCTGTGTCCTTGGATTTAACTCCCAAGGGATCGGTCGAGATCGAGACGCTTGTAAACGGCCCCATTCAGACCAATAGCTATGCTGTTATCTCGGACAATGAGTGCATGATTATCGATCCCGCATGGGAAGGCGAGCGCTTGGTGGAGCATATTCGAGCTGAGCATCCCGGCGTACGCGTGCTTAGCTCCGTATGCACTCATGGCCATGCTGATCACGTTGGTGGTGTTGCCGGCGTGCGAACCACCGTTGGCGAGAGCTGCCAGTATGAGCTGTGTGCTAAGGACGTGGCGGTGCCGCATGCGAACATCGAGGAACAGCGAACAATGTGGGGCATTGAGACGCCCGACCCCGGGGAGCCGACGCGTCTGCTCGCTGAGGGCGATACGATTGGAGTGGGCGACATCTGCCTGCAGGTGATCGAGACGCCGGGGCATACGCCGGGCGGCATCGTCCTGTTCGCCGCCACCGAGCAGGGGAACATCGCTTTTGTGGGTGACACACTTTTCCCAGGCAGCCATGGCCGCACCGATCTTTCCGGCGGTGACGAGGCATCGATTATGCGCTCGCTCGCCAAACTTGCCAGGGTTCTTCCACCCGATACCGTTTGTCTGACGGGTCATGGCGATTCGACCACCGTTGCGCGCGAGCTCATGCAGAACCCGTTTATGCAGATGTAGCTTCGGAGCTGACTTTCGAATCACGAAGACCGCTCAATCGTCAAGTTATTTTCCCCAACGGGTCGATTCTGTGGGGCAAACGGTCAAAAAATGTCCGATCAGACGATATTCGTGAACAAACGAACGTTAATGCTCCGGTATGCCGTGGTAAAATCACAGGCGTTATCGGAGCAACCTTACAGGAGGTTTCTTTTATGCTCGTCAACGCAGCAGACATGCTCAAGAAGGCCGAGGCCGGCAAGTACGGTCTCGGTGCCTTCAACACCAACAACCTCGAGTGGACCCTGGCTATTCTCCAGGCCGCCGAGGAGGCCAAGTCTCCGCTGATCCTTCAGTGCACCGCCGGTGCCGCTAAGTGGATGGGCGGTTTCAAGGTCTGCGCCGACATGGTCAAGGCTGCCGTCGAGGCCACGGGTGTTACCGTTCCCGTCGCCCTTCACCTCGATCACGGTTCTTACGAGGACTGCTTCAAGTGCATCGAGGCCGGCTTCACGTCCATCATGTATGATGGCTCTCACGAGGAGACCTTCCAGCTTAACCTCGACCGCACCAAGGAGCTCGTTGAGCTTGCCCACTCCAAGGGCATGTCCATCGAGGCCGAGGTCGGCGGCATTGGCGGCACCGAGGACGGCGTGACCTCCAGCGGCGAGCTCGCTGATCCTGCTGAGTGCAAGCAGATCGCTGACCTGGGCGTCGACTTCCTCGCCTGCGGCATCGGCAACATCCACGGCGTGTATCCCGCCGACTGGGCTGGCCTTTCCTTCGAGCGTCTGGGCGAGATCAAGGCTCAGACCGGCGACCTGCCCCTCGTTCTGCACGGTGGCACCGGCATCCCCGAGGATCAGATCAAGAAGGCCATTTCCCTGGGCATCTCCAAGATCAACGTCAACACCGACCTGCAGCTCGTCTTCGCCAAGGGCGTCCGCGAGTACATCGAGGCTGGCAAGGATCAGCAGGGCAAGGGCTTTGACCCCCGCAAGCTCCTCAAGCCTGGTCGCGACAACATCGTTGCCCGCACCAAGGAGCTCATGGAGGAGTTTGGCTCCGTCAACAAGGCGTAAGTAGCGGTTTAACTTTCCCGCCGGAGGCCCCGTTCACCCTACGCTTTTCCCTTGCGCTCACCTGGCTTTGCCAGAAGTCGCGCAATGGGAAAAGCTCCGGGGGACGGGGCTTCCTTCGTTTTCCGCCGCAGGGTTACGGGGCTGAGATAATTTAATTGCTACCGTTTATCGGTGTTGGGGGCTCCTTGGTTGGGGCTTTGTTTTTATCTCGGTACAATGGGTTTGGTTTGTCGTTCGGCGTGGGAGTGGTTATGGCTGTTGTTGATGTGTTGCCTTCGGATGGGAAGGTTGTTGCCAAGGGTCCTGTTGGTTGCTCTGTTGATGTTTGTTGTGATGATTTTCGTCATCTTGATATTGGATTGCCACCTGAGATTCTTCGTCTTAAGGATGCTGGGTATTTGACGCAGGCTGTTGCGGCTTGCGATCGTCTTTTGGAGCAGAATCCTGAGCCTTCGCTGGCTGCTTGTGTTCGTGCCGAGCGGTATCGCATGCTTGAGACACCGCTGCACTTCTCCGTTTCTCGTGATCGGGCTATCGCAATGATTCGCGAGGAGTGGCCTGAGTTTGCTGAGGAACAGTTTGACGATCTGATCGACCATAAGCGTATTGACTGGCGCTTTATCGATGGCGAGCTGTTTGTTCTTGATAACTTCCTCGATTCGCTTCGCGTGTATCCCAAGGAGGTTCCGGGCTTGCGTCCCGATCCTACGGACGGCATAGCGCTGCGCAACCAGATGCTCAAGGAGATGGAGTCGCAAAACGGGTTGACTCGCGTCATCACGCTTAAGGCGTCCGTATCTGTCCCTGGGGCTTTGGAGGGGGAGACCGTTCGCGCGTGGCTTCCCGTTGCCGCCGCCTGCCGTCAGCAGTCTCAGGTTGAGATTCTCGATATGACGCCGGAGGGCGCTGTTGCCCCTGAAGACGTTTCGGTTCGTACTGCCTCGTGGACATCTTCGACTGAGCGTTCGTTCTCGGTGACCTATCGCTATCGCATCGATGTCGCCTATTGCGATGTCTATGGCGGTGCGCTTCCGTCGCATCCGTGCATGGACACGCCGCTGCCCGAGGACACTTCCGAGGACCGTCCGCATATTGCGTTTACACCGTACCTCCAGCAGTTGACGGAGCGTGTCATTGACGGGCTCGAGGATCCGCTCGATCGTGTCCGTGCCATCTATGATTATCTGACGCAGCATATCGACTATCGCTATCAGCCGCCGTACTTACTTTTGGGCTCTATTGCCGATGACTGCGCACATTCGCTCCGCGGCGATTGCGGCGTTATGGCGCTTACGTTTATCACCATGTGTCGCATTGCCGGCGTGCCTTCCCGTTGGCAGAGTGGCCTGTATGTTGCACCCGATTCGGTGGGACCGCACGATTGGGCGGAGTTCTATACGCCGCAGACCGGTTGGCTCAACGCCGATGTATCATTTGGCTCCTCGGCGCGCAGGATGGGGGAGGAGTGGCGTCGTCGTCACTACTTTGGCAACCTCGATCCATGGCGCACGGTGGCAAACAATCGGTTCCAGGCCGAGTTTGAGCCGGTTTTCGACGGCATGCGCGAGGACCCCTACGACAATCAGATGGGCGAGGCCTCAGTCGACGGTCGCGGATGCCGTCAGCGTGAGATGCTCCGTACGGTCGAACTCGTCGAAATGCTCGAAGTTCCATTTTCGGACTAATCGATAGCAAGCTGTGATAAACTAACTCACGCATTACGTGCCCGAGTGGCGGAATTGGCAGACGCAGTGGACTCAAAATCCACCGTTGGCAACAACGTGCGAGTTCGAGTCTCGCCTCGGGCACCATACATGCAGGTGAGCGTTCAAGGGGGTCTAGGCCCCCTTTTTCGTGCCGAACTCGCGTGAGCGCGCGGAGCGTTAAGCAAACAGGCCTGTGGCCTGTTTGTAGCGGAGCGTGGCGAGGGCGCCGTGCGCCCGAAGCCCGGGGCTTCGCGAAGCGAAGGCCCTTCGAGTCTCGCCTCGGGCACCATACATGCACCTGCGCTTCAAGGGGGTCAAGGCCCTCTTTTCGTGTACGTAATGTGATAACGCGTCGAACGTGTTATTATCGCCAAGGCGTTGTTCCCGCAATGCCCTAAAGAGGAACCCGAGGGTTCCCACCTTTTGGCGCCAATGAGCAGCTGACTGGTCATACAACTTAGATTCCCTTCCTCATATCGAGGATATCTATGTGTACGACCTGGTTGCTGAGAAGCGCCGGGTTATTTTTTTATGAATGGAGGTAGGGAAAATAGCTAAGTCTGATGACACCCGCATCAACGACGAGATCACTGCATCTTCGTGCCGTTTGATTGGCGTCGATGGCTCTCAGCTCGGCCTGTTCGCCATCCGCGATGCCCAGCGCGTCGCTGACGATCAGGGTCTCGACCTGGTCGAGATCGCTCCCAACGCGGAGCCGCCGGTCTGCAAGGTCATGGACTACGGTAAGTTCAAGTACCAGCAGGCCATGAAGGCCAAGGCTGCTCGTAAGAACCAGTCCAAGGTCGAGGTTAAGGAAATGAAGTTCCGACCCAAGATCGACGTTGGTGACTACGAGACCAAGAAGGGCCACGTTCTGCGTTTCCTCAAGAAGGGCGCACGCGTTAAGATCACCATCATGTTCCGCGGCCGTGAGATGGCTCACCCGGAGCAGGGCCTTAACGTTCTCGAGCGTCTCGCCGAGGATCTCAAGCCTTACGCTACGGTCGAGTCCAAGCCTAAGATGGAAGGCCGTAACATGCTTATGCTGCTCGCCCCGATTAAGGGCGCCTTCGATGAGGATAAAGCGGCAAGCGATACTAAGTAACTAGTGTTCTGTAACCGATTAAGGAGTATTTCATGCCTAAGATGAAGTCCCACAGCGGCACCAAGAAGCGTTTCCGCAAGACTGGTACCGGCAAGCTTATGCGCGCCAAGGCTTTCAAGAGCCACATCCTGAGCAAGAAGTCCACCAAGCGTAAGCGTGGCTTCCGTCAGGAGACCGAGATCGCCGCTGCCGACCGCAAGGTCATCAAGTCGCGTCTCGCCTAAGTTCGCGTTCCCGTTTTTCGTTTTACCGTCTAGGAGTTGATAGAACATGGCACGTATTAAGCGCGCTGTTGCCGCCAAGAAGAAGCGCCGTACCGTTATGCACCGTGCGAAGGGTTACTACGGTGCCGCTTCGCGTACTTACAAGCATGCTAAAGAGCAGGTCCAGCACTCCCTGCAGTATCAGTATCGTGATCGCCGCAACAAGAAGCGCGAGATCCGTTCTCTCTGGATCACCCGCATCAACGCTGCTGCTCGCCTGAACGACATCTCTTACTCTCAGTTCATGCACGGCCTGAAGGTTGCCGGCATCGAGCTCGACCGTAAGGTTCTGGCTCAGATGGCTTACGAGGACATCGAGTCCTTCAACGAGCTGGCCACCATCGCCAAGAAGGCTCTCGAGGCCTAATAGATTCTCTTGAATCGCTAGGGGAGTGTCGCGTTGTACGCGACGCTCCCTCTTTTTGTCTAAAGCGCTGGTATATATAGCTAAAAGCGCGGGTAGATAGACATTTACAGGTGACCGATCTTTATATACCTCTTAACCGAAGGGTCATCATCTGATACGTGCGGTCTTGCTGCACCCGACTTTCTATTACCTATATAGAAAGCGATAGATTGTGTAGGACTTGTGAAGAGTGGAATTGACGTCCCGCATGGCTTCGCGGTCTGGCAATATATCTCCTTGCCGCGCGGCCCGGTGGAACCGGATGGACCGCGGGGCGTGCACCTTGAGAACCGGATACTGCGAGGATGGACACTGATTCAGTGTCGCATCCGGGCAGACATCGAACCATTTGAAATGGTCTAACTTGGAT
>NZ_JADNOH010000049.1 GCF_015557435.1 Collinsella aerofaciens
CCTATTTGGAATCCGAATCGTCCATGGAGCCGTCGATGCCGGTTTTGGTGTCGTCCGTATTGGAATCGTCATCCTCGGGGCTTATAGGACACATTTTGTCCTATAAGCCCCGATCAATTCATACTCCTCATCCTCGCCGAATTGCGAGTATGGCAGAATCGGCACTGGATGGCAGCGCGCTAGGCCGTGTCCGCGGAGTTAGCCCCTTGTTTTATCGTAACAGCTGATTCTAGGGACGTTTCACTGTGCCCCTTTTGGCAATTTCCTGTGCCCTTTTTGGAAACTCGAGCGCCTATCTGACCGATGGGAAAGATTTAGCGAATTTAGGTGTACCACTTTGTGTTAGTTTGTATTTTAGACAGTATTTGTGATACGCTTTGTTTCAATCAGTAGTGGTACGATTTCGCTTGTTCAACGAAGGAGGTAATTGTCTATGGCAGTGGCCGAGGAGAAGAAAAGAATCCAGGTTACTCTGCCTCTCGAAATTTGGCGTGATCTCGATGACTACGCGAAGAGCCGCGGTGTAGCTAAGTCGTCTATGGCGGCGATCGCTATCGCCGAGTTTTTGGAGCGTGTTAAAGAGCAAAAATAGATATGAAAAAAGCCCCCTACCGCCAAGTAAGAAGGGCTTTTTCCATGTTCAAATGTGGCTTTCTGGCCTGTTACCTGCAATCCTAGCACACGTATGCTTCGATTTGGGTCCCTATGTTGAAGTACTACCAAAATACTATGGCATCACTTCGACTGATGGCTAGATAGCCTCAATGAGAGGCTAGTTTATGGATACCAGAAATTTAAAACCGGACGCGGGCGGTGGCTATCCGTGGGACACGGATAGCCACCCGTCCGGCCCCGCAAGCCCGTCTGGAATGGGGGCGGCGTCCGATTTCGCGAATCAGGCCGTCACAGATGCCGCCATGCCCAATAGTGAGAGTCACCGCGAAGCACTTCGCCGGGCATCGGATGAATCGTCCCGTGTCGCCCACATGGTGCAGGATATGGTCAGCGAGAAGGTCGCGATCATCAAGCCGCCGTGGATGCTCGAGCTCGGTTTGCCTAGACTTGACACCGATATCATGGGGCGGATTTGGTCGTTCCAGCGCAAGGACGTTTACAAATCCACCTGCTACATCAGCCTTGCCACCATGGCGGCGGACGTCAACTCGGATCGGTCGAACGTCAAGAAGAGAATCGATAAGCTCGTCGAACTCGGTCTTTTGATTAAGTCGCCGCGTGGTAATAACAAATCTGTTGAGTACCGGCTCGATATGACGGCGATCGCTAAGCGCAGGCTCGAAGTCGAGGAGGGTAGGAAAAAGCAACGCGCCGAGAATTCGGCGAAACGCAAAGCTCAGTGGGACGCAAAGCATTCTGCCTAGTTTGAAGGGCTATGGGTTGTATGAACCCATAGCCCTATTTCTTTTTCTTACAAACTATGGGTTGAAAGAACCTACAGTATAGCTATGGGTTGTTTTAACCCATAGCCTGGCGAAAAATCATTTTATTGATAGGGGGTTAAATAACGGTTCTTCAGCAAGACTATTGGTTAGGACAACCCATAGTCTTGCTGACAGAGATCGCGGACGCTTTTCCGTGACGGTATAGCTATGGGTTGAAAGAACCCATAGACAATTTAAGCCACTTTTCTAGCTATGGGTTAATCCAACCCATAGAAAGCGATCGAAAAATGCCAAAAAGTACCGGAATAGTTATTTCAACCCATAGTTTGAGCCTGTGTTAGCCGGGGCCAACTTATCAACTATGGGTTGTCTCACGAGACTATGGGTTGAAATAACCCATGCCAACTATGGGTTCAGTTAACCCATGCACTATGGGTTGAAATAACCACAACTATGGGTTGAAATAACCACAACTATGGGTTCATACAACCCACCAAGTCTGACTAGAGTGAATAAGATTCACTTAGTCTGAACTCAAGGGAGAAACGGAGAAATCTACCAGAAAGCATTTAATGATCGAAAGATATACAAACAAGGAGATCCTTCGTCCTTGCCCTCCGTTCGGCTACGCCTCACTCCGCGTCGCCTGTGGCTCCTTGGCGCTCGCTACGCTCGCACTCCGGTCGCCTTCGGCTCCCTGCGCGTCGGCTGTGCCTCCTTGCCCTCCGCGCGCTTGCGCACGCTCCGCGTCGCCTGCGGCTCCTTGGCATGGCCTTCGGCCAAAAGTGTGGGGGCTCCGCCCCAACTCCCCACCCACGTTCTCGCCAATCCCCGGCGCCGGCGTCGCCTTCGGCTCCCCGGGCGACCTATCGCACTCAGTCGCAGCCCGTCCAATTCGGCAATGAGTGCCGAATCCGATTTCCGGTCAATCGGGATACCGGTATTCAGTCAACCTTGCACAGAATACCGCTAGAAGGTCACAGAATTGAAAATAGGACGACTTATTGGTGGGGTTTACCCGTTTTCTCATTGCTATATAAAACGAGGTCTTAAATCGGCTCTCAGTGGCCTAAAAAGAGACAGGAGCACCTTTCGATACCCCTGTCCTGATCCTCTTGGGCTTCCATTTTGTCACAACGTTAAGAACGTCACGCCGCCCTCTTCGTTAAAACCCGTTTTCGGCAAGGTACTCGTCGAACAGCTCACGTGCGATGTCGGAAACGGACTTGTCCTCCTCGAGTGCGGCCTGCTTCAAGCGCTTGCGATGGCTCTCGGGAACGTAGACAGACAGCTGTACAAGCCTCTCAGATGCCCCTTCAGCGCCTTTTTTGGGGCGCCCGGCTTTCCGTACCTGCGGAGCCGGTTTCTGGGACTCAGATGCGCTCTCAACGATTTTCTGCTGCCTCTCCTCGGCCTTCTCCGCGGCGACGTCGAAGTAGGAGGTCGATTTCTTGAACTTTCCGGCCATTACAGGACCTCCTCGATCTCGTCCAGGATGTTTTCGATTGCCAGGGCTGCCTTGCCGCTCTTCGCGATTTCGTACACGGGCTTGCCCAGGGCCGCGCCCTGCTTGAAGGCCGCTGCGGTCGGAACGGTGCCCAGCACGGGCAAGTCATCGGCTTCGAGTAGTTCGAGGAACTGGCGGTCGACCGTCTGGTTTGCCGCGAAGTTGTTGACGATGATTGCGAAGGACAAATCGGGATTGGCCTCGGTGATGACCTTGATCGTGCGTTTCATCGGCTTTAGGCCGAGGGTGCCTGGCTGGACCGGGATGATCGCGATGTCGGCGTTTTTCGCGTACGTGGCCGTCTCGTCACTCAGGAAACCCGGCGTGTCGATGACGTTTACGGCGTTCTCGTCGTCGAGCAGGTTCTTCTCGTGGTTCGCGCCGCCCTGAGGGTCGAGATTGCCGAATCCGACTTTGTGGCCGCGGCGCTCGAGACCCCAGGCGATCTCGTCGGCGAACGTCGTCTTGCCGACGCCGCCCTTCTGATTGACTAGCAGGATGTTCGTCGCCATGTCCTCCCCTTTCTGAAATAGCATAGTCATATATTATCACATTAACATGTGACTACATTAAGTGATTCTAAGTTGCAGGTAGAAATATATGAGCATGTTAAGTAATTAGTATAGTACTACGCTACCGTGCTCATGACTGTGGGTTGGTTTAACCTATAGTCATGCTAAAGTTGCCAAAAGGGGCACAAAGGCCAATACGTTTGCGCAGTGCCGGAACAGCGACCTAGCATCATATGCACCGGCGGAATCATCGCAGGCCTGCAAGGAGAGCATATCCATGGGCTCGTAGTCGCCGGAGGCCTCGTGATGCAGCACGCGCCGGGCGGCGACTGGAAGCGCGTCGATTGTGATGCACTTGCTGCCTGGCTCGACAGATACGGTTACAAGGTCGCTGATTGCGAGACGGAGACCCTTCCGACCGCCGACGCGGCGAGGCGGTTACGCGAGTGGGAACGCAAAGGTAAAAACGCATCGTCGCTGAACCAGTGAGTCAGTATTCTTTAGTGTTAGATGATGGATATTGAAATTAATTAGCGAGATAATGTGCATATCTCATAATGTATGCGTTTCACCATGAGAGAGGGGTCTGTCATGAGCTGGAAACCGAGAAAATGCGTTATTGCCGGTCTCGTGACAACCGGTCCTGGCAGCGGCTTGTTTGCAACCGCAATGACATCGTACCGACTTTTCACTTACATGTTCTAAAAGGCAGTTGCCATGCTGTCGCAAAATCAATCGAGATACTTGGTCACAATCGGCTTTGCCCTGCTTGCATTACTCTTTGCTAGCGACCTTTTGCTGAAA
>NZ_JADNOH010000050.1 GCF_015557435.1 Collinsella aerofaciens
CGGAAAGCACATTAAGTGCTTTCCTTTGCGTGCGGAACTCGCGACAAACTTAACCCGCGCCAGCCGGCCCCGGAGACCCTCCCTGCCGTCACTTTGTTCGAGCTGTTGTTGTTGCTCGCCGCTTCGCGGCTCGGGGTCCCCGTTCTCCGCGGCGGGGTTGTCTAAGGTTCTTGTTGGACTTCGGCCTTTGGCTGAAAAAGAAACGGGGGACGCGCTGTGCATCCCCCGTTTTTGTTGCGGTTACTCCAAGTCAATAAATTTGGTGCTCAGAATCTTGCCGTCTTTTACGAGCATTCTGGCCATGGTGGGTCCTCGGCTGCCTCTGGGGTAGCTGGCGCTGCCCGGGTTGAGGACTAAGCAATGGCCCACTTGGGCTTCTTTGGTTACGTGGGTGTGGCCGTTGATGGCTACGTCTACGGATCCCACCGGAAGGTCTTCGCGGTAGTGGGCTACGGCGAATTTGAGGCCTTCGTAGGTAAAGAGCGCAAGACGGTCTACGTCGGGGCCGTAGTCGCGGTAGTAATCGTTGTTGCCCAATACGGCCCGCACGGGGGCGATGGTGCACAGGTGCTCGTAGTCCATCTCTGACGTGAGGTCGCCGGCGTGGATGATCAGGTCTGCGCCCTTAAGCTCGTCCAGGAGCGCAGGCGATAGATAGCCGTGGGTGTCCGAGATGATGTCGATGCGTTTGGCGCTTGCGCTGTTCATGGGATCCCTTCCGCAAAAACGATTCGGCAGGTGCATACAAAAAGCCCCACGGCTCCGCAGACGATAGGTCTACAGGGCTGCGGGGCCAATGTGCTTAGAGGCTCAAGGCCTTCTTGAGCGGGACGACGCGGCGGCGCGAGACCGGCACGCGTTCGTCAACGCCCGTGATGCCCAGCTGGATGGCGCCCGAAGGCACCGTCTCGACGTCCGTGACGCACGCTAGGTTAACGATATAGCGGCGATGCACGCGGAAGAAGCCAAAGTCGCAGAGCTTGGCCTCAAACTGTGCAAGCGAGGTCGTCGACAGAAAACGATCATCGACGGTATAGATGCAGGAATAGTCGTCCTTGGCCATGATAAAGCGAATGTCGTCCACGGGAATGAGCACCTTGCGGCCGCCCTTTTCCACCGGGATGCGCTCGATGGTCACCTTGCTGTCCGTGACGGGCTTGGCACGCTGCATGACCTTCTCGATGGCGCGGTCCAAGCGAGCTTCCTCGACAGGCTTCATCAGATAGTCGACGGCATCCACATCGAACGCCTCGACCGCATGGTCGCTATAAGCGGTCACGAAAACGATCGCCGGCGGGTTCTTGAGTTTATGCAGTGCCTCGGCAAGCTGCAAGCCCGAAGCACCGGGCATCGAGATGTCGAGAAAGACGACATCGACGCGACTTTCCATAAGCATCTCGATAGCGGAGCGAACGCTCGACGCCTCCGTGATCGTGCCGATCTTGCCCGTCTGCTCGAGCAAGAAGCGAAGCTCCGAACGAGCCGGCGCCTCATCATCCACAATCATTGCACGCAGCATAGGGATAAAACCTTTCGTCAACATACTTCGCTGGGCATCCGCCAACCGACGTTAAACCCGTAACCAATTATTTTACTCTTGAATGTCAAAGATACTCTCTGACAAATCAAGATGCAGGAGCACTTTGGTGCCCTTGCCCGGCGCCGATTCAACGCGCGTATAGGAGTGCGGACCATAGAAGCGATGGATGCGCTCCGAAATATTGTGCATGGCCACGCCGGCGCCGCCGCCCTGGGGAGAGCTGGCATCGGGACGGGCAGAGCGCTCGTCAAACAGCCTGGCAGCGGTACCCTGGTCCATGCCCACGCCGTTATCGGCCACCGAAATCAGAATCGCATCCTCGCCGTCCTGGTGCACCGACACATCGATCACCAGCGCATCGGCGTCTCCCATACCGTGGCGCACGGCGTTCTCGACAATCGGCTGAATCACAAATGCCGGCACCAGCGTGTCCTCGACGTCCTCGGAGACATCGAAGGTCGCCAGCACGCGGTCCTCGCCAAAGCGCGCCTTCTCAAAGGTAAGGTAGCGCTTGGTCTGTGCAACCTCGCGCGAAACCGGAATGAGCGATCCCGAGTTGTCGAGCGTGGCGCGGTAAAACGACGAGAACTCGCGCAGCAGCTCGCGGGCGCGCAGCGGATCGGTGCGCGTAAACGATGCGATGGTGTTGAGCGTGTTGAACAGGAAGTGCGGATTGATCTGCGCCTGCAGCGCACGCACCTCGGCGCGGGCTGTAAGCTCCTTTTGCACCTCGAGCTCGTGGATGGCGAGCTGCGTGGACAGGATCTCGGCAAAGCCCGAGGCAAGCGCGTACTGGGTACGGTCGACGGCGCGCGGGGTCTTGTAGTAGAACTTGAGCGTACCGACGGTACGGTCGCCCACCTTGATGGGCGCGATGATACCCGCCGGGACTTGGTTGTGTGAACCGTCCGAGCCCACGACGTCCACGACGCGATTGAACGACTGCACGATACCGTGCTCGATGACGTAGCGCGTGGCAAGCGTATGGATGGGTGAATCGGGCAGCAGCTTTTCCTCAAACTCGCCCGCGCATGCCAGCACGTTGTCCTCGTCGGTAATGGCGACGGTCATGGCGCGCGTCTCGGGCAAGATGCGCTGGCACACCAAACGCGCCGACTCCTGCGTCAGGCCGCCCTTAATGTCCTCGAGCATAGCAGAGGCCACCGAGAGCGTCTCCTCGGTATATTGCGAGCGCACCGAATCGGGGTTGAGTGTCAAAAAGATAAAGATGCACAGCAGCGCGCAGGCGACAACCGTCGCAATGGGCTCGATACCGGTCGCCAGGGCAAAGACAAAGTACACCAGCACGCAGATGGCGCAGGCGACGGCGATGATACGAAAGATTGATATTGAACTATCGCGCTGGGCGCGGCGGTCGATCATTCGGCCCCCTCCAGGATACTGATCAGTTGTGCGTCTCGCCAAAGCCCGTCCATGATCTTGGGCCAAAAGCTCTGGAAACGCAGGTAGCTTGCGGCGTTTTGTCGCGCATACGCCTTGGCCTCGTCGATACCGTGGCGCCAGATGCGCAGGTAGCCCTCGTGCTCGCGGGTAAACACGCTGCGGACCATGGCGGTCTTGCGCACACGGTCGTCGAGCTCGCGCGAGATCCACGGGCCTGGGTAGGGCATGAGCGATGCCGCCGTAACGGGAATGAGCTCCTTCTGGTGCGCGGCGAACGTCAGCTTGGCCCGCTCGTAGTACCAACGGTACACGTCCTGCATAAAGCGCGGCGAGCGCTTTTCGGACTCCGGGGGCAGGTGACGCACGGTCCACTCGTTATCGAACCACACATCGTAGCCAAACATGCGCATGTTAAACAGGTAGTCGAGGTCCTCGCCACGGGTGATAAACGGGTCGAAGGCCACGCGGGTAAAGGCGCGGGCATGCAGGGCCATCAGGCCGCCGCACACGTAGTTGGAACGCGAGATGCGGGTACCCGAAAGCGCCTTTTTCATCCAGCGATTGAACTCGATACGCTTGGTCCACCAGCGATGACAGATACCCGCCTTGTCCATAGGGGCCAGCGGCGATCCATCGCGATCGTAGAAGTAGCCGCTTTTGACCAAGATCGGCAAGCCCTGGCGCGTCTGCTGCCCCAGTGCATACGTCGCACGCTTCATAAAGTCGGCGTCGATGACGGTCTCGTCGTCATCCAAAAAGACAACCGCATCGTGCCCCAGCACCGCCGCGCAGGCAAGGCCCATGTTACGGATGGCACCGTAGCCTCGCAGGCTCACGCACTCGCCCGAACCCTTGGGTGCAATCTGCGCCACACGATCGGCAATACGCGATGCCTGAGTATTAGTGACAACGGTGACCTTGAGCGTAGGATGTGCGTTGACGATGTCGTGCACGCGCAACGACACGTCGGCTGTGGCAGAAACCGGGCAAACCACCAGCAAGATAATACGTGGAATGTCGCGCACCTGCTCGAGCGAGGTCAGGCAACGGTCGAGTTCGGGATTGGCGGCGTTGAGTCGCGTCGAATGATCGTAGGTGCCAGGGGCGTTTGCGCGAGCGTCATCGCCCGCCCAATACGTTGGAATCACGACCGTGGCGTTCATGCCTTACCCTCCCTGCAACACAAAAACGGGGCGCCGCCAAACACAGGCGACGCCCCGCGACCTAGCTGACTCCATCATACCCACTTGGGCTAATCATTGTTCGGAAGTCAGAATGTTTATTGCGGATACTTCCAAAAGAGTACCGCGGATAGGCACAATAGCCGCCCGGCACTCGTTTTTCCTCGCTATGCCGGCTGGGCCATGCGAGACAGGCGAACCAGCAGGATAAAGCCCACCACCAGCAGCACGCCGATGGACAGGACGCCCAGCGAGGGGTTGCCGGTCAGCGAGGTGACAACCGACACCAGGAAGGTGCCCATAACGCTTGCATAGCGGCCAAAGATATCAAAGAAGCCGTAGTACTCGTTGGACTTTTCCTTGGGGATGATACGGCCAAAGTAGCTGCGGCTGAGCGCCTGCACACCGCCCTGGAACAGGCCGACGAGGATGGCAAGCACCCAGAACTCGAAGGCGGTCTTAAGGAAGAACGCAGCGAAGAGCACGATACCCATATAGGCGGCGACGGCCACCATGATCATGTTAAGCGTGCCCACGCGGCCGGCGAGCTTGCCGTAGATAATGGCGGACGGGAAAGCCACGAACTGCGTGACGAGCAGCGCCAGCACCAGCTGGGTCGAATCGATGCCCAAGGCCGAACCGTAGCTGGTGGCCATGGAGATGACCGTGTGGACACCGTCGATATAGAAGAAGAAGGCGATCATGTAGACCAGCACGGTCTTGTTGTGGGCAATCTCACGCATGGTGTGTCCCACCTCGGAAAACACGCCGCCCACGATGTGACCGATAGTGTCCTCGGGACCGCGCTCGCGACCGTACTTTTGCTTATAGGTGCGAATGAGCGGCAGGGTAAAGATGAGCCACCAGGCACCGGTGATGATAAAGGACAGGCGCGTGGCGAGCATGGTGGGAATGCCCAAGGCCGGACCGCCCATGATGAGTGCCAGGCAAATGATGAACGGCACGGTGGAGCCGATATAGCCCCAGGCATAGCCCGAGCTGGACACGGCATCCATGCGCTCGTCGGTGGTGATATCGGGCAGCATGGCGTCGTAGAACGTCATGGACGAGTTAAGACCGATAGTGCACAGCACATAGACGGTCAAAAAAGCCATGGCCGACATGGGGATGGCCTGCGCCAGGCAAAGCACCAGGCCGGTCAGGAAAAAGCCCATGAAGAACTTAATCTTATTGCCCGCGTAGTCGGCAAGTGCACCCAGAATGGGCATGAGCATGGCAATGACCAGCGAGGCAATCGTCTGCGCGTTGCCCCAGGCGACCACCAGGTCGGCCGAAGAAGCGCCGGTGTTGATGGCGTTAAAGTAGATGGGCACCACCGAGGTGTTGAGCAGCACGAGGGCCGAGTTGCCCACATCGTACATAACCCAGTTACGCTCGAGCTTGGTGTATTTCATGGACAGGGCCCCTTCGTATTCGCCCGATATGCAGTTAGTTCATCGTACCCCAATTGTCCAGAAACGCCGGTAAGGATTCGGCAAAGGGGCACGCACGGACATGCAAGCCGGAGGAACAAACCCGCATCCCAACGCAGTCGCGGTGAAATGGTTCCCGTTTGGAAGCCTCGGAGGCCAAAACAGGAACTATTCCACCGCAACTTATTGGAAAGCGTGGATGAGGCAGCTTGTTATTCCTCGCGGTCGAACTCCTCGTCGGCACCGAGCACGCGACCGCTGTAGTTGATATGGCCGGTCACGGCCTCCATGTCACCGGTCTCGATAAAGCGTGCAACCGTGCACTCGTAATCGACCAGCGCGCGATCGAAGACCTCGGGGAAGCTCTCGTTCGAAACCTCGTCGGTAAAGGGATTCTTCCAGGTCAGATGGCCCAAGTTGCCGGTGCGCTCGGGCAGCTCGGTCGTCACGCGATGGGCAAGGCCATCGAGCAGCGAGTAGTCGTGCACCATGCCTTCGACCAGGGCAATCGCACGCGTCTTGGCCGAGCCCGCCGGCTCAATCGTGCGGTAGAGCAGCTGCATGTCCGAAACGGCGGCGCCGTACTCCCCCGCCGGGATATCGATGCCGTACACGCGTCCGGCGACATAGCTCATCAGTACGCCGGCAACGCGATTGATGCGGTCGGTGGTGACGATCTCGCCCGCCGGCGGATAATCATCGACCGTTGCGCCATCGCGCTTGAGCTGCAGCATCAGCACATCCAGGTCGCTTTCGAGTACGGCATGGACCTGGCTGCCCGAATCCTCCAGATCGAGATCGGATTCCACGATGCCAAACTGCTGCTCGTACACAAAGGGATGCGCATTGCGGTCGAGCACGTAGTGCGACAGCAGGCCCAGCGCAAAGGCGCGACCCAGGTTGGCATCGCGCGGAAGCAGATGAGACACGCCGTCGCGCAGGCACGAGAACTGGCGCGACATACGCGAGTGGTGCATAACCTGCGCCAGCAGCGTGCAGTCGGAAACGCGGGGCGTCAGGATGTGGAAGAAAAACGGGTCGGGACCCTGGTTGCCCAGAATAAAGGCGATACGCTCCTCGTCGGACGTGATGACGCCCTGCGGAAGACGGTCGATGCTTTCCTCGCCAAACAAATGATGGGTGATAAGCGCAGGCATGATAATCCTTTCGATTTCATTCGATGCCACCCATTATGCCCACCGCGCGGTCATGCCAAACCTGCGGCGGTAAACGATGGTGTGCAGGTCGCTTACGCAAGCCCCAGATGAGCCTTGACCTCGGCGGCGCGGCGACGGGACACGGGCACCGTCGAGCTCACGCGATCGAGTCGAAGCTCCATGAGGCCCGTGGAGCCGACCTCGACATTGTGCACGTCTTCCAAATTGACCAGATAGCTGCGATGGACGCGGATAAAGCCCTCGGAGCCCAAGCGGCGCTCGAGCGAGGAGATCGACTCATTGATCAGGTACGTTCCCTCGGCGCAGACGGCGTTGCAAAAATCGGCGCGCGCCTCAAAGTAGCAGACGTCCGCGACGGGAATGAACACCTTTTTGCCCCCGCGGTCCACCGTCAGGCGCAAAGGCTGACGCGGAGCATGGACAACACGCCGGGCGCCCAAAGCAGTCTCGATCTTGTCGAGCGCCTTTGACAGGCGCGCGTCCTCGACCGGCTTGACGACGTAGTCGACGGCATCGAGGTTATAGGCATCGGCCGCATACTCGGCAAATGCCGTCACAAACACCACGACCGGCGGCGTCTTTAGGTTCTGCAGCGTCTCGGCAAGCTCAATTCCCGAGCGACCGGGCATGGTAATGTCTAAAAACAGCACGTCGGGCTTGTTCGACAGAATCGACTCCACGGCTTCGGTGACATTGCCCGCCTCGGCAATGGTTCCCACACGCGTATCCTTTTCCAACAGATAGCGTAATTCAGCCCTAATGGGAGGCTCGTCATCAACCACCAGGATGTTCCAGCCTTCGGACATATGCGCTTCCCCTCTTTTTTCTCAATCCAACCGCGTGCTACACCGTCAACGGCGCCGGTTCATGCGGCTCGCCGTTCAGCTCAACGATGACCTGCGTTCCCACACCCTCCTGGGACTTCACGCGCATGCCAGAATCTTCTCCGTAAAAGAAATGGATGCGCTGAAGCACGTTGAAGAGCGCCAGGCCGCAACCTCGCTTGATGGAGCCGTCGGCGGTAATGCTCTCGGGCTCCTCTCGGCGATGCTGCTCAAACAGATGCGCGCAGACTTCTTCGCTCATCCCGATGCCGTCATCTTCGACGATGATCTCCAAGCCGTCATCGGTCTCAAAAGCCCTAACACGAATAGAAAGCGGCTCGATCTCGCGCTGCGCATGCTTGATGCAGTTTTCGAGCAGCGGCTGCAAGATAAACGGCGGTACCAGACTGTCGCGCACCTCAAAGTCGATATCGACCGAGACGCGCAGACGGCCGTCGCCGTACCGGGCCTGCATAAGATTGATATAACGAGTACCCTGTTCCACCTCGTGTTCGAGCGTGGTGAGCGTATCGGAGTCAGAAAGCGTCTGACGGTAATAATTGGAAAAGTCGATGAGCAGCGACCTGGCCTTGTCGGGCTCGGTTCGCACAAGCGACACGATGGTGCTGATGGTGTTGAACAGAAAATGCGGATCGACCTGCGACTGCAGGGCGCGCAGCTCCACGCGGGCCGTGAGCTCGTCCTGGCGCTCGAGCTCAAAGCTCGCGAGCTGCGTGGAGATAAGGTCGGCAAAGCCCGAGGCAAGGGCCGTCTGGCGCATATCGATGCTGCTCAGGCGGGGATAGTACAGCTCGAGCGTGCCCACGCAATGCCCGCGCACGGTAAGCGGCGCGACGATGCCAGCACGCAGGCGGGGAAAGTAGCCGCCCGTCTCATTGGAGGTGTCACGCGAAAACACGCTCTGCGCGCCCGTTTCAATCACACTGAGCGTGGTCTTGAGCACTACCGGGGTTCCGGCAGGGCACTTTGCCGAATCCTCGCCCCAGCTTGCCAACACCTGCTTGCCGTCGGTAAAGCAGATGGCAGAGGCGATGGTCTCGGACAGGATAATTTTAGAGGCGCCCAGGGCCGCTTCGGGCGTAAGGCCGCGCGACGTGTAGGCGAATATTTTTGATGCAATGGCGAGCGTACGGTCGGTTGCGCTCGATGTGAGGTCGTCGGGGACCACAAAAACATACGAGAAAAAGAAGCACAGCATGACCAGGCCGGCAATAACGACAACGCCCGGAACGGGATTGGGATTATCGGTTAAATCCCAGATAAGCAGCAGGATAAGCGCCGGAACGACAACGCCGAGCAGGATGGCCTGGACCACATGCTGGGCCGTACGAAAGACCTTGGTAGAGTTGTAGCTCTTACCCAGAATCAGCCTATTGAGATCCACCGTCATCTCCTTTTATCCATCGCACCCATAGCAATAAAGAGGGCCGCAAGCGACCCTCTCCATTGCATTATGCAATCAAATACTGTGTTTTACATCCAGCCATCGATGAACGGTAGCTTAGGCGCTGTACTTGTTTGCCTCGCCGAAGGTGCCAGCCTCGACAATCCAGCCGTCCTTCATGATGACGTCCATGTTGTCGGTATTGAGCACGTGGATGTCGGCGGCGACGTCACCGTTGACGACCAGCAGGTCGGCGCACTTGCCGGCCTCGATGGAACCGGTCTCGTCCTCGATGTGGCACATCTTGGCACCGTTGAGGGTGGCGCAGGTGATGGTCTCGACCGGGGTGAAGCCGATCTTGTCGACGAACTCGTACATCTCCTCGATGGAGCAGTTGCCGTACGGGGTGACGAAGGAGAAGGAGTCGGAGCCGATCGTCATGACGACGCCGCGTTTCTTGGCCTCGCGCAGGCAGTCGTAGTTGCGCTGCAGCTCCTTCTCGACCAGGGTGCCCTCGTACTTGTCGTGCAGCTCGGGGACGTAGACGGGCGGATAGGTGGAGTACCAGGTGGGCAGGAATGCGATCGTCGGGGTGAAGAAGGTGCCCTGCTCGGCCATGAGGTCCATGGTGCGCTCATCGATATCGAAGCCGTGGATCAGCTGCTCGCAACCAAAGCGGACGGAATCGTAGGCAGCGGCGTGGTTGTTGTAGCAGTGGCTCCACACCGGGATGCCGACCATCTTGGCCTCTTCGACCACGGCCCGGATCTCCTCGGAGCAGTAGTGCTGGTCGCGACCGGAGTCCCAGCGCCAGATACCGCCACCGGTAGCCCAGATCTTGATGGCATCGGGGTTCTCGCGCAGGCGACGACGGACGGCCTTACGCAGATCCCAAGGTCCGTCGACCTGGTCGCCCCAAGGGTGGGATTCCTTGTTGAGCTCCTGGGTGCAGTGGTGGGAGTCGCCGTGGCCGGCAACGCGGCAGAAGCCAAGGCCGGTGGCCAGAACGCGCGGGCCCTTGAAGACGCCCTTGTCGATGCAGTCGCGAATCTGGATGCCAAAGCGGCCGATCTCGCAGACGGTGGTGAGGCCGTGGGTGAGGCAGTCATAGGCCTGCTTGACGGCGACGGCCTGCTTCTCGAGGAGCGGCTGCATGACCCAGTCGGTGTCATCGTCGGTCAGGTTGCCCGAGAAGTGCAGGTGGGTGTCGATCAGGCCGGGAAGGACGGTCTTGCCGGCAGCGTCGATGACCTCAACGCCCTCGGGAAGGTCCTGCATGACGCCGGCATACTCGATCTTGCCGTTGTCGTCGACGAGAACGAGGGAGTTCTCGACTGGCTCGGCACCGGTACCGTCGATGAGCTTACCGCCAACGATTGCATACTTAGTGGACATGGTTCCTCCTTATGGATCCATATAGTGGGCGAGGCCGTGTTGGGTTAAGGCCTCACAAAGCTACCCAAGTGGTGCCGGGTTCGGTGCGCGGAAGAGAGGGCCCCGCGCACCTGATCCGCCCCGGCTAGGCGTTACTTTTTGCGGGAATTGGTGAAGGCCATGAGAGCCAGACCGATGACCAGCCAGCCGATCACGATGCTCCACTCCACCATGTTGAGGGAGGCGGGAGAGAACGGGATCACGAGCAGGCCGATGATGATGGCGCAGGCAGCGATAGCGAGACAGATGCCAAACTTGCCGCCGGGCACCTCGTAGGGACGAGGCAGGTCGGGCTCGGTGAAGCGCATGCGCAGGCAAGCGAGGGCGACCATACCGCAGGAGAAGATGAAGGCGAGAGCCGACACGTTGGTCAGAGGGATGAGCATGTTCTTGCCCAGGAACGGACCGACGACGGTGATGACGCCCAGGACGACGCAGGCGAGCTTGGGAGCGCCGGAGTTGGGATCGACCTCGGCGAACTTCTCGGGCAGCTGACCCTTGCGGCCCATGGCGAGCATGATGCGGCTCGTGGCGCCGTAGAAGGAGTTCATGGGGCCCATGGGTCCAAGCGTGGCGATGACGAGCATGGCCAGGTACAGGAGCATGTTGATGCCCTTGAGGCAGGCGAGCGCGGGAACCGGGCTCTTAACGAACTCATGCCAGTCGAGGATGGTGCCGAACGAGTAGATACAGACCATGTAGAAGCCGCCGGCGGCCAGCAGGGCCAGGGAGATGATCTTGCCGAACTTGTTCCAGTTGAGGCCCTCGGCCGCTTCCTCAGCCTGCTGAGGAATGGTGTCGAAGCCGGCGTAGAAGAACGGGGTCAGAACCAGGACCGACACGATGCCGGCGAACAGGCTGGCGCCCTCGGTAGCGGCCTTGCCGCCGCCAGCACCAGTGACCTGAGAGAACACGGGCATGGCGTTGTCCGGCGAACCAGTGAACAGCGAGACGCCCATGGCGAGCAGCATGCCGCAGAGCAGGGCCTTGGTCAGGAAGGCCTGGAGCTTGGCGGCCGAGCTGGCACCGCGGAAGTTGAGGAAGATGACGTAGACTGCAAAGCCGAGCGCGATCAGCGTCGGGAACAGGTAGACGTCGGCGCCCAGGATGGTGTAGAGCTTGACGGCGCGCAGCCACTCAAGACCGGGCAGGCTGCCGAACATCTCGGACACGAGCGTCGAGATGGCGATGGCCTCCCACGGGCACAGGATGCCGTTGCCCAGGGCAAGGAGCCAACCGGTGATGTAGCTCAGCGTACGGCCAAAGCTACGGTCCACGTACTCGACGATGCCACCCGAGATGGGGATAGCAGCCGTGAGCTCACCGAAAACGGCTCCGACGGGCACGAGGAAGATTGCACCCAAGAGGAATGCGATCATAGCGGGAACGGGACCGCCGCCCACGACCATCCAGTCGCCGACCTGCAGAACCCAGCCAGTTCCGATGATGGCACCGAAACCGATGGTAAAGAAGTTCCAGAGCGAGAGCGTTTTCTTCATACCACCGTTATCCTCGACTGCAACTTCTGCGTTCTTGTCCGCCATTGTTCCCCTCCTTTCCTTTTTGACGCCCCTTGGCGTCACCCCTTGCGCAGCCTGTCTAGCAGCGCGCTTTTATTTCGTGGCTTTACAATACGGCCTTGGCACCGCGCTGCCGCTCATGGCTCGACCGAAGGCAAAACCGAAAAACGAGCGGCGCCGTTTTTGGGACGAACGGCACGGTTTGCCGCTCATTGTTGTCGCCCGTCCGACGGGCGTACGCTCATCGGACGCATATAAAGATGTTTTTGAGGCCGTGTGTTTTGCGCCTTTCGTACCGTTTACCGAGCTTTTGACGCGCAGACCCATTTGTTGCACATCTTTTTTGTAGGATGGACAGGTTATACATGAGACAAGGCGGTACGAATGGCATACGGATACAACGACGGTGATCAACGGCGACAAAGCGTTCGCCTTGCTGGCCGTACCACGCCGACGCCCAGAAGTGCCACGAGCAGCAATCCGCAACGTCCTCAAGAGCAACCCAGGCCTTCGTCTCGGCAGCAGTCAAACAGAACGCGGCAGAGTGGCCGTCTGAGCACGGGCACAAGCGCGCAGCAAGATAGCCGCTTGGGCGCGCGCACTCGACAGCGTCAGGCCGAGGTTCCGCAACTGCGCCGCAACGGCGCACGTCAGCCCGGCATCCATATCAACCGCTTCTTTTCGCATCCCCAAGACGGACGCGACGGCAAGCCCTACCGCTCGACATCGCACGCGAATGCCACCGCCCTGCCGGCTCGTCGACTTCGCCTCGCACTGTGCTCTATCCTTACCTGTCTGGTCTTTGTGCTTATGAGCTCCTGTATGTCCCACGGGTCGGCCGGTCTCGAGCCCACCGCCGAGGACAAGCTGCTCAAGGCCCCCGTCGCACCCGGTTATTCTTTCGCCTTTTCGACCCCACGCTCGCAATGGCAAGCCGGCACGATGCCCCATATCTATCAGATCGACCCTGCGTGGTCGGAGCTGCCTTACGCCGGCGGCACCATCCGCCAAAATGCCTGCGGGCCTACGTGCCTCACCATGGTCTACATCTTTAAGACGGGACGCACCAATATGACCCCCGTCGATATGTGCGCGCTTTCCGAGGCGGGCAATTACGCCCCCACCGGCGCAACCGAATGGTCGTTTATGACGAGCGGCGCGTGGCAGTTGGGACTTAACGGAACGGAACTCCATAACGATCGCGACTCGATGACTCAGGCGCTGCGTTCGGGAGCGCCCGTCATCGCCGCCGTCCGGCCGGGCACCTTTACCAACGTGGGCCACTACATAGTGCTTTACGGTATTGACGACGCCGACCAGATTGAAGTCTTCGATCCCAACTCGGCCAGCCGCAGCGCCCGCCGCTGGGGCGTCGTAGAGGTCCTCAATGAAGCCGAAGCCATGTGGGCCTACTACTAGTCGTTGGGGACAGACTTAAATGAGTGGTCTCTGGCTGCCCGGAACTGCTGGCACGGAAAATGCATCCCGCTTTGAAGTTCGATAGCGGGATGCACTTTCCGCGCACGGCCTGTTTGGGAAACTACGTTCCACTTTCCGGCAACATTCCGGGATGCATTTTCCGGTTGAGGCCCTCAAGGGAAACCATGTCCCATGTTGGACGCTCATTCTGGGATGCGCTTTCCGCAGTTGATTGATGCGGGCTTTAAGGACTGTTCCAAGCTGCCGGCAGAAAAGGAACGTCCCCAAGTGCCGGGTTTCCGCAGTCATTGGGGACAGACTTAAATGACTAGTCGTTTAAGAACGTCCCCAATGACTACCCACAGAATGAGGGTCTCATCGGGGACTAGGTAAATAGCAAAAGCCCCCGCGGCCGAAACGGGCCGCGGGGGCAGCAGGCTTGCAAGGGTTAACTCAAGTCCTCGCCATTTGATGCAATGACCTTTTGATACCAGCAGAAGCTGTCCTTTCGGTAGCGATCGAACGTGCCTTTGCCCGTATCATCGGCATCGACATAAACAAAGCCATAGCGCTTCTTCATCTGCCCCGTCGAGGCCGATACCAGATCGATACAGCCCCACGGCGTGTATCCCATCAGGTCAACACCGTCCTCGACAATTGCATCGCGTAGCGCAAGAATATGCCTGCGCAGGTAATCAATATGATACGCATCGTGGACTTTGCCGTCTTCCAGCGCATCGAGTCCGCCCACACCGTTCTCAGCGATAAAGAGCGGAAGATGGTAACGATCGTGGTAGCCGGCAAGCGTCACGCGCAAACCCAGCGCATCGATCTGCCACTTCCAGGCAGTCTCTTTATCCTTGAGGTACGGATTGCGCAACGTCGGGAACACGTTGCCCTCCGCCTTCTCGGCGATCACCTGATCATCGGCGCACACCAAGCGCGAGCAATAGTACGAGAACGAGATGAAGTCGACCGTATGCTCTGCCAGATACTCCGTATCGCCCGGCTCAAAGGGCACGTGAACACCCTCTTTCTCGAGTGCACGCAGCTTCCAAGCAGGATAGGCGCCCGCAGCCATCACGTCTGTGTAGAAGTAGCGGCCGCGGTCCTCCTCATACGCAAGCCATACGTCCTCGGGCGCACAACGGTACGGATAGGTCGCACCGGCAGCGACCATGCAACCCACCTTGTTTGCGGGATCGATCTTGTGCAGAATCTCGACAGCGCGAGCGCTCGCCATAAACATATGGTGCGAGAACGCCGCGGTCACGGCTGCACGGTCACGCTCATCCTCGAGCGTGACACCCGCGTTGAGATAGGACAGCGCCACGCTGTTGATCTCGTTGAACGTAAGCCAATAACGCACGAGGCCCTGGTACGCGCGTCCGACGGTCTCGACGTAGTGCGCATACCGCTCGATCATCTCTCGGCTTTGCCAGCCACCATAGCGCTCGACCAGAGCCAACGGATAGTCGTAGTGCGACAGCGTCACAAGCGGCTCGATTCCATGCTCGCGCAGCGCCTCGAATACCTGACGGTAAAACTCCAAGCCTCGCCGTTGGGCTCGGTCTCCATCCCTGTGGGAAAAATACGGCTCCAGCAAATTGAAAGACGCAGGCACTTAAAGCCCATCTCGGCAAAGAGCTCGACATCCTCGTGCCAATGATGGAAGAAGTCGTTGCCCCAGCGGCATGGATACAGCCTGTCCGGATCGTCCACGGGCTTTTGCCTGCCAAACATTACATCCCAGCGGTCGGAACCCTGTGGGATCAGGTCGGAGTGCGACATGCCGCGGCCGCCCTCGTTCCAGCCCCCTTCGGCCTGGTTGGCGGCGAGGGCACCACCCCACAAAAAGCCCTCGGGCATACCGGCGGCAGACGTTCTGTCAAAGTAACTCATGCTACTCAGCATCCTCGGCAGAAGCTGCCGCGGCGTTCTCCTGCTCCTGAGCCAGGAGCTGGTTATCGTACACCTTAAAGAACGGGTACCAGACCACAGCCATGACCACGATCAAAACGATCGTAAACACCCAGATGCGCGGGTCGAGGCACTGGACAAAGCCCTGAACGAAGATGGGGAACGTGCCGCTCACCAAGATGTAGAAGTTAGAGACAAGACCCAGTGAGACCGCACCCCAATACAGCAGGGCCGAGATCATGCCGCCTAGCACAAACGGAATCATGAGGATCGGGTTGAAGATGATGGGCGCGCCGAAGATCGCGGGCTCGGAGATACGGAAGAAGCTCGGCACGATCGATGCCCTGCCAAATGCCTTGAGCTGCTGCGACTTTGCCCTAAACGCGCAGAGCGCCACAAAAGAGAACGTATTACCCGTGCCGCCGATGAGGTTGATGGCCAACGACATGAGCGCCGGGTGGAACTCAAGCGGCTGCCCGGCAGCATAGAGCGAGGCGTTGGCGGCAAAGGCGGCAAGCGTGACCGGGGCGGTGATGGGCATTACGATCATGTTGCCGTGGACGCCAAAGCACCAAAACAGCAGCGTCATGAAGCAGATAAGCAGTGCGCCGGGCACAGAGTCAACTGCGACGGAAAGCGGGGCAGCGAGCAGCTTCTCGATAACCGAGGGGATTGACAGCGCGGGATCGATCATCTGGATCAGCAGGTTGCCGCCAAAGAAGATGAGGATGTTGGCGAGCATAGGTACGATGGCGCCAAAGGTTTCGGACAAAAACGGCGGCACGCCATCGGGCATCTTGATGGTGATGCCCTTGGTCTGGCAGAAGCGCGTGACCTCGACGGAGACCAAGGCAACGATGATGGCGGTAAACAGGCCCTGCGCACCCAGATAAGTGCAGGGGACCGCCTGGAGCACGGACTCGTCAGCAAGCTGGTAGTAGGACGACGGCGCCGCGGCGATCAGGAACATCACCAGCGAGGTCATGCCGGCGTTAAGCTTGGGCATCTTGTAGGTGCCCGCCAGGTTATAGGCGATTGCGAACGTCACGATCACCGACAGTATGCCCATCGTCATGTTGAAGGGAATGAGCAGCGTGAGCTTATTGGCCGTGGCAAAATCGAGCCAAGGGCCAAAGACGGACCAGAACCCGCCCTGCGCCACCAGGTCGGCCGTGACCGGCGGGTTGGCGAGGATCATAAAGACGGCAGATACCAAGATGAAGCTGATCGCGCTCATAAAGCCCTTTTGCATGGAGGCAAAGTGGCGCTCGGTGCCGCAGAAATTGGCGATAGGGGTCAGTTTTTCCTGAAGCAGGGTCATGAACTTCTCCATGGTTGCCTCCTAACCCAACAGCGACTGGGCGAGTGCCAGCACGTTGGCGGCGTTGCCCATGCCGTAGTCCTGTGCGGGGATGACCGCGGTCGGCTTACCGCTCCCCTGCTTGACGGTGTTGAGCTGGTAGGACACCTGCGGCCCCAAGAGCAGCACGTCATAATTGGCGCACGTCTCCTGATACTCGCCGATACCCACCGCATCGATATCGAGCTCGATGCCGTTTTGCTCCGCATATTTCTCGAGTTTCTTCATCAGAATGCTTGTAGACAGACCAGCTGCGCAAACAAGAAGGATCTTCATAAGGGATTCCCTTCGCATTGATTGGTTGGATAGTCACCGCACGCCGCTAGGCGTTCTTGGTTGCAGTGCGCTCATACAGGCAGATCAGCTCCTGCACGAGCTCCTGAGCAAGCATGGAGCACATGAGGTGGTCCTGAGCATGGACCAGCAACACATCCACCGACAGATGCTCGCCCGCTGCCTCAGTCGAAAGCAGCTGCGTTTGGATGTGGTGAGCCTTGATTCCCGCATCCTTTGACTGCTTCATGAGTTTGGCGGCGGCGTCAAAATCCCCCGCCTTTGCCTTTTCAAGGGCTTCGAAGGCAAGGCTGCGTGCCTCTCCCGCTGCAGCGACCAGCTGAAACGAAACCATCTCGGTTCCCTGATCGTCCATAACGGTCTCCTCTCCCGTGATGTTTGGTTTGTACTTGAATATTCGAAACGCCTATCTCCCGCCCGCAATCCTCGAGGTTTATTGCAGGTAGACTGACAGGGTCATCGACAAAAGAAGTCTTAAGCCGTATGCGCTTGCACAAGCGCCATCAGCTCATGCCAGGACCGGCGCTCGCGTAGGCGCTCGACCCCCTGGCGGTCCATAAAGATCTCGGCGAGCAGTGAGCTCAAGATCCGCGCCTCATCGCCGCCCGACCGGGCAAACGACACCATAAAGACGATATCGACCTCATGGCCGTATTCGTCCCAAAGAATGGGATGTTCGAGCAGGCCCACGGTAACAAAGGCCTCGGCGCTCAAGGGATGCATCCCATGGGGCATGGCTACCCCATTGCCAAACGAGGTGGCGCTCGCGCTCTCGCGCTCGGCGACCTCTTGGGCAAACTGGGCATCGACACGGCCGCTCTCGACGGCGCGCTCGGAGAGATATCGGAGAACGGCCTGCTTCGACGACGCCTCAACGCGGTTGAAGAACAGGGCACGGCTAAAGAAAGAGCTCACGGAGTCCGATTGCGCAGTGTCGTCGCTCAGCACCTTGCGGATAGCGTTGACATCGCTCGTCTCCAAGAAGAAATCGGCCTCGCGGACGGGCACGGGCAACTTGACGTTGAGCGGCACCGTTGTGAACACGTAGTCGATATGCGAAAAATCGAACGTTCCCACGCGGGCGACATCGCATGTCTCAATCGAATCGATATACATGCCAAACTGCTTGCGGTACTGGTGCTCGAGCATACGGGCGCTTCCCGCTCCCGAGGCGCACACGATCAGGATGCGTTTGCGACGCGGCTGGTCGGCTTGCTGCTCGAGGGCCAGGGCAAATGCCATGGCGATGTAGCCGAGCTCTTCATCAGAGGGCTGGCTGCCAAAATGACGCTCGAGTACCTGCGAGGTGCCAGCTGCCATCGAATAGGCCAACGGAAACCTCGTCTTGATATCGGGCAGCATGGGGTTATCCATATGCATGTGATATTCAAGGCGATAGCCCAGAGGGCCGATATGCCGAGCAAGGTTCATGCGAAGTTCAAGATCGCCGCTAAAGTCAAACCTAAACTCATCGTTGACCGCACGTACCATCTCGGAAGCAATCTCCCACATCTCGTCCGAGATAACGGCAGAGCCCTTCTCGGGCACGCCCGTGCCCCTGCCGAGCAAATGGATTGCGATAAAGGCAACCTCTTCTCGGGGCATGCTCACGCCCAGGGCATCCTTGATGTTTGCGGCAATCTGGAAAGCCGCGGCGTATTCGCGCGTTCCCTCCAGTTTTTGAACGTCCGATTCTGCAGCTGGGACATAGCAGCCCTGCTCGATGCGGCCAAGAGCAATGTAAAGATGCATGATGAGATTGCGGGATGCCAGCGAGCTCACCGTGACGGGCGAGGCCGTCAGGGCATCGTCCACACATGCGGCGATGGCCCGCAGGCGCTCGGCGAGCTTTGCATCGTCGGTGTCGGGCAACACGGGCCTCACCAGCGAGGCCAGGCACAGGCGCCGTTGCGACTCCCCGCCCGCAACGCGGATTCCGTAGCGTGGGCGCTTTTCGAGCGTTAAGTCAAATTGGGCGAGTTTCTGCTCTACCAGACGCATGTCATTGGACAGAGTTCGCGCCGAAACGTAGAGTAAATCCGCATACTCCTCAATCGTCACCCACTGGGACCGCATGAGGAGGTCGTTAAGAAGGAAGGACACACGGCCGTCGCGCGTATCAGGAATGCCCGGATGGGCCTGAGCCGCACCGTCTAGCAAGCGAGCAAGCTCATCTGCACGTGCAACATCGATACGATACTGCCCCTTGCTGCCAACGATGCGTGCAACCCCCTGCAAGGTTGTCGTTTGCGCGATGGATATAGTTTCTCACGGCGCGCTCGCTTACCTCGAGACGCTTGGCAAGTACCGCGACAGCGACAGGCTGAGCGTCCTCGATCATATTTACAAGCTGCTTGACGCGAGCATCCATGTCCTCCTCCTTTCCCTGCGTCTAGTCTAACGCGGTAAAGAATGACACTCCACGTCGCGCTCGTTCCGCCAACTCGGAACAGGTTGCGGGGAGTCCAGCCGAACTTATAGGGAGCACGGAGAAAGGACCCGAAAGCCATGTGCCGGTGTGAGATGCGCTTTCCGCAGTCATTGGGGACAGACTTAAATGAGTAGTCGTTGTGGACGTTCTTGTTTGACTAGTCGTTTAAGAACGTCCATTACAGTCGAAATTGTCAGCCCGGGCCCGTCTCGGGCTACGATTGAGGCGCGCCCAGAACGGGCCGCCGACCGGGCGCCCGCGCACGGCCGAACGTCCCTGCCCCCGAGAGGGCCTGTTGGGTGCTGCCGGCGCGGGACGCGCCGCCCCCGACGGCTGATAGGAAAGTGCCGGGCAGGCGCCGCGGCTGGTAATGTGAGTGCCGAGGGGGAGGCCATCCGGTCGAACGACTACCGGAAGGATGCCACCGTGAAAGCGCCATCGACCAGGCCCGCGGCCGTGCTCGGCCTAGACGTCGGCAAGTCCTCCCACTGGGCCTGCCTGATCGACCGCGACGGGGAGGTGCTGTCCAGCGCCCCCGTCCGCAACAGGGAGGCCGAGCTCGACGCGCTGTTCGCCTCCGTGCCCGCCGGCACGCTCGTCGTGGTCGACCAGTTCCGCAACATAGGGTCCCTCGCCGTGAGGCGCGCCCGCGCCGCGGGGCTCGGGGTCGCCCACCTGCCCGGCCTCGCCGCCAGCCGCGCCGCAGGGCTGTTCGCCGGCGAGGCCAAGACCGACGAGCGCGACGCCGCGGTGATCGCGCGGACCGCCCTGGGCGTGCCGGACTCCCTGTCGGGGGTCCCGGGCCGCGGCGAGGCCCTCGAGGCCGCGCGCGCCCTCTCGTCGCAGCGCGACCACGTCGTCGCCTGCGCGACCAGGGACAAGAACCGCCTGCGCGCCGTGCTGCTCGAGTCCTGCCCGGCCCTCGAGGCCGCCGTCGACCTGTCGGACCGCCGGTGGCTGGAGCTGCTAGCCGGGTTCGGCGGGGCGTGGGGGATCGCCCGCTCGGGGGCCGAGGGGCCGCAGGCCGAGGCCGCCGGGGAGGCCGCAGCCGCCTCGACTGCGCCCCCGCCGGCGCTCATCGAGGCCGAGAACAGGCAGGTCAGGTTCCTGGCCGCCCGGATATCGGAGGCCCTCGACGAGGCCGGGGCCCTCGAGGCCGAGACGGCGGCGCTGCTCGAGGGCGACGAGACCTACGCGTGCCTGCTCACCGTGCCCGGCATCGGGCCGAGGACGGCGGCGCAGCTCGCGGTGTCGGTCGACATCGGGAGGTTCCCAGACCACGACCACCTGGCCTCGTACTGCGGCATCGCACCGAGGGTGAGAAGCTCCGGCACGTCGGTGAGGTCGGTCAGGGCGTCCAGGCGCGGCGACGCGAGGCTCAAGTCCCTGCTGATCTTCTCGTGCAACAGCCTGGTCAGGTCGTCGGGGCGCTACGGCGAGTACTACCGGGCCTGCAGGGCGCGGGGCATGGGCCACGGGCGGGCGCTCAAGGCCGTCGCGAGAAAGCGGCTCAGGGCGATATACGCCGTGATGCGCGACCGGGTGCCCTACCGGGAGCAGCCCCGACGGTTGACAAAACTATAGGAACACCCAATGACTAGGTGAATAGCAAAAGCCCCGCAGTCGGAGCGGACCGCGGGGCTCATGAAGAGAGGCTAGTTTGTGGGCGCTTTGCCTGGCGCCCACGGGAGAGGCAACGGAGTAGGGGCTACTCGTGGATGCGGGTACCGGAGAGGCCGGCCATGGTCTCGGCGGCCTTGTCCAGGGCGCCGATGATGCAGGTGCGGCCCTTGCGGGAGCGGGCGAACTTGATGGCGGCGCGGACCTTGGGCTCCATGGAACCCTTGCCGAACTGACCCTCGTCGGCCAGGCGCTCGGCCTCGTCGGCGGTGAGGTCCTCGAGCTCCTCCTGGTTGGGCTTGCCAAAGTTGATGGCGACGTGCTCGACGGCGGTCAGCAGGAACAGGACGTCGGCGTCGCAGTCCTCGGCCAGCAGCTCGCCGCCCAGGTCCTTGTCGATGACGGCGGGAACGCCCTTGTAGCAGCCCTTGTTCTCGTAGTCGCGGACGACGGGGATGCCGCCGCCACCGCAGGCGATGACGATGAACTCGTTGTCGAGCAGGTTGAGGATGGAGTCGGCCTCGACGATCTTCTTGGGATCGGGGGAGGCGACGACGCGACGCCAGCCGCGGCCGGAATCCTCGACGAAGACCTTGGAGGGATCCTCGGCCATGAACTCCTTGGCCTGCTCCTCGGTGTAGAAGGGGCCGATCGGCTTGGTCGGGTTCTTGAACGCGGGATCGTCGGGATCGCACTCGATCTGGGTGACGACGGTGGCGGCGTGCCAACGCTTGTAGCGCTTGTGCATCTCGCGGCCGATGCCCTGCTGCAGGTGATAGCCAATGTAGCCCTGGGACATGGCGCCGCACTCGGGCAGCGGCATCTCGGGGGTGCCGATGGCGTCGTGGGCGGCGGCGAAGGCGTTCTGGATCATGCCGACCTGCGGGCCGTTGCCGTGGGTGATGATGATCTCGTTGCCCTGCTCGATGAGGCCGAGGAGAGCGTGGGCGGTGTTGCTCACGGCCTCGATCTGCTCGACGGGGTTGTTGCCGAGGGCGTTGCCGCCGAGGGCGACGACAATACGATCGGGCTTGCCAAGAGGCTTAGACATTGCTGGAATCCTTTCTGTAAAAGGCCTACAACCCATTAATAACCCGCGTCCGTGCGATACGCGAGTTTATTAGGGTTTATATTCTCTTTATCGCTCATTTTATTCATTTTGGAAATACCTAAGCGGCGAACGGTCGATTTTACCCGCTCAGCGTAAAGAAGCCCAGTTCAGGTATATCTACGCCATTTACGTGCAACTTTATTTAAATAGAGCAGGGATTAGACCAGATTATGCAAACTATATCTTTGCTAAACACAAAACGGACAGCGCAATATCTTACTCGCACTATACGCGATTCTATACATTAATTTGACGAGTATGCATCCCTGCAAAAACATGGGGCTTTTCATCCAACATAAGGGATAGCCGATCGCGCTTCACCCCGCGGCAAGCGACTGCGAGTTCGCAGTATGGAACTTTACCGTCGGCTTCTGCATGAACGCTGCCGACGCCCTTTCGCTCCTGCGCGCCCAAGCAGCCGAGAACGCTAACGGCGCCACTGCCAACCTGGCCACCCTCAACAACGGCGCCGCCAGCCTTTTCGCAAAGTACCGTGCTGGCTCGCTGGCTTTGAGGCCTAAGCGAGCTTTGCTATTTGCCAATTTTTGTATGATTTGGGTCAAATCTATCTGCCGATTTTTGTATGATTAGGGTCAAATCTATTTGCCAATTTTTGTCATTGAGGGGTTTTAATGCTACGCCGTAAGGTCACTGACAGGCTTTTGAGCTGGAAGAACAAATCCAATAAAGCGTTGCTTGTTACTGGCGCGCGTCAGATTGGCAAGAGCTATGCAATTCGCGCGTTTGGAAAGAGCAACTACGCTTCGTATTATGAGGTCAATCTGCTACTCGATGCCGAGGCAAGAGACGTACTTGTTGGCGCTAAGAACTCCATTGACTTCATCAACCGTGTGGCCCTTCTTGCGGATGCACCGCTTGTTGAAGGAGACACGCTTATCTTCGTCGATGAGATTCAGGAGTATCCGCAGATCGTTACACTTATGAAGGCGCTGGTCGAGGACGGACGCTTTAGCTATGTCTTCTCGGGGTCTATGCTTGGGACTGAGTTTAAGGGGATCTCTTCTTTTCCGGTGGGGTATGTCGAGCACATTGTTATGCGACCGATGGATTTTGAAGAGTTCTGTTGGGCAAACAGCATCAGCGAGAATGTGCTTGCAGACATTCGCAGCTGCCTTGTCGAGAGACGTCCCGTCGAAAACTATATTCATGAGGCGATGCTCAAAAACTTTAGAGCCTATATCGTTTGCGGCGGCATGCCAGAGGTCGTTCAGAACTATATCGATTCGGGCTATTCGCTCGTGAGAACGCGTGAGCTTCAAATTCAGCTAGTCGATCAGTACAAAAGCGATATCTCTAAATATGCATCGACTCGAGCGTTTAACGTTCGCTCCATTTTCGAGCAAATTCCCGTTCAGCTTGAGGCGGAGTCCCATCGCTTTATCGTCTCGTCTCTAGGCGAGGGAGCTCGTCTTCAAAAATACGAGCAGGATTTCCTATGGCTGGTGAACGCAGGCGTTGGATTGATGGTCCCCCAGGTGACGGAGGCACGAAGTCCTCTCAAGAGGACGGAGAAAACGACAGCCTTTAAACTATACGAGTCCGATACAGGTATGCTCGCATCGCGGTATCCCGGCAGCACGGCACGCGCCGTCTACCTTGACATGAAAACCCCCAACCTCGGCGGCCTCTATGAGAACGTGGTCGCACAGGAACTCGTTGCCCTCGGAGCAGATACGTGGTACTACCAAACGCGTGAGGTCGGTGAAGTCGACTTTGTAATCGAAGGTGCCCTCGGGCATGTTGTCCCAATCGAAGTCAAATCGGGCAAGAAAGTTCGAGCACATGCAGCCCTCGACCGTTTGATGAGTGTGGGCGAGTACAAAATTCCCGAGGCCGTTGTGCTGAGCCACGAAAACCTTTGCAAAGAGGGCAAGATCCTTTACGTTCCAATCTATATGACATTCTGTCTCGATGAGTTTATGGAAAAGGACGACCCCAACAACGATTTCTCGTTTGCACCCATATCTCTCTAGGTCATCTGAGTCCGCAAGCCAGCCCCCACGCCCAAAGTACTGCGCCTTTCGCGCCAAAGGCGCGAAACAGCAAGGGGATAGAAGGCAGCGACAACCAACTCCCCCACTATGCCCAAAGTGCTGCGATGTTTCGCGCAAAGCGCGAAACAGCACTGGGGCAGCAGAAGGCCACAATCAGCTAGCCCTCCATGCCCAAAGTGGCGCGTGGTTTCGCGGCCACGCCGCGAAACAGCGACCGGGACAAGGCACCCCCACAGCCACGTCCTTCATTCAGCCCCACAATCCGAGGACGTAGTCGTAGCAGGATCTGAGGGCTAACCTTCGCGGACACTCCGCAGGACGAAAGAACCCCCGCCGCACGTAGTGCGCAGCGGGGGTTCTTTCATGTCCGAGGACGTCCGCGAAGGTCAGCCCTCAGATCCTGCGGTGGGAGACCTAGGCCTCGTTGTACACCGTCTTGAGCTTCAGCAGGTGAGCGTAGCGGTCCATGGCGGCCTGCTCGTTCTCCTTGAAGAGCTCCTCGGCACGCTCGGGGAAGGAACGCGTCAGCGAAGCGTAACGGGCCTCGTTCATCAGGAACTCCTGATAACCGCCCGCGGGCTCCTTGGAATCGAGCGAGAACTTCTTGCCGGCAGCAGCCTCGGGGTTGAAGCGGAAGAGGTTCCAGTAACCGCACTCGACAGCCTTCTTCATCTCGGCCTGGCAGTTCTGCATGCCGCCCTTCTTGATGGAGTGCATCTCGCAGGGGCTGTAGCCGATGATGAGGGACGGGCCGTCGTAGGCCTCGGCCTCGTGGATAGCCTTGAGGGTCTGAGCCGGGTTGGCGCCCATGGCGACCTGCGCCACGTAGACGTAGCCGTAGCTCATGGCAATCTCGGCCAGAGACTTCTTCTTGGTCACCTTACCGGCAGCGGCGAACTGAGCGACCTGGCCCAGGTTCGAGGCCTTGGAGGCCTGACCGCCGGTGTTGGAGTAAACCTCGGTGTCGAAGACGAAGACGTTGACATTGTGGCCGGAAGCCAGGACGTGGTCCAGGCCACCGAAGCCGATGTCGTAGGCCCAACCGTCGCCACCGAAGATCCAGAAGGACTTCTTGGTGAGGTAAGCCTTGTCGGCGAGGATCGCCTTGGAAGCGTCGCAGCCGCACTTCTCGAGCTCGGCAACGTAGGCAGCGGCAGCGGTCTTGGAAGCCTCGACATCGTTGACGGAGTCGATCCAAGCCTGGCCAGCGGCCTTGAGCTCGTCGGACGGACCGTCAGCGGCGATAATCTCCTGGGTGGCGGCGATCAGCTTGCGCTGAACGGCCTCGTAGCCAACGGCCATGCCCAGACCGTGCTCGGCATTGTCCTCGAACAGGGAGTTGTTCCACGCCGGGCCGTGACCGTCCTTGTCCTTGCAGTAAGGAGCGGTGGCAGCGGGGTTGCCCCAAATGGAGGAGCAGCCGGTGGCGTTGGAGATGAACATGCGGTCGCCGGCGACCTGGGTCACCAGACGTGCATAGGCGGTCTCGGCACAGCCGGCGCAGGAGCCCGAGAACTCCAGGTAGGGCTGCTTAAACTGGCTGCCCTTGACGTTGGCCGCGATGAGCTCCTTCTTCTCGGAGACGTTCTCGACCATGTAGTCCCAAACGGGCTGCTGGTCCATCTCCTGCTCGGTGGGAACCATCTCGAGGGCGCCCTTGGGGCAAACCTTGACGCAGTTGGTGCAGCCCATGCAGTCGAGCGGGGACACGGCCATGGTGAACTTCATGCCCTTGGCCTTGGGGCCCATGGCGTCAAGCGTGCGGGTAGCCTCGGGCGCGGCGGCAGCCTCGTCCTCGGTCATCGCGAACGGACGGATGGTGGCATGCGGACACACATAGGCGCACTGGTTGCACTGGATGCACTTGGTCTCGTCCCAGTGGGGAACGACCACGGCGACGCCGCGCTTCTCGTATGCGGAGGCGCCCAGCTCAAACTGGCCGTCGGCGCAATCGACGAAGGCGGAAACAGGCAGGCTGTCGCCGTCCATGCGATCGATGGGCTCGAGCAGGTTCTTGACCTGCTGGGCGATAGCGGACTTGGTCTCCTCGGAGAGCTCGACGGGAGCGGCATCCTCGGCGGTAGCCCAGTCGGCCGGAACCTCAAACTTACGGAAGGCGGTAGCGCCGGCATCGATGGCCTTGTGGTTGGCGTCGACGATAGCCTGGCCCTTCTTCATGTAGGACTTGGTAGCCGCGTCCTTCATGTACTGCAGGGCGTCCTCGGCGGGCAGGACCTTGGCCAGCGCGAAGAAGGCGGACTGGAGCACCGTGTTGGTGCGCTTGCCCATGCCGACCTTAGCGGCCAGGTCGATAGCGTCGATCAGGTAGACGTTGACATTGTTGTTCGCGATGTAGCGCTTGGCCACGGCGGGCATGTGCTCGGCGAACTCCTCGTCGCTCCACTGGCAGTTGACCAGGAAGGTGCCGCCCGGCTTGACGTCGCGGACCATCTTGAAGCCCTTAACGATGTAGCTGGGGTTGTGGCAAGCGACAAAGTCGGCCTTGGTCACGTAGTACGGCGAACGGATCGGAGAATCGCCAAAGCGCAGGTGCGAGACGGTGACGCCGCCGGTCTTCTTGGAGTCGTACTGGAAGTAGGCCTGGACGTACTTGTCGGTGTGGTCGCCGATGATCTTGATCGAGTTCTTGTTGGCGCCGACGGTACCGTCGCCACCCAGACCCCAGAACTTGCACTCGATGGTGCCGGGGGCTGCGGTGTTGGGCGTATCCTCGGCCTCGGGCAGGCTCAGGTTGGTCACGTCATCGACAATGCCGATGGTGAACTCGCGCTTGGGCTCGTCCTTCTTGAGCTCCTCGAAGACAGCGAACGCGGACGCGGGAGGCGTGTCCTTGCTGCCCAGGCCATAGCGGCCGCCGACGACCTTGATGCCCGTCTTGCCGGCCTCGTAGAGAGCGGAGACGACGTCCTGGTAGAGCGGCTCGCCGATGGAACCCGGCTCCTTGGTACGGTCCATGACGGCGATCTTCTGGACGGTCTCGGGGAGAACGTCGACAAAGTGCTTGATGGAGAACGGACGGAACAGGCGAACCTTGACCAGGCCGACCTTCTCGCCGTGAGCGTTGAGGTAGTCGATGACTTCCTCGAGCACGTCGCAGAAGGAGCCCATGCACACGACGACGCGGTCGGCATCGGGAGCGCCGTAGTAGTTGAACAGGCCGTAATCGGTGCCGAGCTTCTCGTTGATCTTCTTCATGTAGCCCTCGACGACGGCGGGAAGCTCGTCGTAGACCTTGTTGCAGGCCTCGCGGTTCTGGAAGAAGATGTCGCCGTTCTCGTGGCTACCGCGGGTATGCGGGTGCTCAGGGTTGAGCGCGTGATCGCGGAAAGCCTGGACGGCGTCCATGTCGCACATCTCGGCCAGATCCTTGTAGTCCCACATGGCGACCTTCTGGATCTCGTGGCTGGTGCGGAAGCCGTCGAAGAAGTTAAGGAACGGGGTCTTGCCCTCGATGGCGGCAAGGTGAGCCACCGGCGAGAGGTCCATGACCTCCTGGACGTTGCCCTCGGCGAGCATGGCGAAGCCGGTCTGACGACAAGCCATGACGTCGGAGTGATCGCCAAAAATGTTCAGGGCGTGGGAAGCGACGCAACGCGCGGAGACGTGGAAGACGCCCGGGAGCTGCTCGCCCGCGATCTTGTACATGTTCGGGATCATCAGGAGCAAACCCTGAGAAGCCGTGTAAGTGGTGGTCAGAGCACCGGCGCCCAGCGAACCGTGAACGGTACCGGCTGCACCTGCCTCGGACTCCATCTCGACGACCTTGACCGGGGTGCCAAAGATGTTCTTGCGACCCTGGGCCGCCCACTGGTCGACATGGTCGGCCATCGGGCTGGACGGCGTAATGGGATAGATTCCCGCTACCTCGGTGTACGCATACGAAACATATGCGGCCGCCTCGTTGCCGTCCATAGACTTAAACTTACGCGCCATATACCCCTCTCCTCTCATATAGGTATACAGGCCCCGGCGATCGCCGGGATGTTGGCGTGATGGGATTTACGCTGTTGCTTCCAATCATCTGGCAGGCAGGCTCAGCAGCAGGTACGTGGCGTGGAGAGAAGACATGCCGAGGCGAGGGGCAGCTGATGCGCCCCACAGACCCGACCGCCCGTCTTGCACATGACCGAGCGCCGCAAAGGCCGCATGCCGGATGCTCCCGGGCACGCCCCGGCGATGGGAAGCGCCCGCAACGGAAATCCGCATGCGGGTTTATTGTACCCCGCCGTTAAGTGTAATTTCGACAAATATAGGCGGGCGGTAAAGGTTTACCTCGGGTGACCGCCAAAGGCCAGAATGGTCCCTCCATCCCCGGACGACTGGCTCTGACGCGCCAAGGAGTGTCCCCAAGTACCGGCAGGAAAGGAACGTCCCTAACTGCCGGCTAGAGGGCGCCGAGCAGGATGGCGTAGGTGGTGGATTCGCCGAGTTTGAGCTCGTCGCCGGGGTTGAGCTGGGCGGAGCGGCCGGGCTCTACTTGAATACACACACTCGTGGCCCCGTTTACCACCACGGTGCCGTTAGTGGACGACAGGTCCTCGACAAACCATGCGCCAGACTCGTCGCACCAGATATGGGCATGGCGGGCCGAGACGTCGTCGGTGATGCCGCCCTCCCCCGTTGCCAGCGCGCCGATCTCAACGCCTTCCTCACTCGGCTGAATCCAGCGCGGGACGCTCACCACGTAGCCGTTTTGCACGCACAGCAGTCCCAGCGGATGCGCCGGCGCGACCTCGTGCTCGCCCGCGACCGAAGATGTGCTCAGCGAGCGCGGCGTCGACGTGTCGCCGCCACGGGTCGCATGAGCGCGGCGGCTCGCCCGACTTGGAACTAAGGCGGGCGTGAGAGCAAACGGCATAGGGAACGAATCTTGCGGATGTACTCCTCGACGTCAGGCAGGTAAGCCCCACGAAGTCACCGGGGAGGCCCAAGCGGCCCGGCACCACTTCCAGATTCTGACCAGGGCGAGTCGTTCGCCGGTGGCTGAAGGCTCGCTCCCACCCAAAAGGGGAGATTCGCGTTGTTCCCCAATCGCTCTCGCATCTTTCATTTTGCTCGAGGTGGGCTATAAAAACTTTCCTGGTGAAAGGCGGCGATTGGTTTCCTTTCTTTCTAGAGGAGCGCGCCTGTAATCTGTTTTCATCCTAAATCAAGTTAAGATCGGACCTTCCAGAGGCAAGTCGACTCAAACTGCGAGGCTCCATGTTGGAATAAAGAGCGCTGTCGAAGTGCCAACAACACAAAGCTTGCCAGTCTCAAATAGAACCTTTTGGGAGTCCGATTGGGCCGCACACCGAATCCCCGCTGGTGGTTTTTTATAGCTGCGCAACAATAAACAAGGTTAGTGCCAGTCCAGCATGAAATTGAGGAACGTATGCATTTTTTCTCAGTAAGTGATCGTCGTTACTGCTTCGATGAGGTCACTCGCAATTGCTTTCAGGTTGACCAAGCATCAGAAGATGCGCTTCGCATATTTGAAGCATCGGGAAGAACGGTCAACTCGAAGTTGCTAACAAAGTCACTTGCTGCGAAAGGCTACGACCAAACGACCATAGCAGAACTTGAAGACGACATTGATGAGTATCAACGATTGTCTGAGCGGACTTTCTTAACAAAAGACACGCCTCGAAAACTTAGATCCATCGAACTCCACGTTTCACATGCATGCAACCTTGGTTGTAGTTACTGTTTTGCCGGTAAAGGAGATTATGGAACGTCTCCTCTGCTGATGACAGACGAGATAGCCTTCAAGGCGGTCGACTACCTCGTCGCAAGTTCATCGGAAAACGAAACGCTTGCGATCGTCTTTTTTGGTGGGGAACCCATGATTAACGAGCCGCTGATATGGAAAACGGTCGACTATTCAAAAAGAATATACCCCAATAGAAACTTTACCTATTCTATTACGACCAACGGAACGCTTTTGAATGACACTGCTGTGAATTCTTTCAAGGAGCACGGGTTTTCTGTTCTGATTAGTCTCGATGGTACAGGATGCAAGCACGATGCATCGCGCCCGTATAAGACGGGAGGCGGCTCTTTCTCCGATATCGACAAAAACGTTCGTCGTTTTTCCGAGTCGTTCCCCTTCGGCGCAAGAGCGACCTTAACAAATAATAACTGTAACCTTGTTGAAGACTATCTTCAGTTTAAAGAGATGGGCTTCAGAAGGATTTACTTCTCGCCCGTGAGCTCATTCGATGAGAATATCAAACTCGACGAACACTCATTACACAAAATCAGGGCGGGCCTAATAGATTTGGCGGATCAATATCTCAAACAGATTGATCAAGGGGAAAAGCCCTTGTTTAGAACATTGAAAACTGCAGTTGATTTGATTATGAGCAACAGGATCGCCTTTGTCGGATGCGGGGCTGGCAGGCGTTTTATTTCCGTGACTCCCGAAGGGGACGTATACCCCTGTCACAGGTTTGTCGGGATGATGCGATTCAAAATGGGCAACATCGTCACCGGAATTGACGAAACTAGGTATATTGAAAACTGGAGTCAGGGTGTCGAAAAAAGAATTGACTGTACGGACTGTTGGGCTCGGTCTTTCTGTGGTGGGGGCTGTAGCTGGGAGGCTGCAGACGAGCACGGCTACTTGCCCAAGAGTCTACACCCTGCATCATGTGAATATAGAAAAATGTGCTACGAGATGGCTTTTGACCTTATTTCCCGCCACTCATCTTCGCAGGAGAAAAATCAACGAGAAGCTACTGTATCGGAATAAGCGGTTCAGCGCATTGCTGTCACCATTGTGGAGGTGTTCGTTCTTCTGATTACCGTCTGCGAAGCTTATTGCTACATTCGCCGAAACCATTCTAGAAATATGGTGAACTAGACATCTTGGTTTGTTATACACAATATTGAGGTTTTTCTGCACTCAAAGGGAGGTAGTCGTGAAGCATATTCATCCGATTAATCCAGGAAGTGGCGGCGAGGCAGGCGTGAAGCCGATGTCTTTTGACTGCCTCTTGGGCATTACTGACATCTGTACTGTTTATGATAAAGCAGATGGCTGTGGTGCATACGATTACTGCGACTATGACATGGATGGCGGCAGCATCTGCGTTGTAGATCACTGTGGCATTGATCAAACGTAGTCTCTAATTGGATTAAGGTGAGGAGCTGTTATGAAGCATATCCATCCTGTTGGTTCAAATGAACATCCTCCCGTTGAGCCTTGTTGTCTTGGAGTTGATATATGCAATTTTTACGACATCGCCGAGTGCCCTGTTGCGGATTGGTGCTATGTCGATAAAGAATCAAGCTGTGTTTTGCCAGCAGATTGGTGCGATCCAGTTGACGAGTAGTTTTGTGGCTAGGAACTATTTGGTCCAATTCAGAATAAGATGGGAACAAATACCAAAATCTCGTGTCTGGGAGGAGTTATGCCATTATTGCAAGGTCTCGTTGGATTAGCCTTTATACTTGCGTTATATCTGGCACCTTTTTTAATTCTATTCTTCATTATCCGACTCTTTCTTCGGAGAAAATAGGAGTGTCACGCAAACATTAGCGTAGCTTTCTTCCAATATGAGCCGAGCATTGGCAAGTGGAATAAGAAGCCCGACCGTTCGCCACATGAAAGTGATCGGACGGGCTTCTCTATTTAACCCGGGCCGCCACCCATAGCGGCTTTCCAAGCGTATTCTCAGTGCAAAGCAATCGTCAGTTTAATCCTATGCGCTGATACCGCATTTCATTTGTTCGGCTCGAATTCTACGGCCTGGCAACCCTCGCACTCTCCGGCAAATGGATTGAACGCGAAGGCAGAGATGATGTGTGCGTGGACATCGAGGCTGCTGTAGGCAACATACTGGGACATGGACCCCCGCTGCGCGTGGTATGCGGCCCGGCATATTCATTGCCGTCCAACCCCGTGTAGTTGCAGCAAAGGGTGGAACCTCAATGCTCAGCCCATGTTGTCCGTGGGACACGAGAATCGTAAGTACACTTTGGTGCGATTCTCACGCTGATACTGAGCCACCTGGAATAAGATACGTCGCGACAACACTTCGCTTCACCTCTGTCTCGACAAGATGACGTAGACTAAAGTCTCCTTTAGTAAGAGAACGAGAACCATATCTGAAAGCGTTGCGATGGCGTGAAGGCACCGAGTCCGAACCGCCTGAATGCTACGTGCATCTGCATCGCCTTTTTGTTATCTCTGCCAGTTGGGTAGCACTACACTTGTCATCATTTACCCTGGTACATGCTGCCTAAATCCACTACCCCTTCTACCGCGCCGACCATCTCGTCATCGTGAGAGACAACGATGATCAGCTGGCTTTGCTTGTTGCGCTTAACATAGGCCGCAAGCTCGGCGCGGCTTACAGCGTCTAACCCAGTCGTGGGCTCGTCGAGTACCAAAACTGACGACTTGCGTGAAATCGCCGACCATAAGTACACTCGGCGCAGCTCACCGCCCGAAAGCGCGGAGCAACGTTTCCCGAGCAACTCCTTCACGCTGTTTTCCAGCGAAAGTAGGCCATCTACACCCCGGTGATAGGAAGAAAAGGGCGTGTCGAAATACTCTAACAGCTCTTTCACCGTTTCGTCCGGCGCGAAGCACGACTGTGGGCAGCACGATATCTCTCTCGCACGTATGTAATCCAAGTCGCATTCTTCGATTGGCACGCCGTTGTATTTTACTTTGCCTTTCGATGAGTATAGCCCGAGCATCAAGTAAAGAAGTGACGTCTTGCCTCTTCCGTTTTCCCCAACTATGCAATATGTACCAGGACCGGAAAACTTGAAAGAAAACCCGCCGAGGACCTCTCGGACAGATCCGTCTGGAAGGGCAACCGAGAATTCCAAATCAGATACCGAAATGTCATTTATTTCATCGAGTTTAGCTAAATCGGTCCGATTCCACCCCGATCTCTCCTTTTCTCTCGTCGCGATAGCCGTCCTATCCCATGATGCTTTGGCATCTTGATAGGATTTGAACAATGACATCATACTTTTCAAAGTCTTAAAGAGAACCGCGAAGTATGTACCGATGATAGTGTACTCGCCTATTGACATAGTTCCGTTAATGATTCGTACTCCGGAAACAACAAGTATCACCGCTTGAAACAACGCTGCGAAAAGACCATCGAGCGATGTCAGAGAATATGATAGCTTTCCGGAGCGCAAAACTTTGGGAAAATAGCTCTTAAACCCAGCGTCGAGCGCTTGTTCGCTCTTGCCGTACGAAGATGTCAGTTGAATGTTGAGAATCTGATTAAGCTGCGATGCAATTGCGGCGTAAAAGGCGCTGTCCGCCTCTTTCTTCTCATACGTGACCCTATACAAAAGTTTCCTCAACCCAGTAATTACACAGAAATACACGATGAGGAGAATGATGGAAAACACCGCGAGAGTTGAATCAATTGACCATATGATAAGCAATACGATGGGAATGGCTACAATGGACAGCGGCGCACTGATAAAATTCGCCAAAACGAAGGATGAGACCACGCTGGAGTCGGAAATAATCCGTTGCGTTGTATAGGCTGGATCGATGGTCCGACTCACCAAGTAATCGTCTCTTTCAAAACGCAAGACGGCCTCCCTGAGAAGATCAAAGGAAAGTCTCGTGGTTATGCGAATGGAAAGTGTTCCTGCAAAATAAGTAAAGAGGGTGGAGAAAACTCCTATTGACGCAACCAGGAGCGCGAAGAGTACGGCGTCTCTTTCGCTGCGGTTACCGAGAAGAAAATCTAAGAATTTCCCGTTCACGTATGGCATGGCATAGGAGAGAGCGGTTCCAATCACCGTGATAGCAATGAAGACGAAAGCCCCTTTTGCTCTGATGAACCTCGAGAGAACGCATCGAATCAAGGAAGGCCCCAATCTACCCGCCACAAAACATCAATCACTGATACCTTACACCTCAACACAACAGGAGCGAAGATTTGCCAATGAGACTGCTTTAAGATTGCCTTGGGCCAATACGATCTCAAGCTCTTCCTACAAGAGAGTCGGAATCGGACATCTCCTCCGACGAACCTGGCAATCGGGCGGTTGAAATATCTTTTTCAACCGCCCGATTGCCACAATAGATTTGAGCATCCGCCCACAAACGTCCGCGTTTTATACCCATCAAATCCTTTGCCTTTTGTCGTCTAGACTAGAAAAATCGCTCGAAATAACGCAACCGGCCTGCTCGCTTGAAGAAACCTAAGCCCGTAACGTAGATGTGCAAACTTCCGAAACGCCTTGCGCGGCATAGTGCGTATAAACTTCGTCAACCGCCTCAGAAATATCTGAGTATCGCGCCGGGTCAAAAGCATACGATGTCGCAGCTATACCCTGCACCCATTCGGAACGCGGATTAATTGAATAGCCACATAGCATCATCATACATGCATCTAGACCTGATTTCCCAAGTATCCGACGTATTGATGAGAGCATCGCGGGTCGCCCCTGCACCATCGTCGTCACCCCTATTAGCAGTATTTACCGTTTTTCTCTAAATGCGTATCGCCACCCTTAAGAATACGAAGTGTTTTATCCAGACCCGATTGTCCTCCATCTCAAACGAAGGGATAAGGAATCTCATCCGGAATCGGCAGTAACGGAGGATTCACAACGACAAGCGAAAAACATGAGTCATCTCTCAGAGGGGAGTAAAGGCTCCCCTCAAGCACCCTAGTTTCGTCATCCAAAGAGTTGATGGCAGTGTTTTTCTTACAAAGGTCGACAACAAAAGGGTTGATTTCTACAGATGTTACATCCATGCCACAGTTGGTAAGTATCAGGCCCTGTATTCTGGGGCCAGAACACAAATCGAGAGCCTTCCGTGCGCTCTGCGGTGTAAGGCGCCAATCTCAGCAAATCTGTCCCACAATACTGCGCTGAAGAACAAGACGGAACCCCTGAGCCAAACTCCCCTATACCTTATTAAGGCTAAGACAGGCAAGTTCACGCACCCGGCATATTCCAGAATAACATCCTATTGTTTTAGATGCTCTACAAGCATGAACAGCCGCGAATCGGAAAGATCTTCTAGTTTCGCCCCGACTGACCGCCAAGGGCCAAAATGGCCCCTCCATCCCCGGGCGACTGGCTCTGGCGCGCCGAGGAGTGTCCCCAAGTGCCGGCAGAAAAGAAACGTCCCTATCTGCCGGCTAGAGGGCACCGAAGAGAATGGCGTAGGTAGTGGATTCGCCGAGCTTGAGCTCGTCGCCGGGATTGAGTTGGGCGGAACGGCCGGGCTCGACCTGAATGCAGACGCGCGTGGCCCCGTTTACCACCACGGTTCCGTTGGTGGACGACAAGTCCTCGACGTGCCAGATATTTTGAGCATCGCACCAGATATGGGCATGGCGGGCCGAGACATCGTCGCCGACGTCGGTAATATCGCCCTCACCAGTGGCCAGTGCGCCAATCTCAACACCCTGCTCACTCGGCTGAATCCAGCGCGGGGCGCTCACGACAAAACTGTTTTGCACGCGCAGCAAGCCCAAGGGGTGCGCCGGGGCGGGTTCGCGTTCGCCCGCGGTCATCGACATGCCAAGCGAACGCGGCGTGGATGTTCCTCCGTCACAGGTCGCGTGCGCGTAGTCGATGGCATAGTTCACCGAGGACCGCACATCCGCCGAACAGCCGACAGCGACAAACAGCACCAGCACGGCCTCGGCGCGCTCGGCGGGCATGAGTTCCGCCGCCTGGGACAGGCGATCGAGCGCGTTGCGATAGAGATTCGTGTCCTGGTGGCACTCTTCGAGCGCGCGTACCATCGGTTCACCTGCAGGACCGCACACCATATTGATCACAGCCGTGGAGTCCATGGGATTGCGCTGGCGCAGGGCCAGTTGCGACATAATACGCGCAGCCGAGGTACCGTATTCGGCAAAGTAGCGCTGCTGAAGCGTGCCGACCGGCGCGCGAACGATAAAGCGGGAAACCCAAGAGCGATCGGCGGCTCGGCTCTGCGGGCTGCGGCCGTCGGCGAGCGGACGGGACGAAAGCACCAAGCCGCACAGCTCGATATGGCTCAGATGCGCTGCGCGCTTAAAGATGTCAAACATGGCCCCGCATGGGGCGAGCTCAACTTGAGATGCCATGACCTAGGCCTCCTTGGTCGTAGAAATAGAATCGGACGATACTTCGACAGGTCCGCCAAAAGTACGGACAGCTGCGGCTCCACCGGCAAGCGGAGTCGCCATCTGGGCTTTTGTGCGTCGCGGTGCCGAAACGGGAAGTTCAAAGGCAAAGCCCATCGCAAGCAAAAACCACGTAAGCGTATAGGTTGCAACCAGAGCGGCAACAAGGCCGCCCATCACGGCGCGTTGGGAAAATACGCTACATGCAGCCACAACCAGCACCGGAACCTCGCAGGCAGAAAGCGCAAGCACACCCTGCAGGAAGCCCGAGCGCCGATCGCGCGCAAGTGCCCCCGCGGCAACGCCGGCTATGCCTGGCAGCGCCAACGCCAGTGCGGCAATAATACCCGGTAGCGACCCAGACCACACGAGCGATCCCAAAGTCGCCGTCACGCGAGCGCCCGACGCCAGCAGCGCGGCCGAAACCACGACCACAGCCCAAACCACGCCACAGACGACCGTCGCGCCGACCATCAGCGCGCGACGAACCGCGCGGCCAGACGCATCCATGGGGCACGGCGTGAGCGGCTCGCCGCGAAGCGAACGACCGACATTTTGCGCATAGTGGTCACAAAACGCCGAGAGCGCCGCCTCGACCGCCGCCGGCTCGGGACGATCTTTTTGATGGCTGGACAGACAGGCCATCACCACGTCGAACAGCTGGGCATCGACAAACGCCAGCGCATCGCGTAGCTCTTCGGAATCCGGCTCAAGCCCTAGCTGCTGGGCCTGCTCGGCCGCGGCGAGCGCCACATCGGGCTCACGACGAAGCAGCTGAGTCAAATCACAACCGGGCGCATGGGCACCAATGGGATAGTCGGGCCGCGTGTCCATCTTGAGACGGTAGGGGCTCGCGATGTCGCGCGTCTTTTTGCGCGAACCCGAGGTGCCCGAAGTGCTCGGCGCGGCTTCGTATGGCGCGACGCCGGCAATGAGCTCGTAAACCGTGCTTGCCGCGGCATAGACGCCAATCGCCGGCGACATACGCAAAGCGCGCAGATCGGGAATATCGTCGGTGAGCATCTCGGGTGGGGCATAGGCAACCGTCGCGCGACGCAGCGTGGCATAGCGCTCCGTAAACGACGCCTTGCCGCCGGTACCGGCCACGGCCGACGCAGGATCGAGCGCCAGCGACGAGCCAAAGTCGATCAGGCACAGGTCAAAGGTGCCCTCGGCAAGCTGCCGGTCAAGCGGTAAACGCGCCGTACGCACCATAATATTAGCGGGCGAGATATCGCGATGGACAAAGCCCTCCCCCACCAGGCTCATGCGGCAGAGCAAGTCGAACAGGTCGCGCCCCAAGCGCGCCGCCACAAGCGGCGATAGGCGGCCGGCATCGTCCACGGCAAAGCGCGAGCGCAAGCGGGCGAGCGTCTCGCCCTCGACCCATTCCATGACAATTGCAGGCACACCGTCAACCTCGCCCCAGCCATAGAGGCGGGGAAAGCCCTTAAGGCCCGAAAGGGCGCGATGGCATTCATATTCCTCGCGAAATGCCGCTTTGAACTTGGCGACCAGCGCCTCATGGGCGGCATCGTCGTCAAACTCATCGCGCGTCGGCAAGATGAGCTGTTTGAGTGCTACGGCCTCGCCTTGGGCGTTGACGGCACGCGTCACGCGGCCGATACCGCCACGGCGCATGGTGGCATCGTCGGCAAACAGTATCGTAAAACGACGCAGATAGGCAGGCAGTTCGTCCTGACCGAGCGCAATGGCCGGCTCAAACCCGTCGACACGCGCCAGGCGCAGGCCGACCATGGGATCGCGACCGAGCGATTGTGGTGTGGTGGATGCAAGATCGGTCATCATAGGGCAAGCGCCGCCACGTTATTGTTGAAGTTACCGAGCGCGACGTCATCATCGCCGTAATGGCCGACCCATTGACATAGGTTGGTGTAACAGCCCCACAGATTGGCATACTGCTGATACCACTTTGACCGGGGCGAGAATGTCTGACGACCGAACTCGGCTCGAATGACAAACATCTCCCCGACCAAGCTGTCGCACGGCCTGGGATCTCCCGTAGAGTTATAGGTCGAGACCACGTCATTGGCACGAGAAACATAGCCGTCGAGCATGTTGTACTTGGTCACAAGCCAACTGTGAATGCTCTCTTCCTCAGCAGCGGAAAGGCCACCGGAGTTTGCATCGTTGTCAGCGTTGCCGCCCGTCGAGCCGCCGTTTCCAGACCCTCCGGCAGAGGAACCCGACCCAGAGCCGCCGCCCGAACTCGACGAATCCGAGCCGGAGCCAGAAGTATCCGAGCTACCGGGCTTTCCGGACTGCTGGGCGTCCTGCTCCTTCTGCCGCTCGACCTTATTCACCGTTGCCGCCACGCTATTGTTGGACAACCGATCGATGATCTTGGTGTTGGTGAGCACGATGGTTTTGCCATTGGCAAGCGTGACTTCGTTGTCCGGGGCCTCGGCGCCGTCCGCGTCGTCGGCGCCAAACACAATATGCGCGACCACACTTGCCCAAGCATATCCAGTCGTGGTGCCCAGATCACTTTTGACCTCATGCCCTACGCGCGGTTCGCATGCGGCATGTGCCTGTATCATGGACGGCACGGTCATGCCATAGGCAGAAACGCCAGCTATGACCAGCACCAGCGAGCACGACAGCAGCGCGTACGCCCGAGGCGCCAAGCCCAGTCGGCGTCGCATGCGCACCGCGGCGCCGCGCTTTGTCTGAGTGCCACCGGGCCGCATGCGTTCTCCTCCAACAAAAACACGCCGCTCGGGAGCGGCGCATTCATTCGAATCCATATTTGAGTGTATCAGCGAACCCAAAAGGTTGCGCAACGAATGGGCAAATTAAGGATGCGAGTGGAAGCATCCATGCGATAAGCGGATACAAAGCATCTTTGTTGCACAACAAACTTACAGTCGCACGGGGAAATTATGACTACCCCGTGCGTCGCGAGGAAAACATACGGCAGGAGCAGGCTCGCCACCTAAATCGTGCGACGGGCCTCGATGGCGCGCCCAAGCGTAAGCTCGTCGGCATACTCCAGGTCGCCGCCCACGGGCAGGCCGCTCGCCAGACGCGACACCTCAACGCCCAGCGGCTTGATAGTGCGAGCCAGGTAGCTCGCCGTGGTCTCGCCCTCAATATTGGGGTTGGTGGCGATGATGACCTCGTGGATGTCCTCGTGGCCCAAGCGTGCCAGCAGCTCGCGAATGTGCAGCTGCTCGGGGCCAATCTTGTCCATGGGACTGATCACGCCGCCCAGCACATGGTACAGGCCATGGTAGCTGCCCGTGCGCTCGATTGCCTGGACGTCGCGCGGCTCGCCCACCACGCAAATGCGAGTGGTGTCGCGCATCGAATCCTGGCAGATGGAGCACTCGTCGGCCGTGGCGTAGTTAAAGCAGCGGCTGCAAAAGTGAACCTCCTGCTTAACCTCCAGGATGGCCTCGGCCAGGCGGCGCGCCTCCTCGGCGTCAGCCTCCAACAGGTAATAGGCGATGCGCTGAGCCGACTTAGGGCCAATGCCCGGCAGGCGACCCAGCTCATCGAGCAATTTTTGCAGGCTATGGTTGGCACTCATATATATGCGCGTCTTAGAACGGCATGCCCGGGATGTTGAGGCCGCCGGTGATGGCGCCCATCTGCTTGTTGGCGAGCTCGTTGACGCCGCGAACGGCCTCGTTGACGGCAGCCATAATCATGTCCTGCAGCATATCGACGTCCTCGGGATCGAGGGCATCGGGATCGATGGTGAGGTTGACGAGTTCCATCTCGCCGTTAACGGTCACCTTGACCATACCGCCGCCGGCAGAGGCATCGACGGTCTGGGACTTGAGGTTCTCCTGCGCGGCGGCAAGCTGCTCCTGCATCTTGCGGGCCTGCTTCATCATCTGCTGCATGTTCATACCGGCCATGACGGCTCCTTTACGTGCGGCCGCACGCCGAGCTGCAAGGGCAGCCGGAGCACGGCGGGACTTTCAAACTCAAAAATCGTACCACGGCGCGGGGCAAGCAAGCGGGGCGGACACGCTACCTCAGTCGATATACATGTCCTGGAGTGCAAACCGCACCCAAAGATTATGCGAAGTTGAATAATTCGCATCTGCATAATATTGAAAGCTAAATCTTGTAGAGCCGGAATCCGACATTTTCTGCATCCAGCTAGATAACAAAATGCCGAACCGCTGCTCGAGGCGGCGCTCATGATGGCAGGGTATAATTTGATTGTCACAGACAGCAATTTGGAGGTGCCCCCATGAATGCCCCCGACGCGCTCCAAAACATCCGCTCAAAACACCCCGTTGCATATGTGGTTCTCTATCTCTTTGTCGGCTGGGCATTACTGGTTGTCATCACCCATGCTATAGCCTTTGGAGCAGAACTGCTGATAACCAGCTCGGACCAGCCCACCGTCAAATGGGAAGCGACCGATGAGTGCACCGACGGAACCCGAACCATTTACTACAACAGCCCGTCCCTCTACCAGGAGTTCAAGGTCAAGATAGAGGACGCCAAGATTGTCGATGCCGAGCCAGGCGCTTATTTGGCAATCGGAGCAACCGTCAACGCCGAACAAGTCGAGTACACGGACAGCCATGCGACGTATCGCATCGACCTCAGCATCCTAGGCCGACCGTCACGTACCTGTCTGCTCGAATGCGAAATACGCGGCACCACACTACACATGTCCGAAATACAAATGCGCCCGGATAAAAAGCCCCTAAAGAGCTAGGGGTCCTAAGCCCAGCAAGCGATTCTCAACAGTAAAACGACAGCCCACCGGTTGTTTCTTTCCAGCGTTTGCAAATCAGCGCATGGTTAGATGAAACAAACTGCATGATATCGCGTAAATCCCGAGCAGGAATATCGCCCTTGTTATGGGCCAGCTTGCATCCGCCGGAGCGGGTAAGCCATATCCTGGTTGCCTCGGCAGTGGGGTGCTTGACCGCAACGTAAACATGGACAGGTTCGCCGTTCTCCCCCGTCCAGAAGAAGATGATGTACGGCCCGAGTCGAAACAGACTAGGCATAGACTCGTCCGCCTTCGTAGGCAAAACGCAGGATGAGCGGGGCATTGTTGCGCACGAAATCATCGAGTTCTTTGAGGTTCGCTTCGCTAAAGCCCTCGTGTGACACCCAATTGAATGCCGGCAAGATACACTCCGCCGTGTCAAAACCCCAATCGCGCGGGCGCTCCACAACGACCTTCACCGTGTTGTCCTCACGGACTTCGGAATACGAAACTTGCGTATCGTCCTCAAGGCGGACATATTCCCACATCATAAGCTCGCTCCGTTCAAAGACGTCTCTTCTTGAGCAGTATACCCGCCTGTACAGCTACTCCACCGGTTTGAAGATGGTGGACTGACCGAAGACGCTGCGGATGAGGGCTTTGGCCTCGTCCTCGGTCTGCGGGATGCTTGGGGCTGCGCCCTGATGGCCGAAGGGACTGCCCGCGCCGGGGTTGGACTCCCAGGGAGCTGCAGGAGCGTCCTCCTCTTTGGGGGCAGTTGCGGCGGGCTTGGGCGCGGACGCCGTGGCCGGCGCGTCGAACGGAGGCAGATCGTCCCCGCCCGCATCGGCGGCAAAACCGGCGACCATGGCATCGTCGTAGGGCACCTGCTCGGATTCCCACGGCGCAGACTGCGCGGACGGCTGAGCCTTGGGACCGGACGCGCGCTCGGGCGCGCGGGGCGCAGGCTCAGTCGGGAGCTTGCCCGTGGCGGGAGCGCCGGCAGGGTTGTCCGAGCGCAGCCAGGGGGCCTTGCCCAGGTCGGATGACTTGGGCGCAGGCGCAGCGGCAGGCTTGGGCGCGGGGACCGAAGCAGCCGATTTGGCCGCGGCTGGCTTAGGCGCCGACGGGGTCGATGCCGCTACCGGTGCCGCTTGCTGCTGCGGCGCGCTGGCGCTCGAGGATACAGGGGCCGCCGAGGACACGGGCTGCGGGTCCGCAGATGCCGCAGCCCGTGCAGATGGAGAATGCTCCTCATGTTGAGGAGCCGGCGTGCCACCTCCATCCAGGACGTAGTCGACGGTGCGACGACCGAAGACCGCGCAGACCGTCGGCAGGACCACCGATTGCGTGTCAGCGCGGCCGAGCATCTTGATGGCAAAGGTCGAGCCCGCGGGGAACGAGACCGTGAGCTTGGAGCCGTCGTCGGCCGTGGCGCGGGCGTTGAGCAAAAGCCCTGCGTAGGAAGCCTGACGCGCCTTAACACGCTCGACAACCTCGGCCCATTTGCGCTGCAGCTCTCCGGCATCCTCGACCGCGGGCGTCTCGGCAGCACCGGCGGCAGCAACCTGGGCGGCGGTGTTGGGCTGGGGCTTAGGTGCCGGAGCGGTGGCAGGCGCGGGGGCCGCAACGGGCTGAGGCGTCGGAGCCGGCGCAGACTGAGGTGCAGACGCTGCAGGCTTGGAAGCCGACACGGACGCAGAACGGGGCGCAGGCTGAGCCGCCGGAGCGGCAGCACCACGGTCCCAAGGCATACCGCCCTGGCGCGCGGACGTATCAGCGGGGGTAGCAGATGCCGCCGGAGCGGCAGCTCGGGCACCCGAGATAAGCGTCGGCTGCTGGGCGGCAGCGGGTACGGATGCTGCAGGCGCGGCGGCCTGAGCAGCAGCCACGCTCGCCGGCACCGCGGCATTGGCAACCATGGCCTCCAGGCGTGCCACGCGCTCGGCCAATGCCTCAATCGTTATATCAGCCTCGGGACGTGCCAGGCGCGTGCAGGCGATCTCGAGCACCAGGCGCACATCGCTCGCGCCCCTCATCTCCAGTGCGGCATCGTCGAGCACTGTCAGCACACGGGCCAGGCGGTCGGCAGGATGCTCGCCAAAGGCAGCGGCCTCGGCAGCAAGCGCCTCGGCCTGCTCGGAGCCGCCCTCAAACAGCTCGGCGCGGGCACCGGCAACGCAGGCAACGTACACGTCACGCACATGCGCCACCAGGTCGCGCGTCAGCTCCAGCAGGTCGTTTCCTTCCTCGACCTGCACGCGAATCAGTCCATAGAGCTCGGCAACATCGCGATCGGCAATGGCGCGGGAAAACTCGCCCAGAATCTGGTCCGAAACCTCGCCTAAAAGCGAGCGGGCGTCGTCCGCATGCACAGAACCGTTGCCAAAGACGCTCAGCTGCTCCAGCGTGGACAACGCGTCGCGCATGCCGCCCTTTGCATGGCGCGCCACGATAGCCAGCGCCTCGTCGTCGTAATCGAAGCCCTCCTGCTCGCACACGTATGCCAGGCGATGCTCAATATCCTCGTTGCCGATGCGATGGAAATCGAAACGCTGGCAGCGCGAGAGGATGGTCTCCAGAATCTTTTGCGGGTCGGTGGTGCACAGCACAAAGATCACGTGTGCCGGCGGCTCCTCGAGCGTCTTGAGCAGCGCGTTGAACGCCGCCGTCGTGAGCATGTGGACCTCGTCGATGATATAGATCTTGTACTTGCCGCGCACCGGGGCAAAGTTGACGGAGTTGATGATCTCCTCGCGCACGTTGTCCACGCCGGTACGGCTTGCGGCATCGAGCTCGTAGACATCCGGGTGGTTGCCCTCGGCAATGAGCTCGCACTCCTCACAGGTACCGTCGGGCATGCAGCCGCTTGCACCCTCGGCGCGCGCCACCTCGGCATTGCGGCACAGCAGCGCCTTGGCCAGAATGCGCGCCATGGTGGTCTTGCCCGTGCCGCGCGGTCCGCAGAACAGGTAGGCGTGGGACAGGCGCCCCTCGGTGATGGCGTGCTCGAGCGTCGAGACGATATGCTGCTGGCCCACCACGGAGTCGAAGGTGAGCGGGCGATACTTTCGGTACAACGATTCCATGGGTGCTCCCCCGGGTATACTGAGTCTTGTTGCCGCGACGGCCATGCGGTCGCACGGCATACTGCATTCCATAATAACCCGTACGGCGAGCCCGCCGCGATAGGAGTCCAAAGAGCATGGCAGACGCAGAGAGCAACCTCGTTCCCTCCGAAGCAGCCGACCAGGTCGAGGTCGCGCTCGAGGCGCAGGCAGCAGCCGACGACGGCATCCTGTACCTCAACGAGTACCAGTACGAAAACGACCTCGTCACCGACTTCGCCCGCCTGGTTGCCTCGCCCAGGCGTCGCGGCTCGCTGTATGTCGCCGCGGCAATTGCCGCGCTCATCGGCATCGGCATGCTGGTGGCCGGCGGCAACTGGATCAAGTTCGGCGTCGTGCTGATCGTGTTCGGCGCCTTTTTGGCCTGGTGGAGCAAGAACCTCCACCACACGCTTGCCCGCGACTTTATCGATGCCGTCGAGGCCGACAAGTCCATGGGCGGCCGCTACCGCCGCGTCGCCGCCAACGAGAACGGTCTGATGGTCTGGGGCAAGAGCGGCAAGTCGCAGTTCTTCCCGTTTGAGAAGCTCGACCACGTACTCGACGGCGAGCGCATCTTTGTGGCCATGTTCGCCGACCAGGGCGTGACGATCCCCAAGGACACCTTTGTTCGCGGCGATGCCGAGCAGTTTGGCACCTTCCTCAAGGCGCGCATCAACAAAAAACTCCGCATTGAGACCAAACGCAAGAAGATGAAAGCCGAGAAGGCCACCGCCGAGGCCAAGCAGGGCGACAAGCCCCAGGAGACCAAAGGCAAGCAGCGCAAGCAGAAGAAGAACAAGAAGAAGCGCTAAGGCCAAACCAGACAGGCAGCCTCGCATCCCGCTATCCTCCCCATGCACCCGAGCGTGCTACACTAGCAGCATCTATGCCACCGCGAACGGCTCGGCTCCGCGCCCGCCACTCGCAAACGAACTTTAAACGCACGAGGGTTGGCCATGCCGCTTTTCTCGCAACATACCGCCCGGTTCTCGCCGGACGTTCCTTTGGAGGGCACCAGCTCTCGCGAGCTGCTCAAGCGGTACCAGCCGCTCGAGACACTTGCGACCGGCGGTTTTGGCTCCATCGAGATCTGCCGCGACACGCACCTGCGCCGCCGCGTCGCCATTAAGCGCATCCCCCTTATCAACGGCGCCGGCATGCCCGCCAGCGACATCATGGATGTCCTGCGCGAGGCGCACACTGCCGCCATGCTTCAACATCCTAATATCGTGCAGGTCATCGACTTTACGCACGACACCGCCTATGCCTACTTGGTCATGGAGTATGTCGACGGTATGTCGCTGGCCGAGTTTTTGCATCGCGTGGACGGCCACTCGCTCACCTTTGACGAGGCCGCGGCCATTACCGATGCCCTGGGTCAGGCGCTCACCTTCGCCCATAGCAATGGCGTACTCCACCTGGACATTAAGCCCGCCAACGTGCTCATCGACCACTCGGGCAATGTAAAGCTCACCGACTTTGGCATGGCGCGACTGTCGTCCGCCGGTGGCTTTGGCGGCTCGCGCGGCGGCACCATCGGCTACATGCCGCCCGAGCAGCTCGATATCGAGACCGGCACGGTCGACGAACGCGCCGATGTCTTTGCCCTTGCCTGCGTTATCTATGAGGGCTTGTGCGGCAGCGCCCCCCTTATAGCGGCCACGCCCGCCGACTCGCTCGACCGCATCATCGGCGGCGCCACCTATCCCAGCGAGCTGATACCACACTTTCCCCCGGGAGCCGAGGCCGCGCTCATGAGCGCGCTCTCCCCCATGCCGCAGGACCGCCCCAACAGCATCGAGGCATTTTGCGACCAACTCCTTGCCGGTCTGGGCAGCGTGCGCGAGGGCCGTCGCAGTCTGGAGCAAATGGTTGGCGAGCTTTCGGATGACGAGCAGGAGCTCGACGATATCGAGCCGTCGTACTACGAGGACGACGCCATCGAGGTCGACCCCGCGCTCGGCTGGGCGGGCACGCGCTGGAGCCATGCGCGCGACTACACCATGCACGCTATCTCGGCGCTAACGTGCGGCACCTTTAGCTTTTTGCTGATGCAAACGGCCGGGGTCGCGGCGCTTCCCGGCCTGGTCATTGCGGCTATCGCGATCGGAGCGGCGGCTGGCCTGGCCCCCCAGATCGGCTCGGCCATCTCGGCTGTGGGCTTTTTGGTGCTCATGGCCAACGCCACCATGCAGGCGCAGGGCATCCTGTCGATGTTGCCCGTCGCGGTGATCTTTGCCGCTGCCATGTCCGGTTGGTGGATCGCCTGGGGTCGCACCGAGGCTGCCGCGAGCGCCGCGCTCACCTGTGCACTCGCGCTTGGCTGTCTGACTGGCAATACCTTCCTGGCAGCTGGGGTCGCCGCCGGCGTCGCGTCATTTTGGCTCGGCCCGGCAAGCGCCGCCGCGGCAACGGGCATGGGCGCGCTTTTTGCCCGTCTGGCCACGGTCGCGCTTTCAGCCGGAGGCGTGCTGGGGCTCGGTAACGTTGCCGCAGCGCTGGGAGACCCGCTCCTTTGGGCTGCCTTTGTGCTGGTCGCGGCAACTGCCGCAGCGTCATCCGCGCTGCTCAATGCCCATGCCAAGCGTGCCGATCAGGGCTCAAACCTTGCCGCAATCGCCGCCATCGCCGTCACCGGCATCGGCTGCGCAGCGTCGTCCTGTCTTGCACACCATATGGAAATTGCCAGCCTTGCAGCCGCGGTCGCCGCCAAGGCGGCGGTTGCGGGAATCCTATCCTCTATAATCGTTGGGATATGCCTATATTTGCTCGGATACCAAAGAACCTATACGGAGAGTGATCTTTCGTGAACTTCCTGAACATCTTCGAGGACCACGTGGCCGGCATCTTCGGTGCCACCCGTGCCCCGTTCTCCTTTAAGAAGCTTGCCAAGCAGGCCGCTCGCGACATGGAGGATCAGACTCTGGTGATTAACGGCGTCAACACGGCGCCGGCACTCTATACCATCCTGATCGCCGCCGACGACGATCCCATGCTCGCCCCGTTCTACCCCGAGCTTTCGCGCGAGGTCCGCGAGTTTGTGAAGGCGCAGGCCGAAAAGCGCCGCTATGTCTTTGTCGGCGAGCCCCTCGTGCGCTTTATGATCGATCCGCAGCTGCGCGCCGGCAAGTTCTCGGTCTTTGCCGAGAACGTCGATGCCCCCACGCTCGGCCGCCTGTACGAAGAAGAGCGCGCCTATCAAAACGGCCTGGGCCAGAACAACTCCGCGGCAAGCCGTGCCGCCAGCGCCCCGCGCGCCGGCCAGCAGCAGTTTGCTGCCCCGCAGCAGCAGCGCCCCGCCGCCATGCCCCAGCAGCAGCCGACGCCTCGCGCCGCCGCTCCCGACCCGCTTGCCGTGGCAGACCCCTTCGCGCCTAGCGTCCCCGACCCCGCCGCCGCACCCATCCCGGTGCCGCAGACCGTCTCGCGCGACGCGCTTGCCGGCATGGGCGGAGCCGCCGCGACCGGTGCCGCCGTGGGCCTAGGCGCCGCAGCCGGCATCGCCTCCAACATGGCGAGCACTCGCGCCCCGCAGCGCCCGCTCGCCCAGCTCGTCGACGTCGTGAGCGGCGAGAGCCATAGCATCACCTCCGCACAGGTGACCATCGGTCGCGAGCGCTCAGTTTCCGACATTGCCCTGCGCGACCCCAACGTGTCGCGCCGCCACGCCCAGCTCACCTTTACGGGCTCGGATTGGTCGATCGAGGACCTCAATTCCACCAACGGCACACTCGTCAACAACCGCCGCATTACGCGCTGCCCGCTGCGCAACGGCGATCTGCTGACGTTTGGCCTGAGCACCTTTGAATTTAGGGGATAGTCGCTTATGAACATCGATATCGTCCTTTTTGCAGGCCGCATCGTCCTGGTCGCCCTGCTCTATATCTTCCTGTTCGCCGTCATGAAGACCGGCGTGGGACTTGTGCGCGGACAGCGCCGCGACTCGGCTATCTGGACGATCGATGTGGACAAGGGTCCGCGCGGCATCCGCGGCATCCACGTAGATATGCTCGGCCCCGTCATCGTCGGTCGCTCGCCATCTTCGGACATCTGCATCAACGAACCATTCGTCTCGGCCTCACATGCGCGTTTTTCGCTGCAGGGCCCGGCGCTCATCATCGAGGACCTCAACTCGCTTAACGGCACGCTCGTCAACGGCCGCCAGCTTGTGGAGCCCGCAACACTGCGCGAGGGCGACGAAGTCCAGATTGGCGATGTGGTCATGAAGGTGAACCGTCGATGATCGACGAGGAGAACAAGTCCGCGACTATGACCGAGGCACCGGCCGCCGCCACAGCTGCGCCGGCCCACGCCGCTCCGGCGGACTCCACACCCGTGGAGCCCGAGGACACCGTGTTCTCCCTGCCTCTTTCGCATGTAACGCATGATATTTCGGATCTCGCCGATAACGAGGACGAAGAGGATGCCGTAGCGGCGCCCATCGGCGCACATGCTGCGGAACAGCCCACAGCGCCCGAAGCAACCCCGGCGCCGGCTCACTTTGCAGAGCCCGTCGCCGCGGCAATCAACGAGAGCGCTGCGGTGTTTGCGGCACCCGAGCCCGCCGCGCCGGCGTTTCCCATAGCCCCGGCATCCGAGGTTGCGCCCGCGTCTGCGCCGGCGCCCGAGGCAGGGCCATCCCCCGAGGACGGCCCTGCACCCAAGATCCCGCAGCCTGCGCCCGCAAGCGAGTCCGATACCGTGGCCGAGCCCGCCGCCCAGTCGCAAAGCACGCCCGCGCCGTCGCACTTTGCGACGCCCGAGCCTATAGACGTCAGCCCGCAAGACGACGAGTCGACCGCCCGCGCGTCCGAGGAGCCCGGCTCCCCGGACACCGGCGATTCCGAATCAAGCGCCGAGACCGACACCGTCTCTCCCGGTGACACAGCCGAGATCGACGTTGCCGCCGTTGAGGCCAAGCTCAAAGACCCCGGCTCGACCATGAGCTTTGAGCCCCTGACCGAGGAGCGCATCGAGACCGACTCGACCTATGATGCCGGCACCACCACGCAACTCATGTGGGGCGCCCGCTCCGACGTTGGCTGTGTGCGCCCGCACAATGAGGATTCCTACCTGGTGCAGTCGCCGCTCTTTTGCGTATGCGACGGCATGGGCGGTCACGCCGCCGGCGAGGTAGCCTCTTCCATCGCCGTCGAGACTATTGCCAAGACGGCCCCGCAGTCCGCCGACGCAGCACGCCTGGCCGCAGCCGTCGAGGCAGCCAACGCCGCCGTAATCGAGGCGGCCCTGAACGGCCTGGGCAAGCCCGGCATGGGTTGCACGGCCACCTGCGCCTATATCGAAAACGACACGCTCGCCATCGCCCACGTGGGCGACTCGCGCGCCTACCTGCTCCACGAGGGCACGCTGATTCGTGTGACCCGCGACCACTCCTATGTGGAAGAGCTCGTGGATGCCGGCGAAATTACGGCCGACGAGGCCCGCGTCCACCCCAACCGCTCGGTCATCACCCGCGCGCTCGGTTCGGACCCCGCCATGTACGCCGACCACTTTACTCTGCATATCGAGGAAGGCGACCGCCTGATCCTGTGCTCGGACGGCCTTTCGAGCATGATTCCCGATAGCGATATCGAGAACATTGCCACACAGTCCTCGACCGCGCAGATCTGCGTCGACAACCTGGTGGATGCTGCGCTTGCCGCCGGCGGTCACGACAACGTGACCGTAGTGGTCGTCGACCTGGTCGACGACGGCGTTATGCGCGAGGCGCAACGCGTGCGTCGCCGCAATGTCATCATCGCTGCCGTCCTGGCCCTTGTCTTTGTGCTGGCAGCCGGCATCTGGGCCTACACGGGCATCACCGGCTCGTACTACCTGGGGACCTACCAGGGCAATGTCGCAGTTTGGCGCGGCGTGCCCGGCAAGCCGCTCGGCCTTAAGCTCCACTGGCTCGAGAGCGAAACGAGCATCAAGCTGTCCGACCTGCCCGAAGACACGCAGAACCGCCTTAAGGCGGGCATTCCGCAAACGAGTGTCGACGATGCGCAGGACACCATTTCCAAATACCGTCATCAGATTGACGAGGAGCAGACCCGCCAGGTGATTGACGCGCAAACGATTCGCGACAACACCGACCAGGGATCGACCTCCGAGTCAGATTCCGAGAAAACCGCCGAACAGTCCGCCGAGGCCGAAGCCTCCGACAAGAACTAGAAAGGGAGTGCCGCTTATGAGTCGCCGCAACACCGAAATGCTCTTACTCATCGCCTCGGCGTTCCCCGTCATCCTGCTGTATGCGATGTACGTGCTCACCGCGGGCGCCGCTATCTCATTTGAGACGCTCGCCGTGCCGATCGGACTCTTTGCCGCCTTCGCTGCGGCGCACATCGCCGTGCGCATCTTGGCGCCCGGTGCCGACCCGGCAATTCTGCCCATCGTCTTTGTTCTGTCGGGCATCGGCATCACGTTTGTGACGCGCCTGGCGCCCGACCTCGCCATCTCACAGCTCGTCATCCTGTTTATCTCGGTGGCGTTGATGGTGGGAACGCTCGCGTTGGTCAAAAACCTCGACGTGGTCATGCGCTACAAATACACCTTTGGCATCATCGGCATCATCTTGCTGATGCTGCCGATCTTTATCGGCACCACGATCTCGGGCTCCAAGCTGTGGATTCGCATCGCCGGCTTTACCATCCAGCCCGGCGAGTTCGCCAAGGTCTTTATCGTGCTGTTCCTGGCCGGCTACCTGGCCGAGAACCGCGAGCTGCTCTCTATTTCCAACCGAAAGATCCTGGGCTTTAAAGTTCCGCGCCTGCGCCTGCTGCTTCCGCTCTTTGCGGTGTGGGGCGTATGCCTGCTCGTCGTCGTCTTCGAGCGCGATTTGGGCTCGGCCGTGCTGTTCTATACCATCTTCTTGCTGATGCTCTACGTTGCCACGGGACGCTTCTCGTACGTCATCATCGGCCTCGCGCTTTTGGCCGTGGGAGCCGTGGGCGCCTACAAGTTCCTGTCGCACGTTCAGGTGCGTTTCCAGGTTTGGGTCGATCCGTTCAAGGACGCCCAGGGACAGGGATACCAGATCGTCCAGTCGCTCTTCTCGCTCGCCGATGGCGGTCTGGTCGGCGTTGGTATCGGCAACGGCATGGCCAACAACATCCCCGTCGTCGAGTCCGACTTTATCTTCTCGGCCATCGGCGAGGAAATGGGCCTTTTGGGCGGCGGTGCCGTACTCATCCTGTTTATGCTCTTTGCCGTTCGCGGCCTGACCACGGCCGCCCGCGCCAAGTCCGACCTTGCCGCCTTTAGCGCGACCGGCCTTACGGCCGCCATCAGCTTCCAGGCTTTCTTGATCGTTGGCGGCGTTACCCGCCTGATCCCGCTGACCGGCGTTACCCTGCCCTTTATGAGCCAGGGCGGCTCCTCGCTGCTGGCGAGCTTTATCATCGTTGCGCTGCTGCTGCGCGCCGGTGACGAGGCAACCGGACGCGAGGCCGAACTCACCGGCACCGGCACCATGGCAGCCATCACCGACGACCAGGTCGCATCCGCCGCGGCCCCGACCGGCACGCGTTTTGCCGCCTCGTCCTCGTATGGTCGCGGCAACCACTCCGCCGGCTCGCGCATGCGCCGTCGCCTGCTCGACACGCCCGAATCCGGCGTGCTCGGCCGCGTGGCACTCGCCAACCGCCTGACCCGCGCGGTACTCGCCTTTACGGCGCTGTTCGCCATTCTTATCGGCAACCTCACCTATGTCCAGGTCATCAAGGCCAAGGACTACCAGGACATGCCGACCAACAACCACACCATCGCCCGCTCCAAGTACATCCAGCGCGGCTCCATCATCACATCTGATGGCGTGACGCTTGCCGAGTCGCTGCAGCAGGAGGACGGTACCTACGCCCGCTCCTACCCCAACGGCAACATGGCCGCGCACGTGGTGGGCTACGTAAGCCAGCAGTACGGCACCGCCGGCATCGAGGCCGTCATGAACGACACGCTCACCGGCTCCAAGGATTACTCCAGCTGGAACAACGCCATCGCGTCGCTCGCAGGCCAGACCCAGCCGGGCAACACCGCCAAGCTCACCATCGACTCGCGCATCCAGACGGCTGCCGAGCAGGCGCTCAAGGGCTTTAAGGGTGCCGTGGTGGTCTTGGATCCGCGCACCGGCGCGGTCCTCGCATGCGCCAGCTCGCCCACCTACGACAACACCAACATCGACGCGCTGCTGCAGACGGGCGGCGGCGAGGACGGCTCCATGTACGACCGCGCCATGGACGCGCTGTACACCCCGGGTTCCACCTTTAAGGTCGTCACGCTTTCCGCCGCGCTCGAGACCGGCACCGCCAGCCTTACGAGCACCTACCAGGCGCCCGGCTCCATGGACATCGGCAACGCGCCGGTCACCAACTACGCCAACGAGAGCTATGGCACCATCAGCCTCCAGCAGGCGTTTGCCGTTTCCTCCAACGTCGTCTTTGGCCAGGTGGCCAACGAAGTGGGCGCAAACACGCTCGTGCAGTTTGCCAACGCCTTTGGCTACGGCCAGAAGCTCGGCCAGGACCTGACCTCCGCGGCCTCCATCATGGCCGACCCGTCGCTCATGACCGAGTGGGAGACCGCCTGGGCCGGCGCCGGCCAGCCTGTCGGCATGGACCACACGCCCGGCCCGCAGACCACCGTCATGCAAAACGCCGTGATTGCCGCCGCCATCGCTAACAGCGGCGTGGTCATGGACCCGTACTTTGTAGCCCAGGTACTCGCCCCGGACGGAACCGTGGTCAAGACCACGCAGTCCCGCTCGCTGGGTCAGGCCGTCAGCTCCGCCACGGCCGACCAGGTCAAGCAGGCCATGCTTGCCGTCGTCCAGTCCGGCACCGGCACCGATGCCCAAATCCCCGGCGTCAAGGTCGCCGGCAAGACCGGCTCGGCCGAGACCGGCGGCACCAACGTCAACTCGATGTTCGTTGGCTTTGCACCTTACGATTCACCCACGGTCGCCATCTCGGTGGCCTTGGAGGATTACGACAAGCATGACGTCGAGGCCGCCAAGATCGCCGGCATCGTCCTGACCGCGGCGCTTGCCGCACAGGGAGCGTGATGCCCATGACCGAATCGGACACCCGAGGCACGCCGCGGCCGAAGAGTTAGCGGCAACGCGCCACACGGCCCCAGCGGCCACATCGAAGGTACTACACACATCGTTGAGCGAATAGTTATGTTAGGAGCAGGAATGGAACAGAGGGTCCTCGGGGGAAGATACCTCCTCAAGGATAAGGTGGGAACAGGCGGCATGGCGACCGTCTACCGTGCGCAGGACCAGGTCCTCGACCGCACGGTAGCCGTCAAGATCATGCTGCCACAGTATGCCGGCGACGCAACCTTCGCCGCACGCTTTAAGCAGGAGGCCCAGGCAGCAGCCGGTCTCTCCTCCCCCTATATCGTGGGCGTCTACGATTGGGGCAAGGACGGCGACACCTATTACATCGTCATGGAGTACCTGCGCGGCACCGACCTCAAGAGCGGCATCAAGAGCCATGGAGCCCTCGACCCCAAAAAGGTCGCGCAGATCGGCTCGCAGATCAGCTCTGCGCTTTCGGTCGCACACAAGCACGAGATCATCCACCGCGACATCAAGCCGCAAAACATCATGGTGCTGCCCGACGGCAATATCAAGGTCATGGACTTTGGCATCGCACGCGCCAAGAACAGCCACCTCACGCAGGACAACAACGTGCTGGGCACCGCTCACTACGTAAGCCCCGAGCAGACACGCGGTCAGGACCTGGGCCCCACCTCGGATATCTACTCGCTGGGCGTCGTTATGTACGAGTGCGCCACCGGCCGCGTGCCCTTTGACGGCGATGATGCGATCTCGGTCGCGCTCAAGCAGGTCAACGAGCTGCCCATCCCGCCGAGCCAGATCAACTCCGGCGTCGACGCCGATCTTGAGCGCATCATCCTCAAGTGCATGGAAAAGGACCCGGCGAATCGCTTCCAGACGGCCGACGAGCTGCGTCAGGTGCTCAACAGCTACCTGTCCGGGCGCGCCGTCAACATTTCCGAGCCCACGCGCATCATCGGTGCCCCCGGCGAGCTCGGCGCCACCAAGACCCGCGAGCTTTCCGACCAGACGCGCGCCATGGTTCGTCCCGTCTCGGGCGTGAGCGGCCAGAACACCACCCGTAGCGCTGTTTCGGGCTCCACGGGTTCCTACGAGGTCGAGAAGCCCAAGTCCAAACAGAACAAGATCATCGCCGCCGTGGTCGCTGCTGTTGCCGTCATCGGCATTGTGGTGGCCTTTGCCACGGGGCTCTTTGGAGGCGAGCAGGTCACGGTGCCCGACGTACTGGGCAAGGACCAGCAGACTGCCGTGGAGCTGATCAAGGAGGCCGGCCTCGAGGTTGGCACCGTCGATCAGAGCTACAACGACGACGTCGACGAGGGCAAGGTCGCCGAGCAGACGCCCAACGGTAACACCAAGAAGGCCAAGGGCACAAAGGTGAGCTTGGTGATCTCCAAGGGCCCCAAGCCTTCCGAGAAGGTTGAGGTTCCGCGGCTCGTCGGTCTGACCAAGGACCAGGCAGAGGCGGCGCTGGCGAGCGTTGGCCTGAAGGGCAACGCTTCCGAGGAGGCCAACGAGGCCGATGAGGGCCAGGTCTTTGAGCAGGGCACCGAAGCCGGCAAGGAAGTCGAGAAGGGCACGACCATCTCGTACAAGGTCTCGAGCGGCCCGGACACCACGTCCGTCCCCGACCTGACCGATATGACCGAGTCCCAGGCGCGCAACGCCCTCGATATGGCGGGCTTTGGCGTCGATGTGAGTTATCAGGAGAACGACTCGGTTACCGAGGGTACCGTGATCAGCTGGAACCCCAGCGGCAAGCAAAAGCCCGGCGCCACGATCACCGTCGTCATTGCCAAGAAGTCCGGCAAGGCCACCGTCCCGAGCAACCTGTACGGCAAGAGCATCTCCGCCGCCGTCACCGCGCTCAACAACGCCGGCTTCTACAACATTGGCTTCTGCGACCAGAACGGCAACCCCGTGAGCGGCAACGAGAGCGCTACCGTAACGGGTGTCTCCCCCACCGGCAAGCAGTCTACCGACAGCACGATCACGTTGACGGTCGCACTTTCTGGCTCGGGTTCGGGCTCTGGCTCGGGCACGGGTGACGATTCCGGTACGACCAACTAGTCGCCACCCCACCGCTCATCACGGCTCTCGCCGCAAACATATTCGCTCACAGGCGCCCGCTTGCTCCCCCAGCAAGCGGGCGCTTCGTTTTTGACATGGCATGAACCAGAAGAGCCCGGCACCGTGGTGGTACCGGGCTCGACAAATCTCAGGTGCCCCCGGGCGGATTCGAAAACTCCCCCCGCGGGGAAATGAGTGACGCGGGTGTCGACGGTCCGAATCCGGTCCTTAGACCAGAAGAGCCCGGCACCATTGCGGTACCGGGCTCGATAAATCTCTGGTGCCCCCGGGCGGATTCGAACCGTCGACACCCGCTTTAGGAGAGCGGTGCTCTATCCCCTGAGCTACGGAGGCATGTTGTACTAGTGTAGCAGATTTGCGCCGCTGCCATGCAGCGCATAGCCACTCTTCGAAGTTGCGGTGGAATAGCCTTCGGGAAAGCGCGTCCCACTATCCAGGCGAATTCTGGGACCGACTTTCCCAATGGAGTCTCTCAGGGGTAGCGCGCAGAGATGTGGTGTAAGAGGCGGGGCATGCCCCGCCTCTTCT
>NZ_JADNOH010000051.1 GCF_015557435.1 Collinsella aerofaciens
CGGAAAGCACATTAAGTGCTTTCCTTTGCGTGCGGAACTCGCGACAAACTTAACCGCCCCGCCCGACAGGCGAGCTGCGGAGACTAGATCGGTCCAGAGCAATATCGTGCGAAAAGAATTCTGGCTGGTGATCTGTTCGCGCTAAAGACTCAATAGATAGTCCCCTCTATGCCCATCTCTGTAAGTTGCGGTGAAATAGGGACTGAATTATGGGTTGAAACGTTTAAACAGTCCCTATTTCACCGCAACTTATTTGGAGATGAAAAAAGGCGGGGGCTCCTGGTGGAGTCCTCGCCTTTTGTACAGGGGGCGATGTTAATCGCTAGCCGTGGGGTTAGACCAGACGGGCGTTGATCGTCTTGGCGATCTCGGCGGCGTTGGTGGAACCCTTGACGGTGGCACGGAAGTCCTCGTCCATGAGCGCCTCGGCGACCTTGGACAGGATCTTGAGGTGCGTGGTGCCAGCCTGAGCGCCCGGGATGAGCAGGGCGATGGCTACGTTGACGGGAGCACCGTCCATGGTGTCCCAGCCGGTCACGCCGGACTCGTCCTTGACGACGATGACGGCAGCCTCGGTAATGGCGTCGGACTTGGCATGCGGGATGGCGAAGCCCTCCATCATGCCCGTGGTGCCCTCGGCCTCGCGGGCCAGGAAGGCGTTCATCACGGCGTCGGCGTCGCTGGCGATACCGGCCTTGACGGCCTGGTTGGAAACGAAGCTCAGAGCCTCGTCACGAGAAGCGAAGTCCTCGGCGACAAAGACATTCTCGACCTTCACGAAGTCGGCAGCCTCGGCCTTGGGGGCCTCGACGGCAGCAGCCTTGGGGGCCTCAACGGGCTTGGTTGCAGGAGCGGCCTTCTGGTTCTTCTCGAAGTCGTACTTCTTGAAGACCACGAACAGGATGCCACCGACAACAGCGCCGATGAGGATAGCGAGGACCCACAGCGGACCATTCTCGACAACGGGCAGGACCAGGAAGCCACCATGAGGCGCCGGATCGTGAACGTTGAACATAATGGTCAGGATCGAGGCGATAGAGGAACCGAGCATCATGATGGGCATGACGGGCCAGATGTTCTTGGTCATGAACGGAATGGCGCCCTCGGTGATGTGGGTGCAACCAAGGATGAGGTTGACGATACCGGCGTCATGATCCTCCTGGCTGAAGTACTTCTTGCCGACGACGACGGCGAAGGTGGTGATCAGCGGCGGAACGATGCAGGCGGCGGAGACGGCAGCCATGAAGTTGGTGCCGAAGTTGTAGGTGTCGGTGCCGACACCGGCGGCCAAGGCCTCGGTAAGCATAGCGGTACCGGTGACGTAGGCAGCCTTGTTGACCGGGCCGCCCATGTCAACGGCGCACATGCAGCCGATGGCAAGACCCAGGACGATGGCGCCAGAAGCGGACAGACCCTTGAGGAAGTCCATCATGGCGGTGTTGATGGCAGCCATGGGGCCGGAGATGCCGAGCATCACGAGGCCGACGATGGCAGTCGAGAACAGCGGGTACAGGAAGATGGCCTTGAGGCCGTCCAGGTTCTTGGGCAGACCGGCAAAGACCTTCTCGAGCAGCAGGATGACATAACCAGCGAGGAAGCCGCCGACGATGCCGCCCAGGAAGCCGAAGCCCACGCCAGCGCCGCCAGCGTCGATCATACCGGTCTCGGCGTTAACGGGCAGGCCCTGGATGGCGATCATACCGGCGACGAAGCCGGGGACGAGCGCTGGGCGCTTGCCGATGGACTCGGCGATGTAGGCGGAAAGCACGGGAACCATGAGGTTCATGGCAATGCCGCCGATGATCTTGAGCATAGCGGCGAAGGTGTTGTAGTCAGACGCCGTCGAATCGAAGGACGTGATGCCCCACAGGAACGAAAGAGCGGTCAGAACACCACCGGCGACGACGAAGACCAGCATGTGGCTGACGCCGTTCATGAGGTGCTTGTAGATAATGTGGCCGACGGACTCCTTCTCCTCGACCTCGTCCTCGACATCGGCAGCGGCGGCAACCGAGTCGTCGCCCTTGGCGCGGAGCGCGCGGTCAATCAGCTTGCCGGCGGCCTCGACGGACAGGGCCTTGGAAACACCAACGGAAACCATGGGCTTACCGGCGAAACGCTCCGCCTGGACATCCTTATCGGCTGCGACGACGACGGCCTTGGCACCGGCGATCTCACCCTTCGTGAGCTCGTTCTCGACACCGACCTGGCCATGGGTTTCGACCTTAATGGTCAGACCGCGCTCGGCAGCTGCCTTCTCCAGCGCCTCCTTCGCCATGAAGGTGTGCGCGATACCGGTCGGGCAACCGGTGGCGGCGATGATGTCAAACTTAGCCATGTGTCCCTCCTTCTTGAGTTCTGCGCCCGCGGGCGCTCCCCTACACGCGCCTCGTAGCGCGCTTTTCCACAACTGAAAGATACCAACCTACCGTCTGCGTGAGAAGAGACAAGGCGCAATTCTCCGGTGAAAGGTTCTTTCATAACCGTAAACGGTAGGTGAAAGTTTATCATCATTGCTTGAATCGGCAAGGTGTATCTTGTAATTGAAAATGCCCGTATACTATGGCGTGCATACCACGTCTATTTTTCATGCCAACCAGGAGCCATCCATGACCGATAGCAGCAAGAGCGCGCTCTCCCTCATTAGCACCCATAAGGGATACAGCGAATCCGAGCAGCGCATTGTCGACTATATTCTGGAGAACCAGTCCGAGGCTCCGCGCCTGACAGCCGCCCAGCTCTCACGAGCTGCCGCCACGTCCGAGGCGACGGTTTCGCGCTTTTGCCGCAAACTAGGCTTTGGCAGCTTCCGCAGCTTTCAGTTTTCGTTGGCGCGTGACTTGGAAAGCCAGCGCAACGAGGGCCTGACCGACGAGGTCTCGCTCGACAACATGGAGCAGAGCCTCAAGAATATCCTAGCTGCCAAGGTGAGCGAGCTGAATGCGACGATCGACGGCATCGACCACGAAACGCTGGCAGCCGTTGTGCATGCGCTTAAGAATGCCGGAGTTATTGAGTTCGCCGCCGTGGGTAATACGAACGCCGTCGCGCTCGATGCGACGTTTAAGTTTTCACAGTTGGGCTTACGCTGCATGGCGAGCACCATCAGTGAAACCGCAATCGGCTTTGCGCTGACCCTGAAGTCTGGCGACGTCATCGTTCTGATCTCGAACTCCGGTAAGTCGCGCCGCCTTAACCGCATGGCAAGGGCCGCACGCGAGGCGGGTGCCACGGTAGTCGTTATCAGCGGCGACAGCAAATCCCCGCTCGCGCGCCTGGCCGACTACACCTTTAATACGGTTAATCACGAGGCGCTCCTCACCACGGGCGACTTCGCGTTCTCTAAAATCAGCGCAACGATGATCATCGAGGTTATCTATAACTTCCTGCTGCCCGAAATCGAAGACGCGCGCGAGCATATCAGCTACTACGAGGAGCTCATCCAGCCGGATAAGGTCGTGGAGTAGCCAACTTGGGGAATAGACAGACGCCTCTCGTCACAAAACCTGCCCATCTACTACGTTTTAGCCGCAAGCGCCAACCATACACCCAAAAAAGAGAAAACCGCAGGCGTTCTACCTGCGGTTTTCTTTTTGCCAATATTGGCATGGTTGGTGGTACCTCACTAAACGTAGTAGATAGCCGCATTTCGTGGCGAACGGCCCCGAACAAGCACGTGACGGGACTTAATTACCCCCGCGCCTCTTCGAGCATCTGCTTCGCGTGGGCCAGGCTGGCCTCCGATTGATCGCCGCTGAGCATGCGGGCGATCTCGGCGGTACGGGCCTCGCCAGTCACCTCGTCCAGATGTGTCTGGGGTACGTCGCCCGGTTCCTTGCTGACCACGTAATGTTTGTCGGCCATAACAGCGACTTGTGCCAAGTGCGTAACGACAATCACCTGGTGCGTGGCAGCAAGATCGGCCAGCACAGCGGCGAGGGCGCGCGCCGTGGAACCGCCGACGCCGGCATCGACCTCGTCGAATACCAGTGTATCGACACCATCGGCGTTACCTAGGACAACCTTGCTCGCCAGCATGACGCGGCTGAGCTCGCCACCCGACGCAATGCGACGCAAAGGACGCGGCGTCAGCCCGGCGCCGCTACGGTACAGCAGCTCATAGCTCGAAGGGCCTGCCGGAGTCCATTCAGCGCGGGGCAAATCGCGCGACTCCCACACGAGCTCAGCGCTTCCCATCTCCAAGCGTGCCATCTGACGGCCGACCTCGTGACAAAAACATGGGGCGGCCGTGTTGCGCGCACGCTTGAGCGCCTTGGCAGCAGCAAATAGCTCGCGCTCAGCGGCACCAAGTGCTTCACGCGACTTCTTGATTTGTTCATCACCATCGTCAACGAGCGACAGCAGTTCTTGCGAGCGATCGCGCATGGCAAAAACATCGTCCATAGTGGGACCCCACTGACGCAGCAGCCCCTTAAGGTCGGAATAACGCTCACGCATACGGGCGAGCTCACGAGGGTCAAACGCAACGCCATCGCGGTAAACACGCAGCTCATTGGCACAATCCTCGAGTGAAATGCAGGCGTCAGAAAGTGCGTCGGCGATATCGCCCAGCTTGCGATCGACGGTCGCCATGCGCGAAAGCTCGGCTACGGCGCTGTTCACGGCATCGAGCGCTCCCCCTTCGGCAGCCAACGATGCATGGGCCTCGCTGGCAGTGGCCACCAAGACCTCGGCGTGTTCCGAGCGCGGCAGCAGTTCCTCAAGCTCCTCGTACTCACCTGGCTGGGGGTCGACCTCGGCGATGCGCTCGAGGGCAAAGCGTGCCTCCTCGGCGCGACTCCCCTGCGCGCGTGAGGCTTCCTCAACACGGCGAAGTTCCTTGGCAGCTGCACGAGAGGCCTTAAAGCAAGCGCGATATTTGTCGAGCGCCTCGAGTGCCGAGCGCCCCGCCCAGGCATCGACCATGGCGACATGGTGCGCCGGATCGAGCAGGCGCTGGTGCTCGTGCTGACCGCACAGATCCACCATCACGCCCACACGCTCCGAAAGCTCACGCACGCTGGCGATGCGGCCATCGATCTTCACACGGCTGCGGCCCTCGGCAGAAAGGCTGCGCTGCACGGTGAAGCCCTCGGCATCGTGCGGTCCATCAAACAGCCGAGCCTCGACGCTTGCAAGCGCCTCGCCCTCGCGCACCGTCGACGAATCCGCGCGCTCCCCCAAAATGAGCTTGAGCGCCGAGAGCAGCGCGGTCTTGCCGGCACCGGTCTCGCCGGTCAGAACGGTCAAGCCGGCACTCGGCACCAGCGTCGCCTCGCGAATGAGTGCAATGTTGGAAACCTGCAGCTCATCGATCATGACGAACTCCGTAGAATACGCGGCTCACCGAGTTGTAGAAGCTCTCGGGGCCGTAGTCGAGCAGCAGCACATCGCCAGGACCGCGGCGCACAGCCACGCTCTCGACGGTGCCGTCGCAGGTAATGAATTGGCCGTCGATAGCGATTGCCGGCACGCTCGGGCGGTCATCAGACATAAAAATTTCGACGACGTCGCTCGGTGAAGTCAAGAAAGCACGAGCCTGAATGGTGTGCGGCGCAATGGGCACGCAAACCATGCCCGCGTAATCGGGACTCACGATGGGGCCGCCGGCACTGAGCGCATAACCCGTAGAGCCGGTCGCCGTGGACACGACCACGCCGTCGCCACGCAGACGATCGATATGGTGACCCGACACGGTAATGTCGAACTCGACCATATCGGACAGCGGCCCGCGCGTCAGCGCCATATCGTTGAGGGCAAAGGCACGAACGACATCCTTTGTGCCGTCGTCGCGTACGGACACGATATCGGCGGCGATTGTGGCGCGACGACTCACATGGAGCTCGCCGGACAGAGCATCGCTCACAACCTGCAAAATATCGCGCTCCTCGGGACTGGCCGCCGTCAAAAAGCCTAAGTGACCATAGGAAAGACCCAGGATGGGGATCTCGCGGTAGTTGAGGATACGTGCGGCGCGCAGCAGCGTGCCATCGCCACCGAGTGTGATGACCAGGTCGGCGCCATCAATATCGGGCGTGCTCTGAATCTTGGAGCGTTGATCGGCCGCCCATGCGACCTCGTAACCCTGGCGCGTCAGCCAAAGCTCGAGCATCAGGCCGCTCTCGACAGCCTCTTGCTTGTAATAATTGGGAACCAGAAAGACCTTCATAGCGTTGCAGCTTTCTCGCTCAAAACCGATACCTGGGATCGCAGTTCATCATCGGAGCGTTCGCCGGCGGCAAACCTCGTGCTGTACAGGAAAAACTCGACATTGCCCTTGGCTCCATGAATAGGCGACACGCACACGTCGACCGGGAACAGGCCCTTAGTGGCAAAGAGCTCGATCGCCGCCACGAGCGTATCGACGCGCACGGCAGGGTCCGTCACGATGCCGCCCTCGCCCACCAACGCCGCCGGAGCTTCAAACTGGGGCTTCACGAGCGTGCAGAACGAGCCGTCAGGCGTCAGGCACGCCAGCACCGCATCGATAATATTCGCGATGCTCGTAAACGAAACATCGCATACGGCCAGGTCAATTGCACTCGCATAGCCAAGCTCGGGCAGCTGCGTCACGTTTGTGCGCTCGTGGAGCGTCACGCGTTCGTCCTGGCGCAGCGACCAATCGAACTGGGCACGGCCCACATCGACCGAAACAACGGTCGCGGCGCCGCGCTTGAGCAGGCAATCGGTAAAACCGCCGGTAGAGCACCCCACGTCCAGGCAGGCAAGGCCCGTAGGGTCGATGCAAAACGCATCGAGCGCGCCCTCGAGCTTAAGACCGCCGCGGCCAACGTAGGGGATGCGTCCCTTCACATGCAGCGGCAGGCCCGGCGTCACTTTGAGCCCCGGAGAAGTCAGGCGCTCGCCACCGCTCGAGACCAAGCCAGCCATAAGAGTGCGAAGGGCATCCGCGCGATCGGCGCAGATGCCCTGTGAAATCAGTTCGTCATCAAGACGCACACGTTTCATGAATGCCATCAACCATTCGTATCCGGAGATGCAGCCTGACCATCCTGGGATTCATTTGCCGCATCCTCATCATATTCCTGTTCGAGCTTATCGGCCTCACGCGGCGTCAACTCAAACTTGTCGACCATATCGACCGCACGGGAGCCCAGCTCAATCGCCTCGTCAAACAGATCGAGGGAACGCTCCAGGGACGTATCCTTGGAGCGCACGGTAGCGATAATCTGGTCCAAGCGGTCCGAAATCTCGTCGAAGTTGCGAACGGAACCCTCTGGCATGACTACTCCTCGACAGAGTCGATGTCGGCCTCGACGGCCTCAGCAGCGTCCATATCCTCGGCAAGCACGCCGGTAGCAGCCTGAGCGGCAGCGACCTTGGCGGCAGCCTCGGCAGCCTGGGCCTCCTCGCGAGCGCGATCCTCTGCCAGCAGCTCCTGGTACAGGTCCTCGCCCGGCAGTTCCTCGCTGCGAGCGATCTTGCCCAGCACGCCGTTGACAAACGATGCGGACTGGTCGGTACCGTAAGCCTTGGCAATCTCGACGGCCTCGTTGATCACGATAGCGTCCGAGACCTCCTCGTCGGTGAGAAAGCGCATCTCATAGACGGCGATACGCAGCAGGTTGCGGTCGGCGCCGGGCATGCGCATAAGATCCCAGTTCTTGGCGACGGCGCGCAGGGCGCAGTCAATGCGATCGATATGCTCGTAGGCACCGCGGCAAAGCTCAAGCGCATAGGGGTCGAGGGGACCCTTCGAGATCAGGAAATCGCCCTCGAGGACGCGCTCGAGCGGGCTGTCCGTGGCCTCGGCCTGGAACAGCAGCTGCAGCGCCTGACTGCGGGCAAGCGTACGCCCGCGATAAACCTTAAGGCTCAAAGGTTACTCCTTGGGGAAAACGAGGCCGTCGAAGCAAACGTCAACGCGCTCAACCTCGACGCCCACCTGGGCATCGATGGCAGCGACCACGGCGGCGCGAACGGCTTCGGCGAGTTTCTTGAACGGATAGCCAAAGAACACCACGACGCGCACGGTGAGTGCGAGCTTGTCGCCGATGACCTCGGCCTCGACCGCCGGCTCGGAAGCCGGGGCCTTGGACGAGAGCATCATGGAGACAAGGTTGGTGGCAAGGTCCTTGACGCCCACGGAGGCGATGCCCTCGACATCCGTGACGGCGCGCGAGACGATGGCGGTCAGAACATCGGGCGAAATGCCGATGCCGTCAATCTTGATTTCCTGGGGCATGAGTCCTCCTAGAAAAATTGGTTGCTAGACGCGGGAGACGAACTTGCCGTCGCGGGTGTCAACCTTGATGACCTCACCCTCGTTGAGATACATGGGGACCTGGATGACAGCGCCGGTGTCGATGGTGGCCGGCTTGGTGGAACCCTGGACGGTGTCGCCCTTAAAGCCCGGGTCGGTCTGGACGATAGTGGTCTCGATGAACATCGGCGGGGTCACGCCCATGAGCTCATCGTCGGCGAAGAGCAGCTGGCAGATGTCGTTCTCGCGCAGCCACTTGGAGTTATCGCCCACCATGTCCTCGGGAACGGGAACCTGCTCGTAGGACTCATTGTCCATGAAGATGTAATCGGTGCCGTCGTTGTAGAGGTACTGGAACTCACGGGTGGTGAGCATGACGCTCTCGAACTTAGTGCCGGCGTTGCAGGTGTTCTCGACGACGCGGCCGCTCTTGATGTCGCGGGTCTTGTAGCGCACGAACGCGCCGCCCTTGCCCGGCTTGACATGCTGGAACTCGACGATGGTGTAGACCTTGTCCTTAATGCGGAGACCGAGGCCGTTCTTGAAGTCGGCGGTAGAAATGGTAGGCATAGCGACCTTTCTTGTTATGGGCAGAACGCACAAGCGTCCAAATTACATACGACCGAAATTATACACTTGCAGACGGCGCCTGCAGCGAGCGCATAAAAAGAGAACGCGGGACGCCCGAAACATTCCGGACGCCCCGCCCCAAACTATCTACCAAAGTAGATTAGCAATCGATGACGTGGAGGTCATGCGGGGTCTTGGTGAAGGGCTCGTAACCGTTCTCGGTGACGACGCCGTAGTCTTCCAAGCGCACGCCGCCCACGCCCGGCAGGTAGACGCCGGGCTCCATGGTGACAACTGAGCCGACCTCGATGATGTTCTTGCTGCGGTTGAAGTTGGGCAGCTCGTGGATGTCGATACCGACGCCGTGGCCCAGGCCATGGTTGTAGTAATCGCCATAGCCGGCATCGCCGATGATCTTCTTGGAAAGCTTGTAGATGTCGTTGCCCTCGACGCCCGGATGGATGGCGGCAACGCACTCCTCGTGCGTGCGGCGCACGAGCGCATACAGGTCGAGCTGCTCGGGCGTAGGCTCGCCCATCACGACGGTACGCGTCATATCGGAACGATAGTCGCAGTAACCCGCGCCGTAATCCATGAGGACAAAATCGCCCTTCTCGATCACACGGTCGCTCGGCACGGCGTGCGGGTTGGCGGTATTGGGGCCGCTCGCCACGATGGAGCCGAAGGCCAGACTGTCGGCGCCGTTGGCGAACATAAAGTTCTCGAGCTCGTTGCGGACCTGCTTCTCGGTCATACCGGGCTTAATAAAGCCGAGCATGTGCTGGAAGGCGGCGTCGGTGATCGACTGCGCATGGCGCATGAGCTCGATCTCCTCGGCATCCTTGATGGCACGCATCTTGCGGATGTCATCATGCATCAGCGGAAGCATACAGGCGACGGAGCGATCCTCCAGGCCACGCTGGATGCCCTGATAGAAGTTGATCTGCATGTCGTCTTCGACGGCGCAGACGCGGCACTTGTTGGCCGCGATCTTGCCGGCGACCCACCCGGGGATGGTGCCCTCGTCCATGTCGTAAACCCAGGGGCTGCCGGCGGGCTTGTTCTCCTCAAAGCTGTTGAGATAGCGCGAGTCGGTATGGAACAGGCACTGGTCGGCCGTAATAAACGCAGCGTGCGGGAACTCGAAGGTATAGTCGAAGACGCCCTTCACGCCCGTAAGCCAACGAAGGTTGGCCTCGTCGCGTACCACGATAGCGTCGTAGCCGCGCTCGACCATCAGGGCGCGGACACGCTCGATACGACCGACAGGACCGGCAGCAAACTCAGACATGCAGATTCCTTTCTTGTTGTCTCAATAAAGACGGGACGGGCCTCAACCGGGCCACGGAATCACGCGCGATCCGTAACCGATTGGAAACCCGCCCCTCAACATGATACGAAAGACGATGGATGTCAATAAATCTTAGAGAAGTTCTTTGCGAGAAGCCAAGTAGGCCTGGGCGTGACGCTCAAGGACCTCGTCCTCGACGTTCGTCAGACGGATGGCGCCAAGCGCCGCGGGCAGCGGCAACATGCTACGGTTCGAGCGCGCAAACTGCTGTTTGCGGAACTCCGCAATAAAGGCGGCGGGCTCAAGGTCGAAGGCGAGCTCCTCGATACCAAAGTCCTCCAGGCAATCATCGACCTCAAAGACGTAATCGATATCGAAGTCGCAGGCATCGTGGGCGACACGCGCCTCAAATCGCATGCCCTCGGAAAGGAGCTGATAGGCGGGAACGTCCGCAGTGGCTTCGCCCAGGCAGGCACGCAGGGTGCGCTCCCCTGTCTTGCCAAAATCGAGTGCATGGCGCGCACTCGGATTCGTGGCCATGAGCACGTCCTTGCGCGCGGTCTGCGACCACTGCACGGCATTGACGAGCGCGACCTCCTCGCCCGCGAGGATCTCGGGGACAGTCTCGGTAAACTGATTCCAACGCGACTTGCTGCTCGAAAGCATGGTGCCCACGAGTACGGCATAGCCGCGCTTGAGGTCCTCGGGGTCGGCCTCGCGAGCGAGGTCGAGATCACATACGACCAAGCCCGGCTCGGGACGGAACGCAATGGCGGGAAGCGCATTCGCGGCGGAAGCCACGAGCGGCTCCATAGTCGTCGCGACCGTGAGCATGGCATCGAATGTCGTCGGCAGCAAGGCGCACTCGGTGCGACCGCACCACTGGTTGGCACACCAGCAAACGACCGAGCAGGTCGCCGCGTCACCGACCGCGACAATAAGATCATCGCTGGTAATGCCGTTAGCCGACAGGGCACCAAAGACGGCATCGGCTTCGGCAAGCGTAGCACCGGCAGGCGAAACCTCGAGGATGAGCTGCGACACAGCAAACCCGGCATCGACCAGTGCATGCTCAACGACTTCGTCAAAACGCTCGGATGCGAGATCGCTCCAAACCACCATCGCGCGCTTAGGCTTGCCCACGGCCGAGGCAAACATGCGCGACAGCTCCTCGAACGCGCCCAATCCGACGCGGACATCGACGCTGCGGTTTTGGAAATTGATAAGTTGACGGCGAATCATAGCAGTCCACGCTCCAAAAGCATCTCGGCACAAACGTAGGAAACGTCCTCGAAGGACTTATTGCGAATATCAAGGGTAATGTCAGCGGCCTGACGATACAGCGGACGACGGTGCTCAAACAGGCGCGCCGCATGCTCGGGCGAACGGAAATCGGGCCGGGTATCGGAGCGGCGAATCTGGCGCATCGAATCCTCAAAGTCGCCTTCGAGGTACACGCACGTACCCATCTCGTGCATCAGCTCAATATTCACCGGCGTCTCGACGATGCCGCCCCCGCACGAAACCAGCAGGCTGCGCTCACTTTGGAGCGAACGAAGCGCTGAGGTTTCGAGCTCACGAAAGCGATCCTCGCCCTCGATCTCAAAAATCTCGGTCACCGACTTGCCACACCGGCGCACAACCAAGCGGTCGGTATCGATGAATCGGCGCTTGAACATAGTGCCGACGTTGCGCGCGAGCGTCGACTTGCCCGCGCCCAAAAAGCCGATAAAGAAGATGTGGTCGCAGCCGTGTTTGGTGTGCTGGGACATGGCGAGACCTATTCCTCGCAGGGAAGGTCGCGCAGGGCCCGGCGCTCAAAGATACGGAAGATCTGTGTATACCACAGGTCCTGCGTGGCCTGCGGCTTAACCAGGATGGTGTCGACACCGGCAAAATTGCCGCTCCACACGTCCGTGTAGAGCTGGTCGCCGATCAGCACGGCCTCATCGGCCGTCGCGCCCAGGCGCTTAAGACCGGCCTTGAGAGCAAACGGCGCCGGCTTCATGGCGTGGCTGATGGCCTCGAGCCCCAGCTCGCGCGCAGACGCCAAGACCTGGTCGCGATGCCAGTTATTGGACACCATGCACAGCTTAAAGCCCTTGGCATGGGCGGCTTTGAGCCAAGCGGAAACCGCGGCGGGAACCTGCTCGGTATCGCGCGGAACCAGGGTGTTATCACGGTCGAGCAAAATGGCGCGCTTGCCGTCGGCCCACAGGGTATCGAGGTCGATGCGGTCAACCGAGGCAACGTATCGTTTGGGGCTAAAAATCCTCATGATCAATTCCAAGACTGTTGGTGCTCTTCGTAGGTCTGCGAGAAATACTCCTCGTCCTGCGTAATGTAGAAATACAGGTCATCGGAGTCGGTCGGCTCAAGGGTAGCCTTGAGCGCCTCGAGCGACGGAGAGCAGATGGGCGTGGGCGGCAGGCCCTCGTGCTTGTAGGTGTTGTAGGGGCTATCGCTTTGCAGGTCGTCGGCGGTAACCTCACCGCCAGTGACATACATCATGGTCGCATCGCTGTTGAGATAACGCAGGCCATCGAGCTTGCCGGCCAAGCGGTTGTAGAACACCGATGCCACATGCGCACGCTGGTCGGCGTTGAGACCCTCGCGCTCGACGATGGAGGCAAGGTTGACGATGTCGTAGTCCGACATCTCCACACCGTAGCGTTCCTTGATCTTGGCCTCGCAACCGGCAAAATCGAGCGACTTGTACTCGGCCTTAAACTGATCGAGCATGGCGCGGATCACATCATCTGCCGTGGGCGAATCGCCCAACGAATACGTCTTAGGGAACAGGAAGCCCTCAAGCGAATCGTTCGCAGCATCCTTCAGGAAGCCATAGTCATTTACGTAGTAGGATGCCTTGGCCTGGTTAAGGAAGTCTTCCTTAGAAATGCTGTCATAAGCCTGTGCCACACGATCGGCTACCTGGTCAACGGTCAAGCCCTCTGGGATCGTAAGCGTATTGGATCCGGCGTTGGGGCCTTCCATCAGCTGCTGGACGACCTTCGTCGCATCCATAAGCGTGGTAAACGAGTAGGTGCCAGGCTTGAGTGACATATCGGCGTTGAGCTTTTTGACCGCCGCGTAATAATCCTTGGGATTCTCGACGATATGATTCTCCGAGAGAATCGAGGCGATCGTATCACCCGAAGCACCGTCGGGAATCGTAATGGTGACCTGCTGACCAGCCGTGACGTTCGCATCCCCACCAGTAAAGAAGCCTTTGACGGCAGGTACGACAAAGAAGACGATCGCAACAAGGGCGAGCACCGCCACCACGACGCCGATAACCATGGGCACCGGAGAGCTCTTCTTTTGATCACCACGGCGAGCGTGCGTGTTGTAGCTCGAACGTGTCGCGGGAGCCACACCGTGCGAGCCATGGGCGCGATGCGCATGAGATTGCGATTGAGGGACCTGCGCTCGTTGCGTAGGAGCCTGCTGCTTAAAGCGAGTGCCGCCAGTGGGCTGCGTCGTACGAGCAGTTGGCTGCTGAGTCGTTCGCTGGGCGGGGCGGGCTGCGTGCGAGGAGGGCTGTGCCGGACGCGCAACAGGCTGAGCCGCACGTTGCGTCGGCTGCGCCGGGCGCTGGCCTGCCTGGACAGAGCGCGGTGCGGGCTGTCCCTGGCGATTCTGCTGGCGCGGATCGGAAGCGCTAGGCATGCTGAACCTCCTCGTTATTACGATCGAGCCACGTCTGCAAAAACAGGCTGGCGGCGATCATATCAATCTTGCCCCTCATCTGCTTTTCGTTGAGTCCCTGCTCGCGCAGGATTCGCTTGGCCTCTAGCGAGGATAGGCGCTCATCCTCAAACTCCAGCGGAAGATCGAGCTCGTCGGCAATCTTTTGCGCCACGGCGGCGACGCGCTCGGCCTGGGGACCGGGCTCACCGGCCATGGTCAGGGGACGTCCGCTTACCAGGATGTCGGGCTCATAGTCCTCAACCAGGTAACGGAACGTCTTTGCCATGCCAGTGACCTCGGCAGCTGGGAGCACCTTGACAGGCATCGCCATCTTGCCATCACGGCTCGAGACGGCGATGCCAATCCTGGTCTCCCCTATGTCCAGTGCGAGCGCGACCACAGCGACTTCTTAGGTTCTTAGGCGCCGAGCGCGGTCTTGGCGGCCGCGAGGGCATCGGCGATACCGGCAGCGTTCTTGCCACCGGCCTGGGCCATGTTGGGACGACCGCCACCGCGACCGTCGACCAGGCCCGCGATCTGCTTGATCACGTTACCGGCGTGGAAACCGGCCTTGACGGCATCGTCGGAGCCGGCGGCGAGCAGGGCCGGGGTGCCCTTCTCGGTCACGCTGGCGACGACGCAGGCGACGGGACCGGCGACCTTCTGATGCACGGTATCCCAAACATTGCGCAGGTCAGCGGCCTCAAGGCCCTGAAGCTCGGCGACAACGAGCTTGTAACCGTTAACCTCAACGGCACCCTCGATGGCGCTGGAGATCGCATCGGAGGAACCACCGGTGAGCGCCTTCTTGAGCTTGTTGGACGTCTCGCGCAGCTCGGCCTGCAGGTTCTCAACGCGGGCGGGAACCTCGTCGACGCGGCACTTGAGCGCAGCGGCGGCGGCGTCAACGAGCGCCAGGCGGTCGGCCATGTAGTCGAGCGCACCCTTGGAGGTCACGGCCTCGATACGACGGACGTTCGAGCCCGTGGAGGACTCGGAAATGATCTTGAACAGGCCGATCTCGGCAGTGTTTGCGGCATGCGTACCACCGCAGAGCTCGCGAGAGAACGGCTGATCCTCTGCGCCCACAGAGACGACGCGGACGACATCGCCGTACTTCTCGCCAAACAGGGCGACAGCGCCGGCGGCCTTGGCCTCATCGATGCCCATGACGCGGGTCACGACCGGCTTGGAAGCGAAGATCTGCTGGTTAACCAGGTCCTCGACAGCCTTGAGCTGCTCGGAGGACAGGGCCTCGAAGTGCGTGAAGTCAAAGCGCAGGTGCTCGGGCGTCACCAGCGAGCCGGCCTGGGAGACGTGCTCGCCCAGAACCTGCTTAAGGGCGGCGTCGAGCAGGTGCGTGGCGGTGTGGTTGCGGCGCAGGAAGCCACGGCGTTCGGCGTCGAGCGCGGCGGTCACGGTAGCACCGACGGTCAGCGTGCCCTCGGTAACGTGTGCGACGTGGGCATACAGGCCGTTGTGGTTCTTGGTGTCGGCAACGGTCAGCACGACGCCCTCGGCGGAAAGCTCGCCGGCGTCGCCCTGCTGGCCACCCATCTCGGCATAAAACGGGGTGCGGTCAAGCACGACCTCAACGTCCTCGCCGGCGGCAGCGGACTCGACGGACTCGCCGTTGCGCACGATGGCGACAACCTTGGCGCCTTCGACAACGTCGTTGTCATAGCCGTCGAACTCGGTCGCGGCAACCTTGTCCGAAAGCTCGACCCACACGTCGTTGAAGCTACCCCAGGCATCGCCCTTGGCGTTGGCGCGGGCGCGGGCCTTCTGGTCCTCCATGCAGGCGGTAAAGCCTTCCATGTCGACGTCGTGACCGGCGGTGCCGGCGATCTCAACGGTCAGGTCAATGGGGAAACCGAAGGTGTCGTGCAGCTTAAAGGCAACATCGCCCGGAAGAACGGCGCCCTCGGCGAGTGCCGCCAGGGCCTCGTCCAGGTAGACGCGGCCGTTGTCGAGCGTCGTGGAGAAACGCTCCTCCTCGGAGGCAACGATGCCCTTGACGAGCGCGACGTTCTTGAGCAGCTCGGGATAGGCCTCGCCCATCTGAGCGTTGACCTCGTCGATGAACTTGGTCAGGAAGGCGCCCTCGATACCCAGCAGACGACCGTGGAACACGGCGCGGCGAAGCAGGCGGCGAAGGACGTACTCGCGACCCTCGTTACCAGGCAGGATGCCGTCAGAGATCATAAAGTCGACAGCACGGGAGTGGTCGGCAATGATGCGCAGGGAGCGGCTGGCGCCGGAGTAATCGTCGGCGTCATAGGTCTTGCCGCTGATCTCCTCGCCCAGCTTAATGAGGTGCTGCATCAGATCGCCGTCGTAGTTGGCGGTCTTGTGCTGCATGATGGCGGCCATGCGCTCCAGGCCCATGCCCGTATCGAGGTTGCGGTGCGGCAGCTCCGGCATAGAGCCGTCCTCCTGGCGGTCGTACTGGGTAAACACGAGGTTCCAGAACTCCAGGAAGCGGTCGCAGTCGCAGCCGGGCTTGCAGTCGGGACTGCCGCAGCCGACCTCCTCGCCCATGTCAAAGTAGATCTCGGAGCACGGACCGCAGGGGCCGGTGGGGCCAGCGGCCCAGAAGTTGTCGTCCTCGCCCAGGCGGGAGATGTGATCCTCGGCAACGCCCAGGGAGCGCCACACGTCATGGGTCTCGTCGTCCTCGGTAAAGACGGTGAAGTACAGGCGATCGAGCGGCAGCTTGAACTCCTTGGTGATGAGCTCAAAGGCCCAAGCGCAGGCCTGCTGCTTGGAGACGCCACCAAAGGAGAAGTCGCCGAGCATCTCAAAGAAGGACAGGTGACGGCCATCCTCGCCGATGCAATCGATGTCGTTGGTGCGGACGCACTTCTGGCAGGAGATTGCGCCGATCTCCTTCATGGTCTTCTTGCCCTGGTAATACTCCTTAAACTGGTTCATGCCGGCGTTGGCAAGCAGCAGCGAAGGGTCGTCGGGGACGAGGGACGAAGAAGGATAGAGCTTAAGACCGCGCTCCTCAAAGAAGTTGAGGAACTTGGAGCGGATCTCGGCCGTAGTCATTGACGGGTAGTCAGCACTCATAGAGGGAATCTCCTCGGTTTCACATCGAAACAGTTCAAACGTAACGATATTACCATCCCACCGCGCCTGTGCAAAAAAGAGGGCCGGCACAATGCCGGCCCTTCAGCGAAATTGCATGTTAGCGCGTATGAATGTTAGCCCGAATTACCCCGCTACTTGTCGTCATCGTCCATGGAGCCGTCGATGCCGGTTTTGGTATCGTCGTCCGTGTTGGAGTCATCGTCCTTGGCAAAGGGGTTCTTGAAGAAGCCCGTGGCATCGGGCTGCAGACCAGAGAGCTTAATCCAGGGATTATCGAGCTCAGGCTTGGGCATGGCCTTGGCCTCGGGCGCAGTCTCGTTACCGATGAGCTCGGACTCATAGATGAACGTATCGTCCCCAAGCGCGTCGTAGGCGGCGACCGGGTTGCCCTCGGCATCGCGATACGGCGTGCCCTTAAACACGGCGCCGTCATAGGCCACAAGTTGGCGGCCGGTCTCATTCTCGAAGTAGTACACGAAGATACCTTTGAGGGCCGCACACAGCGGGATAGCAATAATCATGCCGATGGGCCCCATGAGTGCCGAGCCAATAACGAGCGCCGTGAGGCTCATGATGGGATGCACCTGCACCGAGCTCTGCATGACCTTAGGCGAAATCACGTTATCGGTGACGTTTTGCGCGAGCATCGTCACGATGAGCGTCCACAACGCCAACATGGGGCTGAACATGAAACCGAGCACTGTGGCGATTGCCGCGCTCACCCAGGGGCCGACGACCGGAACCAAATGCATGATGCCGGTGAAGATAGCCATGAGCGCCGCATACGGATGGCCGATGATCATAAAACCGATAAAGGCGAGGAAACCGCCGCAGATGGACGTCACGACCATGCCACGCATGTAGCCGCCCACCGAGCGCGACAGAATGGCGACCATAAAGCGGTACGAGGTCTCTTTTTCCTGACCGATAATGGTGCAAACCTCGTGGTGCATGCGGGGATAGTCGCAGGCCATCCAGTAGGCAAGCACCAGCCCCAGGAAGATCACGAACAGCTGCGAAGCCGTGTTGGTGATAAGCGGGAACACACCGCGGCCGAGCTCGGCAGCTATCTGAGACACATATTTCGACGCCACGGTAACGAGCGAGGACAGGTTGTTGTCCAGATACTCCTTGAGCGGCGTGTTATTGAGCGTCTTAGCGTTCGAAATCATTTCGTTGAGGTCGCCGCCCGCAACACGAAGCTGCCCAGGCAGACGGCTCAAGACCTCCATGATCTGGCCAAACAAGATCGGCGACAGGATGCAGACGACACCGACGAGCACGGCCACAACCACGATGAGCGCGATGAGCGAACCAATGCCGCGATTCACACCATGGTGCTCGAGCCAGTTGGTGATCGGCGACATCACAAAGGCGATGATAGAGCCAACGGCCAAAAACTCGATAACCGGCGCCAGGATGCCCATGAGGTTGAAGATGACGGCAGCAATCGCAATGCAGCCTACAACAGCCCAGATGCGCAGGGTCAGAATACGGGTATCACGCAGTGTACGGTCGGTTTGTTGGGGGTGCTCACTCATGAACGAATCATCACTCCGTCGGGATCGATCTTGTCCTGGATCTTTTTAAGCGTGCGGCGCAGCAGACGCGAAACCTGCACCTGGGAGATGCCCAGCTTTTTGGCAATCTCGATCTGGGTCATGCCCTTCACAAAGCGCAGCTCGATCACCTCGCGCTCACGCGGCGAGAAATCGCGGATGGCTTCCTCGATCACCAGACGGTCGTCGGTAAAGTCGAGCTCATTGTCCTCGTCGGCATAACGGTCGAGAATCGAGGGTGCGTCGTCGGAGTCGGATGCCCCTGGGGCCTCGATGGGCACCGAAGTGTAAGCCGAGGACGATTCCATGGCCTCCAAGACCTCGTCGACGGTAACGTCCAGGTATTCAGCGATTTCCTCAACCTTAGGCGAACGCTGTAGCTCGTTAGTGAGTTTGTCGGTGGCCTGGTTGACCTTAGCCGAGAGCTCCTGCAGACGACGCGGTACGCGCACGCTCCAGCCCTTATCGCGGAAGTGGCGCTTGATCTCGCCCAGAATAGTAGGCGTGGCAAACGTCGTAAACTCGAGCCCGCGCTCGGGATCAAAGCGATCGATAGCCTTGAGCAAGCCCAGGTAGCCGACCTGCATGAGGTCGTCGAGCGGCTCGCCGCGATTCTTAAATTTGTTGGCAAGAAACCTTACCAGGTTCATATGGGACATGACGAGCTGCTCGCGGGCGTCCGGATCACCGGTCTCCTTGTAACGACGAAACAGCTCGCGGGTTTTCTCCTTGTCCCAAGCGGTCTTACCGCTCCGGGAACGTTCGGTCATATTAAATATCCGCCTTGAGGTCGAGGGAAAGCGTTAGGGGCGCCGAGGTCTTATCGTAGGAATCGCACACGCTCGCGAGAATAAGCTCGGCATACACCGCAGCTTGGTCATCTTCATCGACCGTAGCCTGGTCGCCAAAGGTAAAGGTCATGCCAACGTGAGTTTCGTCGACATCGAATGTAATGGTGATATCGTCGCAGTCGACCGCGGTACAACCAAAGATGAAGGCCTCCTCGGCAGCCATGCGGATGTCCTCGATGCGATCGACGGACATAGAGCACAGAGCACCGACGTTGGCGGCCGTCATGCGCACCAGGCGAGCGAGACGCGGGTCGCCGGCAACGGTCAGCGTAATGGGGCAGGTTGCTTCGCTACTCATCGCAGGACTCCTCGGAGGTCTCGGAGGGCGTATAGGTGTAATACTGAGCCGGCTTGGCTGCAGGCTTTTGATCTGCTTCCGCACCATCGGCGGCCTCGTCCTCGGCCTCGCCAATCAGGACGCGCTCGGTAGGCTGCTCGGCCCCCGCGGCGGCAGCGGCGAGCTTGCGCTCGGCGTCGGCTGCAGGAGCCTTCACCTTATTGAAGAGCTTCTGCACGGCACCTGCGGCAGAATCAGTCACGCTCGACACGGCGTTGCTGGCCTCGGCCATGCTACCGGTGACCTCAGAAATGTCGCGAACCACGGCTTCGACCTCTACGAGATTGGAGGTAAGGGCATCAACTGCCGTCTTACTCGACTTAAGCAGCGGCTCCATCTGGGCAAGTGCCGGCGTAAGCTCGTCGACAGCGCCGTCAAGTTTTGCCACCACCGGCTGCGCCTCGGCGATGGTGTTATTGAGGTCGTTCACGGTCTTATCGAGCGAGTCGACAACGTTGCGGGTCTTGCGCAGGGTAAGCGCGAGCTCAACAATAGCCCACACGCCGGCAATGGCAAGCACCAGCAGGGCGATTTGAATGGGACTCATACAAGCCTCCCGAAGGAATCGAAATACAGACGCCTTTCATGGTACCCCAAAGAAGGGGGAAGATACCCAAAGGGAATGTGCGAGGTGCCAAGGACCTACTTGGGCGCGTTACCGCTACGGTCGCGTTCGCTTTGCTCTACGCGCCACTCTTCCCAGCCGCGGCCCGCAGGCTGCCAGAACGCGCCACGCTCCAGCCCCTCGGGCAAATAGCGCTGATCGACCCAGCCTTCGGGATAATCATGCGGATACTTGTATACACCGTATTCGTCGCTACCTGGGCGATGACGATCGCGCAAATAACTCGGCACCTCACGTAAACCGCTGCTATGAATATCGGCCAACGCCGCGTCAATCGAGGCCTCACATGCGTTTGACTTAGGCGCCAAGCACACATAGAGTGCAGCCTGAGCAAGGTTAATGCGGCACTCGGGATAGCCAATGACCTCGGCAGACTTAAACGCGGCATGCGCCACCAAAAGCGCCTGCGGGTCGGCGTTGCCAACATCCTCAGAAGCGTGAATCATAATACGGCGAGCGATAAACTTAGGATCCTCCCCAGCATCGATCATGCGCGCGAGCCAATAGATCGTGGCATCGGGGTCACTACCGCGCATAGACTTAATAAACGCACTGATGATGTCGTAGTGCATGTCGCCGTTTTTGTCATACGTAAAGCCGCGACGCGGGTTGGCGATCTTCACGTCATCCACGGTAATGGGATAGCGCTCCCCCGCCGCGGGCGCTGGCGTTCCCTCGGTATCGGGACGCGTGACGGCAATCTCGCTCGCAAGCTCGAGCGTCGTGAGCGCCGAGCGAGCGTCACCCGCTGCCAGCGTGCAGATGGTCTTGACCGTATCCTCATCGGCCGAGAACTTACCGTTCAAGCCCTGCGGTGCCTCGAGCGCACGCTCGATAAGCATGGCGATATCCTCGTCCTTTAAATGCTCAAGCTCCACGACTCGACCACGTGAGAGCAGCGCCGAGTTTACCTCGAAGTACGGATTCTCCGTCGTAGCGCCAATCATAATGACGGTACGGTTCTCAACTGCATGCAGCAGGGCATCCTGCTGCGACTTAGAGAAGCGGTGAATCTCATCGATGAATAGAATGGTTCGACGGTCGTACGTATTCAGACGCGTCTTTGCCTCGTCAATCACGCGACGCAAGTCCTTCACGGTACCTGTGACGGCACTGACCTCGACAAACTCGCTTTTGGTATGGTTGGCGATAATATGTGCCAGCGTCGTCTTGCCCGTACCGGCAGGCCCATACAAGATCACGCTCGACAGCACATCGTGCTCGATCGCAGCTCGCAGCCACGAGCCCTTGCCCACGGCCTTTTGCTGACCCACGTACTCGTCAAGCGAATTGGGGCGCATACGCACCGCGAGCGGCGCATTCTTAAAGGAACGCTCACGCGTCGAGGCAGAAAAAAGGTCGTCCATAGCCATCCCGTACATCCATCAAAATCGTTGTTCCCCAACAGTATACCGAAAAGATACGAACTACCGTTCGTTAATATAGGTGCGATGCGGAAACTTTAGACCCGGGAACAACTTGCTTGTCAGCTCACAGAAGTAGCCGTCCGTCATGCTCGCGATGTAATCCACCACGGTTTGATCCTTGTCATCCCGCCAGGCATAGGTGCGATCGTAGTAGGAAAGCTGCTGCTCAATGCGCGAAATGTGGTGTTTAAAGATGTAAGAGGACTCATCGCCTTCGTTTATATCCTGCAGGCAACGGTCATAGAGCTTTTCGAACGCCTCGCGCAGCTCTGCCTCGGAATCGCCCTCGATGCCGCCCTTGCTGTAGATCTTCTCGTAGTTCTCGCGCTTGGCACGGCGGATCTCCTCAAACAGGTCTTCACTCATCTCGATACGCGGTTTGCCGTAGCTATGTTCCACGATATCGATGGATGCGTGCGTGAGGATCCAGCTGTTATAGGCGCCGCCCCGGCCATCGTCAAAAGCGTCGGGCGAAAGCAGGCCTGCCGCGATAGCATCCTGGCGATCACGACCGACGTAGGCAAGGATATCCGAGATGCGCACGACGCAGCCCTCGAGCGTCATGGGGCGCAGATGCTCAATCGCGCTATAACCCGTGGCGATGCAATCCTCGACCGTCCGATCGAGCTGGTCAAAGGATGCCATGCTCGACAGCTCAAACACGCGCTGCTCGTACTCGCCGTTATGGCACAGCACGCCGTCGAGCGTCTGGAGCGATACGTTGCGACCATACAACGCATCGAGCACGCGCACCGACTGCACGTTATGGAAAAAGAAGCGTCCGGTGCGCTCGTGATAGATATCGTTGAGGAAGCGCTCGCCGGCATGGCCGAAGGGCGTGTGGCCCAAGTCGTGACCCAGGCCGATCGCCTCGATCAGATCACAGTTGAGCCCCAAAGCACGGCCGATATCGCGTGCGATACGCGAGACAAGCTGCACATGCAGACCACGGCGCGATAGATCATCGTTGCTACGAAAGCTAAAGACCTGCGTTTTACCTGCATATCGAGTGTATGCCGGCAGATGGAGAATCTTTTCGGTATCGCGCATAAAGCTGGGGCGCATAAGCGTGCCTTTGTCCGCATCACGATTGACACGACGAATGACCTGGTCATCGTTGCAACGATACGGATTGACCGCGCCCAAAGCACGTTCGGCGGCAATGCGCTCGATGAGCTCGGACGACAACGCCGAGGGAATACGGTCCATGCGCGCCTTGATGGCGGCCGTTTCTTGATTAGTTGCCATGGCATGCTCCTTAAGAAGGATGCGCAATCGGTTACAGCGTGCAGCCCACGACCTCGATTATGGCAAAAATCGGCACCAAAAACGGCAGCAATGGCAGGGAGCGCGATTTTGTGATGAGGCAGGAGAGGGCTAGGACCAGGAGAGCAGCGGCAAATGCCACGATACCGCCCATGGGGTCGAGCGTGCAAAGCGCGAAGAGCGCCTTGGCGTCTCCCATACCGATACCCGGGGCCTGGCGGAGGCGCCGCCAGAGGGACTCAGTCAGCACGAGCACAAGATACACGATGACGGCAAGGCCCGCGTGGTCAAGCGCCACGTCCGAGCCACGATCCAGCAATACGCCCGCAAACGCAGCTACGGCACAAGCCCCGGCGAGCACATTCGGGAACCGACGCTCACGCGCGTCGATGACGGCGCCAGCGATGGCGCACAGCCAAAACGGGATATAGACCATCGAGCACCTCCTCGAGCCGCATCTCAAAAGCAAAACCCCCACAAAGGTGTCCGTTCCCTTTGCGGTGGTTTTGGTGCTGGTTATTTGGCGCCCTGCATGACCTCGTCGAGGGTGACGCTGACAGCGTGCTGCGTCGGAACCCAGTCGACCTTCAGGAACAGCGCGGCAACCGTGATGGGGATATAGCTGAACATAAAGATCGGGAAGGTGAACAGGTTAGTCACCAAGCGCCACTTTTGCGCGCAGTGAATGTGCTTGTACTCAAAGATGGTCGTGAGCAGCGCCAGGATAAAGAAGGTCTGATACATCATCGCGAAGGTCATAATGAGCGAGGCGGCACAAGCCTGCATCTCGACCTCGGTAGCCAAGAAGCCGTGCGAGAGCCCGCCCACGATAAGGAAGGTCGCGTTGGCGAGCATGGAGATCAAGGACAGCAGCATGCCCGGCGCGATGGTCATAAACATATCGTAGGCGGCAAAGCGGCGATAGCGGAAGGTCGACTTGACCAGGTGCTTACCATACGTAAAGAATACCTGGTAGAAACCCTTGGTCCAGCGCATACGCTGCTTCCAAGAGGCCTTAAACGTCACCGGCTGCTCGTCAAAGAACTCCGCCGGCGCATAGCCGATGCGAATGCCGTGAATGGCACAGAACGTGGTGAACTGGATATCCTCGGTCAGCGTGTGGAATTGCCAACCGTGCATGCCCTCGATCACGCTCGCCGAGATGAGGTAGCCCGAACCCGAAACGGCACACGACGTCTTGCAGATATTACGCGCGTTGTTGAGGAAGCGCGCCTCGCGCAGATACCAGGTAGCGTTGGCGGCCGAAATCCACGAGCTGCCGAAGTTCTTAGAGTTACGGTAGCTCGTGACCACATGGAAACCCTGGTCAAAGGCATCATTCATCTTGGAGACGTAATCGCGGGAGATGACGTTGTCGGCGTCGAAGATAAAGTAGCCCTCAAACGTGTCGGGAAACTCGTTAAGGATACGGTCGAAACCAAAGTCCATGACCCAGCTCTTACCCTTGCGGGCCAGGTCATTACGCTCGTAGACGATAGCGCCGGCCTCGCGCGCGAGCTGCGCGGTGCTGTCGGTGCAAGCGTCGGCGACGACAAAGACTTCGATAAGCTCGGACGGATAATCCTGGTCCTTAATGGAGCGCACGAGGTTGGCGATTACCGCCTCCTCGTTATGCGCCGCAATGAAGAAGGCGTAGCGATGGAGCTTTTTGGCCTTGGGCGGCGCGACCTCACCGCGGAGAGCGCCAATGACAAAGAAGACCACCTGATACAGGAAGCAAAACGTGAGCAGCGTAACCACAATCTGGTTAAAGATCACGATGGGCGTGTTGGTTTGCAAAAAGGCGAGCATGCAGGCTCCCGAGAACGCGTTACGTAAACAACCGTATATCTTACCGCAGGCTAATCGAGTTCAAGAAACCACCTAATACTGGCTAGGCTTCGAGCAGACCGAGCTGCGGAACGATATCGTCGCCGGCTTCAGTGCGGCCAAGCGAGCGTGGGGCCAAATCGTCCAAGACGGCGGCGAGATCCCACGGCAGCTCGTCGCGGCACTCGATGCGCTCGCCCGTCACGGGATGATCGAACGCCACGCGCCACGAATGCAGGAATTGCCTGGTCAGGCCCTGATCGGCGCGCGCATCGCACTTGCCGTAGAGCGGATCGCCCACGCAGGCGTGATTGATATGGCGCATATGCACGCGAATCTGGTGCGTGCGCCCGGTAAACAGATGGCACTCGACGAGCGTATAGCCATCGTCAAAGCGGGTGGAATCAAAACGCTCGAGAACCTTAAAGGTTGTGATGGCCTGGCGCGCAAAAGGATCGTCAGACACCGCCATCTTAACGCGGTCGCGCGTGGAGCGGGCAATACCGGTGTTGATGGTGCCCTCATCCATGGCGATGTGCCCATGCACGAGTGTGATATAGCGGCGGTCGAGCGTGCGCGTACGGATAAGGTTCTGCAGTGAGCGCTGGGTGTCATCGTCCTTAGCGGCGAGCATGAGGCCAGAGGTATCGCGGTCCAGGCGATGCACGATGCCGGGGCGGTCCTCGCCCTGCACGGTGCCCAGATGGTCGATACCGCAGTGGTAAACCAGGGCGTTGGCAAGCGTACCGCTCTCATGACCATGTGCAGGATGGCACACCAGGCCGCGCTGCTTGGAGAGCACAATGAGATAGTCGTCCTCATAGCGAATATCGAGCGGGATGGCCTCGGGAATCACATCGGTGGGATCGTGTGGCTCGGGCAGATCGACCGAAATACGGTCGCCGACTCGCACGGCGTACTTTTTGGACAGGCAGGTCTCGCCATTGACACATACGGCACCGCCCTCAATCAGATGCGCGCAGGCAGAGCGCGTGGGACAGCCATCGTTGGCGCCCAGATAGGCGTCAAGACGCTGACCAGCGGCATCGTCGGCAACAAGGATATGGATGTCGGCCATTAGCGCTCATTCCTTTCGCGAATCTTGCGGGCACGCTCCCCACGTTGTTTAGCCTTGCGCTTGGCGCGGGCCTCGTCACGGGCGTTAAGCTCGGCGGTCGCATCGACCTCACGGGCCGCGGGGCTCAAGAACATGTAACCGAAGAGGGCGAGCGCGACGCCCAAGGTAATTCCGATATCGGCCACATTGAAGACGGGGAAGTCGATGAAGGTGGTGGCAATAAAATCGGTCACGAAGCCAAAGGCCAAACGATCGATAGCGTTGCCGATAGCACCGCCCGCAACCATCGCCATGCCCACAACCTCAAGATGGGCGAGCTGGGGCGCACGAACGAGGTACACGGCAATAGCGATAATGACCGCCAACGCCAGCACGGCAAACGCGATGCCATGCCCCTCGCCCATGCTAAAGGCAGCACCGATATTGCGGACAAACATAAAGTCGATGACACCGGGGATAACGGTCACATGCAAAGCGTCGCCCACGGCACGAACCGCAAGCTTGGTCAGCTGGTCAACAAGCAGCACAACCAGCGCCACCCCACCAGCAACACCCAGCCGCCAACGCAAAGGCGGCGTCATATCCCCAGTACGACCCAAAGAAATCCCCTACCCTCAAAACAATCGAATTCCGTTTAACGCACTAAATAATCATACATTGACGCAAGCAAGAAGCGACAAATCTCCCAAGAACGGAAACACCGCAGGTAGAGCATAAATGAGCGAGCGGGTCGCATTTGAGACAAGGTGACGTGAAATGAAAGGGCGCTGACCTTTCGGTCGCGCCCTTGAAATTGAACGTCAGATTGTCCAAATGCGGCCCGCGCAGCGTCGGCAGGTCCGCCGTTCGGTAGAACGGCGGAACCTAAAGGGCTTCAGCGCAGCGCTTGCAAATGTGCGCGTGGCCGTTGTACTCGCCGACGGTGGTGCGGTAGTTCCAGCAACGGTCGCAGCACTCGCCCTCGGCAGCCTCGATAGCAACGGAAAGCTCCTCGCCCTGGGTCAGCTCAACATCGGAGACGATGTAGAACTCGGCCAGGTCGACAGCCTTGTCACCGGTCAGCAGCGCGTACATCTCGGCGGGAACGACCGCCTTGACGCGAACCTGCTGGCTCTTAGTGAAGGTGCCGGCGGAGCGAGCATCCTCAAGGGCCTTGGTCACGGCGCTACGGAGCTCGAGCGAAGCCTCGAGCACGCCCTCAAACTCATTGGCCTCGTCGACCGTGATGGGCGACTTGTACCAATCGAGCAGCGCGGCGTACTTCTGGTGATCGACGCAGCCGGCGGGCGCATAGGCCATGGCCTCGTCGACCGTGTAGGACAGGATCGGCTGAAGGTCGCGCATGAGCATCGAGAAGAGCTCGGCGAGCACGGTCTGGGCGCTGCGGCGCTCGAGCGAGCCGTGCTTCTCGCAGTACAGACGGTCCTTCAGGGCGTCGAGGTACACGTTGGAGAGCTCGGTAACCACGAAGTCGTAGAGCGCGCGGTAGGCACGCGGGAACTCGTAGCTGGCGTAGGCATCGTCGACCTCGGCCTGAACCTGGGTCAGGCGGGCAACCATGAGCTTGTCGAGCGGCAGCAGGTCGGCAAAGGCGACGCCGTCGGTCTCGGGCTCAAACTGACCCTCGAGCTCGGAGAGCAGGAAGCGCAGCGTGTTGCGGAAACGACGGTAGGCATCGGACGTACGAGCAAGGATCTCGTGGTCGATGGACACGTCGGAGCTGGTATCGACGGATGCAACCCACAGACGGATGATGTCGGCGCCCATCTCGTCGCAGACCTTGTTGGGGTCGATGACGTTGCCGAGCGACTTGGACATCTTGCGGCCTTGGCCGTCGAGGGTGAAGCCCTGCGAGACGACCGCCTTGTACGGAGCGTGGCCGTTTGCACCCACCGAGGTGAGCAGCGAGCTCTGGAACCAACCGCGGTGCTGGTCGGAGCCCTCGAGGTACACATCCGCCGGGTACTCAAGCTCGGGGCGATACTCACAGACGGCCTTCCAAGAGACGCCGGAGTCCCACCACACGTCGAGGATGTCCTTATCGGCCTTGAGGTGATGGCCGCCGCACTTGGGGCAGACGCAGGCCTCGCCCAGGTAGCTCTCGGGAGCGTCGGTGAACCAGGCGTCGGAGCCCTTCTCGTGGAAGAGCTTGATGACGGCGTCGAGCGTAGCGTCGTTCATGACCTTCTCGCCGCAGTCGGCGCAGGTGTAGCTCGGGATGGGCACACCCCAGTTGCGCTGACGGCTAATGCACCAGTCGGGACGCTGCTCGACCATGGCGCCGATGCGGTTGGCGGCGTGAGCCGGATACCACTTGACGTTCTCGCGGACCTCTTTGCCAGCCTGCTCGCGCAAACCGGTCTTGTCCATCGAGACAAACCACTGGTCGGTAGCACGGAAGAGCACCGGGTGCTTGCAGCGCCAGCAGTGCGGATAGCTGTGCGTGATCTTCTTCTCGAGGACCAGGGTGCCGCGCTCGCGCAGGAACTCGATGATGTGCGGGTTGGCCTCGTCGGTATCCATACCGCTGAAGGGGCCACCGGTGCCAAACTCCTCGCCGGTATAGAACTTGCCGTCGTCATCGACCGGCATGCAGATGTCGGTGATGCCCTCCTTAAGGCAGGCAAAGTAGTCGTCGACGCCGTGGCCGGGCGAGTTGTGGACGATACCGGTACCGTCATCGACACCGACGTAATCGGCCAGCAGTGCCACGCCCTCGACACCGTCAAAGATCGGCTGCTTGTAGTGAATGTGGTGGAAGGTCTCGGCGGGAACCACATAGGGCTTGCCGTCGACCATAACCGGGGTGTACTCCCAGCCAAACTCCTCGCAGCACTTGGGAGCCAGGTCCTCGAGCATGACCTCGGCGCGGCCGTCGTGCTCAACGGCGACGTAGGCGGCACCGGGCTTGAGGGAAACGGCCTGGTCGGAGGGGATGGTCCACGGCGTGGTCGTCCAGATGATAAAGTCGACCGGGCCGTCGAAGTTCTCGAGGCCGGCGGGCTTGGAGGTCATCTCGAAGCGCACGAAGATGGAGGGGCTCGTCTCGTCGGAGTACTCAATCTCGGCCTCGGCGAGCGCGGTGTGGCAGTGCTTGCACCAGTGAACGGGCTTGTGACCACGATAGATCATGCCCTTGTCGAACATGGCCTTGAAGACCTCGATGTCGGCGGCGTCATGCTGGTGATAGAGCGTCAGATACGGGTTGTCCCAGTCGCCAAGCACGCCAAGGCGACGGAAGCCGGCCTTCTGCAACTCGATGTTCTCGACAGCGAACTCGTTGCAGAGCTCACGAATCTTGGCCGTGGGGGTCTGGTTGAACTTCTCGGTGCCGAGCTTCTCCTCGACCTTGTGCTCAATCGGCTGACCGTGGCAGTCCCAACCGGGGACATAAGGAACCTCATAGCCCTGCATCATCCAGTAGCGGTTGATCATGTCCTTGGAGATCTTGTTCATGGCATGGCCGATGTGGATCGGGCCGTTGGCGTACGGAGGGCCGTCGTGCAGCACGAACTTCTTATGCCCCTCGTTCTTCTTTAGAACTTGCTCGTAGACCTTGTTGTCCTGCCAGTCCTTGAGTCGCTTGGGCTCGGACTTGGAAAGACCGGCACGCATGGGAAATCCGGTTTTGGGCAGATTCATCGTCTGCTTGTACTCGTTTGCCACGGTACCCCTTTCATGTCGTGGGCGCGCACGCCCTCTGGGCACCAAAAAAGCGCCCGTCCCTACAAGCTGGGACGAAGCGCCACAAAACAGGCAGTCTGCCCGTAAAAGCTCTTCGCTTAACCACCCAGCTTAGATGCCCTCGCCCGCGTATTCGCGCGCTCGCATCCGTTACTCGGCTGGCCTGTATCGACGGCCATCTCGGCGATGTCTACTAAGACGAACCTGCGCGGCACGTCCGTTGGGATCGCAGCTCCGGGGTGATTTTCATCGGTCGCATGCACGGGTTCTCAGCGCTCCCCGCTCTCTGTGGCATGCGGACGGCCGACTACTCGTCCCCATCAACGCTTATGCGGAGTATGCTAGCACGTTCCGCGCCGACGAAAAACCCTCAACACTGGTTTTATACGTTCGAAATTTCTCGCGGCTGTGGACCTTCTCTTGGAGCAAAATACCTGAAAGCACTTTATCGAACGAAAGAAGGTTGCTATGCGCACGATTGGAATGAGCGACTACACCGTTGGCGAGGATTGCTTTGACGAGCTGCCCACCGCACTGGCGGAGTACGGAGCGACCAAGGTCGCGATCATCGGTGGCAAGCGAGCACTGGCCGCAGCACTTCCCGGTATCGAAGCTGCGCTGGCGGGTACCGACGTCGAAATTCTGGAGACGCGCGTCTACGGCACCAACAGTACGCGCGCAAATATCGCCAAGGTCGTAAACTCCCCCGCCTGCCAGGAAGCTGACGTGCTTATCGCATGCGGCGGCGGCAAGGCGCTCGACACCGTGAAGACCGCAGCTATCGAGCTCAAGAAGATCGTCTTTACGGTCCCGACGATCTGTTCCAACTGCTCCGCCGCAACCGCCATTGCCGTCGTGTACAACGACGACGGCTCGCTCGAGGGCTATTCGTACCCCAACCGACCGGCGCACATCTTCATCAACCCCAAGATCATCGCCGAGGCACCGGCAGAGTATTTCTGGGCCGGCGTAGGCGATGCCCTGTCTAAGCAGCCCGAGGTCGAGTACGCCACGAGCGCCGGCAATTTGGAGCACACGGCAGGCCTTGGCTTGGCACTCGCCCACACCTGTTCCGAGCCGCTGTTTACCTATGGCGTCCAGGGTCTTGAGGACGTGCGCCAGGACCTGTCGAGCGAGGCTGTCAAGCAGATCGCGCTCGACATCGTGGTCAACACGGGCTATGTCTCGAACCTGACCAACCAGAACGATTACTACTACAACTCGAGCGTGGCGCACGCGTTCTACAACGCCACTTGCAGCATTCCGCGTGAGGGCACCTACCTGCACGGCGAGGTCGTGAGCCTGGGCGTGCTCGTGTTGTTCGCCTACACGGGCGACACCGAGAACCTTAAGCGCTACGCTGCCTTTAACAAGCAGATGGGGCTGCCCGTGACGCTTGAGCAGGTCGGGCTTTCCGAGTCCGATATCCCGGCCCTGTGCGAGTACGCGCACGCCACCAACGAGTGGAAGCAAGGCAACCCGGAGCCCTTCACCGACGAGAAGTTCGCCGCCGCCATCAAGGCCGCCAACGCCTACGGACACGCGCTCTAGCTCTAACCCAAAACCACCACAAAGGGGACAGGCACCTTTGTGGTGGTTTTTATTGCTCCACCATTCAGTTCGTACTCGAACCCGGTTCTTTACGAGAAAGGGTTCGCGTACGTTTTTTGTTTATCGGAAATTCTGCGGAAGCACTACTCGGAACGGTAAACAGGAACGAACAAAAGGCAGGATATCATCGTGGTGATGGTATCCTGCCTTTTGTTTTGCGGGATCAAGGTCGCTTTGTGCGAACTTGATCGCCACTAATATGGCGCATTGATGGCAATTGCTGCGTACGTGCGCACCGGGAGCCTGTACACCTCTGGCAAGGCGTAACACACTAGACTTTGTTCCAGAGTCCGTGTGCTAAGGGGGCAGGGCCCTTAGAATTCCTGTGGAGTGTGTACGCACGTACGCAGGAAAACAGCAAATTACGCTATATCAGGGCGTTCTTTCATTGGAGAGTATGGTATACACGGCTTAGTTCAACAAATAAGAATTTATATATAAAGGAGAATATTGATGAAACTGTTTTTATGTTCGCACTTTTCAAGTGTAGGAAGTCTGATAAAGGAAGAAATTGAAAATAAAAAAGTCGCATTTATTCCAACAGCTTCGCTGCGTGAAGGCTACACCGGTTATGTCGGCTCGGCTCGAAAATTATTCAAAAAGTTGGGAGCAATCGTAACTGAAATTGATATTTCAACGGAGGCTTATTCAACGATACAGTCTCTTTTTGAAGATGCGGATGTGATCTATTTTACCGGCGGAAATTCTTTTTTCCTTATAGACCAGCTCCGTAAAACGGGAACGGATGAGCTGTTGAAGAAAGAATTGGCAAAGGGAAAACTGATGATTGGTGAATCGGCAGGTGCGATTGTATGCGCTCCAAGCATCCAGTATATCGAGCAAATGGATGAAAAGCCGGAGGACTACTCACAAGAAGATGATGCAGGGCTTAATTTGATTGATTTCTATGTTCTTCCGCATTTTCTTACAGCGCCATTTAAGAAAGTTACCGAGAAAATAATGACTGAGTTTTCAGATTTGAATCTATGCCCAATTAACAATCGTCAGGGAATTGTAATTGATGGTGAAGGTTCAAAGGTTATTTGCAAAGACTAATTTAAAAGTCCAGTTTGCTGCACTCGTTCCTAGCAGGGTTTGGGGCAGGAGGGCCTTGTACGCGTTCCTGCGCGAGGGCCGCGGGGAGGGACTGCCTGGGTACGGCGCCTGTCAACTCGGTCTACGTCTTTGATGACCGGGTCGTACTCAATATCAACTTCACGGATGATGCCAAAACGGTCACCCGTGAGGAAGTGTTGGGTTCGAGTGCTGTGGATAATGTTCCAACATGCTGGGATCGAACTCGCTAGCCGGAATCACGCGGTACCCGTGACGCAGCAGCAGGTCGACGAAAACACCGTTGCCCGGAGTGAGCGTGCCGCTGAAGGTTCCGTCGTAGATACGGCCGACGCCGCACGAGGGGCTACGGTCCTGCAAGACGCACGCAGCGATCTCGGACGGGCCGCCCGCCTGCTCGCACATGTCGAGCGCGCGCTCGGCACCCAGGCGAAACTCGCGATCGACTGAGGTACCCTCGCAGGTACGGACCTCGCCGTCCACAATCTCGGAAGGATCGCGCGGTGTGGGCAGGCCGCCAAAAACCTCAGGGCATACCAACAGGACCTCGGTCCCCGTGCGCTCGCAAGCCTCGACCAGCTCGCGATGATAGTTGTCGAGTCCGTTATACTTGCAGCTCTCGCCCATCAAACAGGCGCTCACCACGATCTTCATATTTAACTCTCCCCACGCAAAACGCCCCATTTGAGATAGAAGCTCAAATGGGGCGTTCGATGCTGTGTAACCAGCCTTACTGCTGCTTCGGCATCAGAGGATTCTCGCGCGTGAGGAGATTCATGAACTCCTCGCCCGTGATCGTCTCCTTCTTGTACAGATAACGAGCCAGCTCGTGGAGCTTAAACTTGTTCTCCTTCAGAATCTGCAGAGCGCGGTCGTGCGCATCCTCGATCAGCTTGGCGACAATCGCGTCCACGCGCTCGGCCGTACCGGGGGCGCAGGTGAGCGACGTGTCCTGGTTGAGGTACGCATTCTGAACGGTACCGAGCGCCATCATGCCAAACTCATCGGACATACCAAAACGCGTCACCATGTTACGGGCGAGCTTGGTGGCCTGCTCGATATCGTTGGCTGCGCCGGTCGTCATCTCGCCAAAGATGAGCTCCTCGGCTGCACGGCCACCGCAATAGACGGCGAGCTTGTCCAGGACCTCCTGGCGTGTGGTCAGGAAGCGCTCATCCTCCTCGACCTGCATGGTGTAGCCCAGAGCACCGCTCGTGCGCGGCACGATGGTAATTTTCGTGACCGGCGCAGAACCCTTTTGGCGGGCAGCAACGATGGCATGACCGATCTCGTGGTAAGAAACGACCTGCTTCTCGTGATCGGACAGCACCGTGGACTTGCGCTGCTGACCGGCGATGACGACCTCCACCGACTCCTCGAAGTCGTCCTGGGTTGCACGCTTGCGACCCTCGCGAACGGCGCGCAGGGCGCCCTCGTTGATGATATTGGCCAGGTCGGCACCCGAGGCGCCGGGCGTGGCACGGGCGATCGCAGTCAGGTCGATCGGGGGCTGCGTCTTCACGCTCTTGGCATGGAGCTCAAGGATGTTCTTGCGGCCGGTCAGGTCGGGCAGCTCAACGGGGATGCGACGATCAAAACGGCCGGGGCGCAACAGGGCCGGGTCAAGGCTGTCGGGTCGGTTGGTAGCAGCGAGAACGACAATACCCTTGTGGTTATCGAAGCCGTCCATCTCGGTCAGCAGCTGGTTGAGCGTCTGCTCGCGCTCGTCGTTGCCGCTAAAGCCGCCGCCGTCACGCTTTTTGCCGATGGTATCGATCTCATCGATAAAGACGATGCACGGGGCCTTTTCCTTGGCCTGCTTAAACAGGTCACGCACCTTAGCAGCGCCGCGACCGACAAACATCTCAACAAACTCCGAGCCCGAAATGCTAAAGAACGGAACACCGGCCTCGCCGGCCACAGCCTTGGCAAGCAGGGTCTTACCGGTACCCGGAGGGCCGACAAGAAGAGCACCGCGCGGCAGCTTGGCGCCGATCTCCTCGTAGCGCTGCGGCTTCTCCAGAAAGTCGACGACCTCCTTAAGGGATTCCTTGGCCTCTTCCTGGCCAGCAACGTCCTTAAAGGTCACGCCCACATCCTTGGAAGCGATAACGCGAGCACCGGACTTGCCCAGTCCGCCGCCGCCAAAACCACCGCCGCCAAAGTTCATCGACGGGCCGTCATCGCCCATGGCCTTCTTCATGCGGCGGTTGAGCCACCAGCCAATCAGGAAGAAAATCACCATGGGAAGAATGAGGGTGAGCAGGTAGTAAGTCATCAGACCCGAGTTCTTATCGGGGACAACAGATTCCAGCGAGGCGCCGGATTCAAGCACGCGATCGGTAAAGCCCGCATCGTTTGGCACACCGATCGTCTTGTAGGCGATGTTCTCGTCCTCGCCCTTCTTGGTGTAATAAATCGTGTAATCGTCCGTATTGTATTCGACCTTGTCGACACTCTTCTTATCGAGCGCTTTGACAAAGGTCGAGTAATCGGTCTTCGTAATCTGCTGCGTGTGACCGATGTTGGGGAACAGAACGGTCGAGAGCACGAGGTAGACGACGAAGGCGATGAGCACGTAGAGGATCATATTCCGTCTACGTTTGTTGTCATCCATCTCCATCTGCTTGAACTCCATCTACTGGGGTTGATAATGGTTTCTAGAATACCCAACCCGAGCGACGATAAACCGACGCCGGGCACGAAAGGACAGAGATGGCATCACTGGAAGTCGGCAAGGTTCAGATCTACACGGGCGACGGCAAGGGCAAGACGACGGCTGCGCTGGGGCTTGCACTGCGCGCCACGGGCTATGGACTTAACGTGCTTATGCTGCAGTTTGCCAAGAAGCTGCACTGCGCCGAGCATGATGCGGCGCCCCGTTTAGGTCTGCGCATCGTACAAGCCGACCGCGACACGCCCGAAGCCTGTGCCGCACAGATCATGGAGCTGGCGCGCGAGCAGATTAGCCAAGTCGACGTTCTGATTCTGGACGAACTTGGCGAGGCCATGCGCCGTGGATTTGTGACGCGCGTGGATGTCGAAGCGCTGATCGCGACAAAGCCCGCCACCACGGAGCTCGTGCTCACCGGCCGCGGTCTGCTGCCCCTCGCCGATCTGGCAGACCTGGTCACCGAAATGCGCCCCGTCAAACATTACTTCGACGAAGGCCTCCTAGCCCGCCAAGGCATCGAATACTAAATGATCCGTAGGGGACGGAGGAAAACGGATCATTAGGCGGTGGCGCGGCCGAGCCAGTTGCCGCTGTGGTGGTAGATGGTAAACATCGTGGCCGTGATGAGCCAGGTTACGGGGTAAACCAGCAGCAGGTGCTCAAGCGACGGATCGAACGGCATAATCGCAAACACCCAGATCACCCTGAGCACGACGGTGCCAAAAATCGTGAGCATCATAGGCTGGAAGCTCACGCCAGCGCCGCGGATGGAGCCGGACGCGTTTTCGATAATCGAGAAGATCGCGTAGAACGGCGCGATGAAATGAAGAATCGTCGTGGTGTAGGCCGAAATCAAAGCATCGTCGACAAACAGACGCGACAACGGACCCGAGAACACCAGTAGCACGGCAGACAGGCCACCAATGAGCATAAACGACAGCACAAGCGACGTATGGTAGCCCTTGCGCATGCGCTCGTAGTTGCGCGCGCCAAAGTTCTGTGCCGAGAACGTGGTGATCGAAACGCCAAGCGCCTCGGTAACCATCCAGACAATGCCATCCAAACGGCCCGAAAGACCCCACGCCGTGGTGACATCGGCACCAAACGAGTTAACCGACACCTGAATCAAAACGTTGGAAATCGAATACGCAGCAGACTGAAAGCCAAGCGGCAGACCACACGAGATCATGCTCTTACAAATGCCAGGATCAATGCAGAGTTTGGACAGTGAAAGCCGCCACGCACCCGGAGCGTGCATCATACGAATCACGATCATCGTGGCGTTGGAGCAAATGGTCAGCGCCACCGCGATGCCGCAGCCCAGAGCCTCCATATGAAGCACGGCAACGAAGATGACATCCAGCACCGCATTAACAAGGCAGCCGGAAGCAATGATCACAGCAGGACCGCGTGTGTCGCCCACGGCGCGCAGCAGCGCCGTTCCCATATTGAGCAGCAGCGCCGCAACCATGGCGGCAAAATAGCAACGAGCATAGGCCACGCCCTCGGCCAATAGTTCATGCGGCGTGTTCATAAGTACCAGCATGGGCTCAACGAACACTATGCCAAGAATCGAGAAAACGATACCGCCCACCAGCGCGAGCGTCATGGCCGTATGGACCGAACGACTCAATCGCTCATCATCGTGCTGACCAAAATACTGACCGGTAATGACCGCGCAGCCAGCGCCAACGCCAACGCAAAAGCCAATGCAGAGCTCGGTGAGCACCATCGTGGCTTGAATGCCACCCAGCGCGAGCTTGCCGCCAAACTGGCCGACGATATACGTACCAATAAGCGTGTAAGCCTGCTGAAAAAACGAGCTAAAGAAGATAGGGACGCACAGCGACAGCAGCTGTTGCCAAATGACACCCTGCGTTACATCGATAGCCGTAGATTTCTTAGCCACACGCCCTCCCCACCAGCGTACGTCAAACAACAAAACGGCAATTTAAGACCAAAGCCAATACCAGCTTAGCACCGACCGACGTCGGCCGAAACGCCCCGAACCAGAGCCCGGTGCTAACTATCTGCCTAGTGATACAGCCCCGGCTGGTAGTGGTACTCGTTGCTCACATGCGGGCACAGCTGCCAAAAGGCAACAGCGCTTGCCGCAGCCACGTTGAGTGAATCGACCCCATGCGCCATCGGAATACGCACGGCGCGGTCGCAGCCTGCAATGGTCTTGGCGCCCAAGCCAGCACCCTCGGTGCCCATAAAGATTGCCAGGCGGTCAATCTCCTGGAGCGCGGGATCGTCCAGCGACACCGAATCATCCGTCAACGCCATAGCGGCACACGAAAAGCCGGCATCGTGTAGCGCCGCCAGCCCATCATGCGGCCATACGCGCGCTTCGCTGCCAATGCGTGTCCAGGGCACCTGGAACACCGTGCCCATGCTCACGCGGGCCGAGCGACGGTACAGCGGATCGCAGCACGTAGGGCTCACCAAAATGCCATCGACGTTCAGCGCAGCCGCCGAGCGGAAAATCGCGCCGACGTTGGTGTGGTCGACAATGCCCTCGAGCACGCACACGCGCACCGGGCGCTCCCCCGCCGCATCGACGACGCCACCCAAGAACTCGGCTACCGGAATCTGACGTGGACGACGGAATGCCGCGAGCGCACCGCGCGTCACATTGAAGCCCGTCAGCCGCTCCATAAGCTCCATCGAGGCAACGAACACGGGAACCGGACCCGCGCCCTCGCGTACCGCCAGGCGCTCAAACAGCGGCATCATCTGGTCGAGCCAGCGCTCGCCCAAAAGAAAGCTCGCCGGCTCGTATCCGGCGCGAACCGCACGTTCGATGACCTTGGCACTCTCGGCGATAAAAATGCCCTTCTGCGGCTCCAGCACGCAGCGCAGCTCACGCTCGGTCAGTCGCACGTAGGCATCAAGCCGCTCGTCCTCGAGCGAATCGATTCGCAGCACCTCAACGGCATCAGTCATAGCAGCCAGCCCGCACCTTTCTTTACAGCGCATCTATACCAAACGAGGCGACGCTAAGCGCCGCCCCATGCATTCAAACAATCCGATGATACCGTTCACGCCGGACGATTTACGCCTCAACGCGACGATACGTTACGAACTCATAATCGACACCCTCGTCGCCCTCGCCCGAGGCAATCGTGGCAACACCGCCACGCCGCGCAATCTCCCACGCGGGATCGGCATCCAGATCGGGAAAATACGTATCCACGTCATGCACGCAATGGTTATGCGTAACCTCGGCCTCGGCGCAATACGGCAAAAACTGCCGATACACCTCGCCGCCACCGATCACCCACGCAACGGGCTCATCGGCTACCGCGGTGAGCGCTTCGTCGACGCTATGCACCACGTCGACGCCCTCGGCAGCAAAGTCCTCATCGCGCGTGAGCACGATATTACGACGGTTCTTGAGCGGACGCCCGCCGGGAAAACTCAGCAGCGTCTTGCGTCCCATAATGACCGGGCAGCCTTTGGTGCGCGCCACAAAATGACGCATGTCGGCGCGATTAGACACGACCATGTCACCCTCGCACCCAATGCCCCAATCGTCACACACGGCGACAATGGCGGAAAGCTTACACGTCATGCGCGTCACCTACACCGCAATGGGGATGTTCTTGACCTGCGGGCCGTGCTCATAGCCCTCGACGATCAGATCATCGGTCGTAAACGCATAGAAGTCATGTACATCGGGGTTGAGCGTTACCTTAGGCGCGGCAAACTGCGGACGCTCGATAAGCTCGCGGACGATATCGACATGACGGTCGTAAATGTGGGCATCGGCGATCACATGCAGCAGCTCGCCGGGAATCATATCGACCGATTGCGCGACCATCATCAGCAAGATGGCGTACTGGCACACATTCCAGTTGTTCGCGGCCAAAATGTCCTGGCTGCGCTGGTTGAGAATCATGTTGAGCGTCGGTTTGTCATCCTGCGGGCGCTGCGTCACGTTATACGTCACGCTGTAGGCGCACGGATACAGGTGCATCTCGGACAGGTCGCTAAACACATAGGTATTCGTCATAATGCGGCGGCTGTACGGCGTGTTCTTAAGGTCGTACAGAACGCGGTCCATCTGGTCGAAATCGCCCTCGGCATAATGGCTCTTCTGCCCAATCTGATACCCGTAGGCCTTGCCGATGGAACCGGTCTCGTCGGCCCACTCATCCCAAATATGGCTGTTGAGGTCATGCACGTTATTGGACTTCTTTTGATAGATCCATAGGATCTCATCCATGGCAGATTTGAGGGCCGTACGACGCAGGGTAAGCGCCGGAAACTCCTCGCGCAGGTCGTAGCGTGCCGTGACACCAAAGTTTTTAATGGTATAGGCAGGGGTGCCGTCCTCCCACACCGGACGGACCTTTTGGCCCTCGGTGGTGGTGCCATGGTCCAGAATATCGCGGCACATGGTTACAAACTGTTGATCAGCCTTGCTCATTGACCCTCCTGTCAGTCGCCTACAAGCGAGATTCATTGTATCCCAGGCACATGCGGCCCCACAGCCCAAACATATGCCTTCATTTTCTGGCATATGCCAGAAATTCCTTGCGTAAATCTGCGCGTTCGCTATTCTATTGTTGACATATGTCAGATAAGGAGCACGTATGGCAGGAAGACGCGAAAAATTACGCCGTGTTGGGATCATCCCCGAATATCGCGGCTTTACCCCCGACGGCCTTGCCAGCGGAGACGCCATCGAGATGACGGTCGATGAGCTCGAAGTACTGCGCCTGTGCGACCTGGAAGGCCTTAACCAAGAGGCAGCCGCACAGCAGATGGGCATCGCACGCGCCACGGTGGCGGCTATTTGCAGCCGAGCGCATCGCAAGGTGGCAAACGCGTTGGTCAATGGACGGGCAATCGTCATCGAAGGCGGCAATATCGCGTACTCCCCCATTACCACGGCAACGGCCGTATGGCCAGCAAAGGAGATCGACACCATGAGGGTGGCAACCACGTACGACAACGGCAACATCTTTATGCACTTTGGCCACAGCGAGCAGTTCAAGATCTACGACATTCAGGATGGCAAGGTACTCAACGAGCAGGTCGTGGGCACCGACGGCACCGGCCACGGTGCCCTTGCGGGCCTGCTCGACAACGGTGGCGTGGACACGCTCATCTGCGGCGGCATCGGCGGTGGCGCTATCAACGCGCTTGCCCAAGCCGGCATCACGGTGTACGCAGGAGCTCAGGGCAGCTGCGACGCTTGTGTCGAGGCCCTTATCGCCGGAACGCTCGCACAGAACGGCGAGGCCACGTGCAGCTGCCACGGCCATGACCACGACCACGCCCACGAACATGGCGAGTCCTGCAGCTGCCACGGCCATCACGAGCCCGAGGGCCATGAGGGCTGCGGCTGCCACTAACGGCACGGCACCGCGAGCTCGGGGCGCGACGCTGAACGCAGCCCAACTATCAAAGCCAACAACAAAGGCCACCCGGTAGCTTCCGAGTGGCCTTTGCCATATCAAGCTGGAATTACAGCCCTATTTCTTATTGCGCATCTGCGCTTCCATCTGGCGCAGCAGCTCCATATCGGACTTGGGACCGCCCGTACCCAGGCCGCCCATGCCGCCCAGACCCATAGCGTCCAGCCCAGGGATATTGGGCATGCGCATCTTCTTGCCCTTCTTGCCCTTTTTGCCCTTCTTGCCGCCGGCCTGTGCCTGATTGGCCATCGTGCGCATGCGGCCCATCATCTTGTTCATCTCGCCCCACTGCTTCATAAGGCTATTGACCTCGGTGGGGGTCACACCGGCGCCCTTGGCGATACGCGCGCGACGCTGGCCGTTGATGATGGAGGGACGCAGACGCTCCTCCTTGGTCATCGACATGATGATGGCCTCGTTCTTGTCGAAGATGCCCTCGTCCAGGTTACCGCCCATCTGGTTGAGCGCGCGCTGGCCACCGGGGAGCATGCCCAGGATACCCTTCATGCCGCCCATCTTTTTGACGGCTTTCATCTGGTCGAGCATGTCATTCATGGTAAAGCCCTCGCGCAGCATGCGCTCGGCAGCCTCGAGCTGTTCGGCATCGGCGGCCTCCTGGGCCTTCTCGATGATGCCGACAACGTCGCCCATGCCCAAGATTCGCTTGGCCATGCGATCGGGATAGAACGGCTCAAGCGAATCGGGTTTCTCGCCCATGCTCACAAACTTGATGGGCTTGCCGGTCACCTGACGCACCGAAAGCGCGCCACCGCCACGGGCGTCACCGTCGAGCTTGGAGATAATCACACCATCAAAGTCGGTGCGCTCGGCAAACGTCGAGACCACGTTGACGATATCCTGGCCGGTCATGGCGTCGACGACCATCAGCACCTGGTCGGGCTTGACGGCCTTCTTGATGTCGACGGCCTCCTGCATCATCTGCTCGTCGATCTGAAGACGACCGGCGGTATCGACGATCACCACGTCACGAAGGTGGTCGACGGCCTCCTGGATGGCGCCCTTGGCGATGTCGACCGGGTGCGCACCGTCGCCGCGGAAGACCGGCACGCCGATCTCGCCACCGAGCGTGGCAAGCTGATCGGCAGCAGCGGGACGGTAGACGTCGCACGCGGCGAGCAGCGGCGAGCGGCCCTGCTTCTTGAGCAGGTAGGCAAGCTTTACGGCAGCCGTGGTCTTACCGGAGCCCTGCAGGCCCACGAGCATGATGACATTAGGAATGCGGTTACTAAAAACGAGCTTGCTCTCGGTGGAGCCGAGCATCTCGGTGAGCTCGTCGAGCACAATCTTGACGACGTTTTGCGCCGGCGACAGCGACTCCATGACCTCGGCGGTCATGCAGCGCTCCTTGGTCTTAGCAACGAACTCCTTAACGACCTTAAAGTTAACGTCGGCCTCGAGCAGCGCCATGCGAATGTCGCGCATGGCCGAGGTGATATCCGCCTCGGTCAGCTTACCCTTGCCGCGCAGGCGGTCAAATGTGTCGTTGAGGCGATCGCTCAGAGAATCAAACACTAGTCACTCCTAAATTGGACTCGCCCACCAGGGCGCGGCAGAAATCTTTGGCGTTAAACTCCTGCAGGTCATCGACCTGCTCGCCCACGCCGATGCGAAGGATCGGGAGCTTGAGCTTCTCGGCCACGGCCATGGCGATACCGCCCTTAGCCGTGCCATCGAGCTTAGTCATGATAATACCGTCCAGGCCCAGCGCCTCGTTAAACTCGAGCGCCTGGTTCAGACCGTTTTGGCCCGTCGCGGCGTCGATCACAAGCACGACCGAAACCGGCATGGGACCGGCGGCCATATTGGCGGCGCGCTTACGGGTCACATTGACCACCTTGGCAAGCTCGCGCATGAGCTCAGGGCTCGTGTGCAGACGGCCGGCGGTATCGATAAGCACCAGGTCGCTGCCGCGCTTGTCGGCCTCGTCGAGCACGTCGTAGCAAACACTTGCCGGGTCGGAGCCGCGGTCGCGCTTGATGACGGGGACGCCAGCGCGCTGGCCCCACACATCGAGCTGCTCGATAGCGGCAGCACGGAAGGTATCGGCCGAACCGATCACGACGTTCTTGCCGCGGGCGGCCATGGCGCTCGCGATCTTACCGACCGTCGTGGTCTTGCCGGCACCGTTAATGCCCACAAACAGCACGCAGCTCGGCGTATCGGAAAACGGATCGCGCTCGATGGGCACAAAGTGCTGCTCGAGCTGCTCGGCTAGGGCACGACGAAGCTGCGGAGCGGTCTTGAGGTTCTTCTTGGCCGCGGCATCGCGTAGGTCATCGGAGACCTGAATGGCGACCTCGGCACCCATGTCACCCATAACGAGGGTGTCCTCCAGGTCCTCCCAAAAATCCTCGTCGACCTCGCCGCCAAAGTAAAAGACCTCGTTGAGGGCCTCGCGACTGCGCTCAAGTCCGCGCGAGAGAGCGTCAAAGAATCCCATTATGCATTCACGACCTTTCCGGTTTCGCGATCGAGTTTTTGCGAGACGACGCGACTGACGCCGTCGGCTTGCATCGAGACGCCATAGAGGACGTCAGCGTCCTCCATAGTACGGCGCTGATGCGAAATGACCAAGAGCTGCGTATCGGAACGCAACACATCGAGCGCGCCGATGAGCTTGGACAGGTTGGCGTCATCGAGTGCCGCCTCGACCTCGTCCAGCACATAGAACGGCACCGTGCGCGTGCGGTACACAGCAAAGAGCAGGGCGAGCGCCGTCAGGCTCTTCTCGCCGCCCGACATGAGCATCATCTTGGTGATGCGCTTGCCGCGCGGCTGCGCCACGACCTCGATACCCGTCTCGGCAGGATGCTCGGGATCGGTCATCTCCAGATGAGCCTGGCCGCCCGGGAAGAGCATAGCGAAGATCTCGCGAAAGTTCGCGTCGACCTTCTCAAACGTCACCAGGAACGCCTTGCGCATCTTGCGGTCGATGGCCACGGTGATCTTGGTGAGCGCCTTGCGCGCGCTCTCCAGATCGGCCAGCTGCCCCTCGATGTAGTCGGCGCGGCGCTTGAGCTGCTCGTACTCCTCCATGGCAACTTGGTTCACAGGGCCCAGGTTGTTGATCTGGCGCACAAGCTGGTTAAGCTCGCGCTCGGCGGCATCGCGGTCGGTGGGCGCCGGAAGCATGAGCGCTTCCTCGAGTACCGTGGTGCCATCGGCGGTAATGGCCTTAATGGCGGCCTCTACCTGCACCTCAAGCTTGCCGCGTGCGACCTTGAACTCGTTTTGCGTGGCGGTGGCGGTATCGACCCGCTCCTTAGCGCGGGCAACCTCTGCCTTGGCATCCTCGATGGTCTTCTTGAGCGAAGCGGAGTCCGCTTCCTCCAGAGAGGCCTGGTCACGCAGACGTGCGGCCCAATCTGACGCGCGCTCCAGCAGGGCCGAATAGCGCTCGTGCATGGGATCGACGCGCAGGCGCAGCAACTCGAGTGAGCGCGAGGCCTGGCGTGTTCCGCGGATACGGCGGTCGATGCCCTCCAGGCGATGCTCCAGATCGGGCACGCGGCCCTTCAGAGAACGAAGGCGCTCGCTCGTCTGGGCCAGGCGGACCTTGGCATCGGCGAGCTTGCCGGCGGCCTCGGAATCGTCACGGCGAACGCGGTCGAGTTCGTCGTTGGCCTCGGCAATCTGCAAGCCCAGGTCGCTTGCCTGCGCTCGAGCCTCGTCGCGCGAACGGGTGAGCTCGTCCACACGCGGGCGCGCGGCGCGAACGGCCTCGGCAGCCTGCTCACGGCGCTTGGAGATACGCACGCGCTCGACCTCGGCATTGTTGGCGCTTTGCTCCAGGCGGCCAATCTCGGAGAGCAGCGAGCGGCGCTCGCCCTCAAGGCGGGCAATCTCGCCGGCGGCATCGCCCTCGGCGGCACGTGCCTCCTCGACGGCGGCGTTGGCCTCAACGACTTGGTCCGAAGCATGCTCAAAGATGGCAGCCAGATCGGGCTCCAGGCCCTCCAGCTCGCGAATGCGACGCTTGCGCTCCAAAGCACCCGAAGCCTCGCCGGCGTCGAGCCCCACACGCACCAGGCCGCCGCAGGCGACGCGGGCGCCATCAGGGGTCACGTAAGTCACGCCGTCAACGACCGGCGCCGACAGCGCGGCAGCAAGATCGTCCACGACGTAATAACCGCCGAGCAGCGCCTCAACGACGGGACCGTAGCCTGCGCGCACGGACAGACGATCGACCAGGCGGGAACCGGCAGCGCCCTTAGCGGCAGCAGAGGCGCTCACACCGCGCGCGACCAGCAGCGCCTCACCCGAGGCCTTCTTTTGGTCCAGAGCCGCGCGACCGGCACGCTCAAGCGTGGCGGCGTCATCAAACAAAAGAGCATCGATATCGCCGGCAAGCAGCTGCTCGACCAGGCCCTCGAGCTCACGAGGAGCCTCGAGCACGTCACCCAGACGACCCGAGACATCATCGCCCAGCGCGCCCATCAGACGGCTCACCAGCGGCGAGCTATCGGCCATGCGGGCATCGAGCTTCTTTTGGCTGGCAAGCTCCGAGCGCACCTCGGATAACTTGTTGCGTGCCTCGCTCTCGCGGGCACGCAGGTCCTTCAGGGCCGCGCGTGCCGTCTCGGTAGCTTCACGCGCATCGACCTGAGCCTGGCGCACTTCCTCAAGAGCACCCTCAAGCTCCTTGGCGCGTTCGCGACGGCTCTCGAGCGAGGCCGTGACCTCCTCGAGCTGTTCATCGATCTGCTCCAAGCGCGAGGCGTACATGTTGTCCTCAACCTCGGCGTTACTCAGCGAGTCCTTCACCTTGGCGAGTTCGAGCGCCGCGTTATCGGCCCCACGTTGCACATCGCGTTGCTCACGCGTAAGCTGCGAAATCTGATTGTCGAGCGCAACGCGACGCTCGTGGAGCTCGGCGGCGGCAGGTCCGGCGGCGTCAACGTCCTCCTGGGCCTGCATGTGCGCGCCGGTCACTTCCTCAAGCTGCGCACGTGCATCCTCGAGCTCCTCTACCACGCGACGACGCTGATGCTCGGAGCTCGAAATCTGCCCGCGCATGTCGGACAGGCGCGACACCATGTTGTGGCCCTTTTCCTCGAGCAGGCGCATATCGGAGTTAATGCGACCGACCACATCTTGCATATGGCGGCGCTGCTCGCCCAGATCGCCCACAAACAAGCCCTTTTCCTCGAGCATGACCTGGAGCTTCTCGAGCTCGCGCTCCTTTTCGCCCATGCGGTACTGCGCAAGCTCCAGCTCGGCGGCGCCTTCCTTGGAGCGGCTCTCCAGGTCGTTCCACTGCGACTGCAGCGAACGCAGCTCGTCGACGGCTAACATCTGCGTAAGCTCGTTCGCGCGCGAGGACAGCTCTTTGTACTTGCGCGCACGATCGACCTGACGCTCCAGCGGTCGCAGCTGACGGGCAATTTCCTTATTGATGTCGCGGGCACGCGTCAGGTGCTCGTCCATCGACTTAATCTTTTTGAGCGCACGCTCCTTGCGGCGCTTGTGCTTGGAGATGCCGGCGGCCTCCTCGATGAGGGCACGGCGCTCCTCGGGGCGGCTCTGCAAAATGGCATCGAGCTTGCCCTGGCTGATGATGGAATGCGTATCCTTGCCCAGACCCGAATCGTGCAGGATGTCCTGAATGTCCATCAAGCGGCACGGACTCGAGTTGATGAGGTACTCGCTTTCGCCCGAGCGATACATGCGACGGGTGATGGCGACCTCGTCAAAATCGACGGGCAGCATATGGTCCGAGTTATCGAGCACCAGCGTGACCTCGGCGACACCCACCGGCTTGCGTGCCGACGAGCCCGAGAAGATGACGTCCTCCATGGCCTGGCCGCGCAGCTGCTTGGCGCTCTGCTCGCCCAGGACCCACAGAATCGAGTCGGAGATGTTCGATTTTCCCGAGCCGTTGGGACCGACGATGACGGTCAGGCCCGGCTCAAATGACATATGGGCGCGGTCGGCAAACGACTTGAACCCTTTGAGCGTGAGGGACTTGAGATACACGGTTCCTCGCTTAAACAGGCTTCTTGTTGAGAATCACGCCGTTGGTGGTGTAGCCCATGCGGTCGAGTGCCTCGAGCGCAGCGGCTCCCTCGGCCTCCTTCTTGGAGGAACCGGTGCCGCGGCCCTGGCGAATACCGTCGATGAGCACCACAGCGGTAAAGGTGGGCGCATGCGCGGGGCCCTCGGAGCCGACCAGCTTATACGCGGGAGGCTCGTGGCCGTCTGCCTGCACGCACTCCTGCAAGAACGACTTGGGGTTCGCGGGGTGCTCGGCACGCTCGGAGGCCAGATGCGGCTTGAGCGTACGATGGATAAAGTCCGCCGCAACATCCCAGCCGGCATCCAGGTACAGCGCGCCCACGAGCGACTCGTAGACGTTCTCGAGCGCCGAGTGCAGACCGCGCGCACCGGTACCGGTCTCGGAAGCACCAAAGATAATGATGTCGTCGATGCCCAGCTCATGCGACACCTCGGACAGCGTGGCGCCCGAGACAAGCGACACCTTCAGGCGCGTGAGCTTCCCCTCGTCAAACTCGGGATAGGACTCAAAGAGCGAACGGGCCACCACGGCGCCCAAAATGGAATCGCCCAAAAACTCAAGGCGTTCATAGCTGGCAGAAACCGGCTGGCCCTCGACTGCCGAGGGATGCGTAAGCGCCGCGCGCAGCAGCACCTTATTATTGAACTCATGGCCCAGGATTTCCTGGGCACGCGTAAGTCGTTCAGACAAAGCCAAGACCTAGGCCTCCCTGGCGTTTTCGATCGCGTCGACGGCGTCGGCGACAGAGTTGAGCGAGAGCAGAGTCTCGTCATCGATCTCGAGGTTGAACTCGTCCTCGATAGCCGTAACCAGCTGCAGGCGCTCGAGCGAGTTGGCATCGAGATCGTCAAAGGTGGTCTCATCGCTAATTTCGGCAACATCGACGCCCAGAACGTCAGCAGCGACCTCGGCGATCTTGTCGAAGATTTCGGAGCGGTCCATAGCGCTTCCTCTCATAGTGCATGAATACCAAAAGAATGGTACCGCCCGGGCGGTACCAAGACACGGTTCTGATTCTACCCCACGAAGCAGGCCGCGAGGCACATAACAGCGCTCTAACTCGCTCTTACAAAACGATGCCGTCCATGGAGTTGGCGACGTTCTCGACCAGCCCCGCGCGCACGGCTTCGGCCGCCGCGAGCGTACCGTTTTTAACAGCCTCGACCGAGGTGGCGCCATGGCCGATCAGGACAACGCCGCGCAGACCGAGCAGAATCGCGCCACCCTTGGCGTCGCCCGAAAGCTTGGCCTTGATCTCGCGCATCTGCTTTTTAATGAGCAGCGCGGCGATCTTGGTGCCAAGCGAAGACATAAAGACGCCCTTGAGCTCCTGCAGCAAAAACTTGGCAGCGCCCTCAGTGGCCTTAAGGGCAATGTTTCCCGACATGCCATCGGCAACGACGACATCGAAGCTACCGGAGGTGATGTCCGTTCCCTCGCAGTTACCAACAAAGCCGGGAACGGCGGCTTTCATGGCTGGGAAGCAGGCCTTGGTAAAGTTGGAGCCCTTCTCGTCCTCGGTGCCGTTAGCAAGCAGGCCCACGCGGGGATGCTCGATGCCCAGGACGACGCGAGCATAGGCGCTACCCATCTGAGCAAAACGCACCATGTCATCGACCTCGACATCGGGGTTGGCGCCCATATCGCACAGCACCGTCAGACCGCCGGCGCGATTGGGCAGCGCATTTGTCAGACAGGGACGCACCGGCTGCTTCTTACCTTCGGCCATATATCTAAACGGCGTGACGTAGGCGGTCGCAGCGGCGGTCATGGCGCCGGTGGAGCCGGCGGAGAAAAACGCGTCCGCATTTCCCTTCTTGATGGCGCGGCACGACAGCACGATCGAAGACTTGCGTTTGGTCATCACGGCGCGAATGGGATCGTCATCCATGGCGATAACGTCGGGTGCCTCAAGGGCCTCAACACGTGCGTGGGAAGCAGCAAAGGGATTGACGATTTCGGCGGGACCAGCTGCCAAGACCTCGATATCGGGATCGGCGGCAAGTGCAGCCTCGATACCATCGAGAACGACCTGAGGTTTCTCGTCTCCACCCACAACGTCTACACAAACGCGAACGTTACTCATATACATGCTCCTTATACAAAAATGGCCGACTCATTGAGCCGGCCATTGTGGTTCCATTTGGAACGGCATCGCATCCAGAGTATACCGTTACTCGGTAACGATAACCTCGCGGTCCTTGTAGAAACCGCAGCTGGGGCACACGTGGTGCGGAAGCTTGACAGCGCCGCAACGGGGGCACGTGGACTGAGCCGCAGCCGAGATCTTCATGTTGGCGGAACGACGGGTGTGAGTGCGGATACGACCCTGCTTTTGTTTAGGTACGGGCATAGTGACCTTCCTTATGAACTATCCAGTGTGGCGATTACGCGCAAGTAGCGATACTACCACAGTTTTACTCATCGAGCTTGAGATTCTTCAATGCTGCAAATGGATTTTCCGTGGCAGCGGCCCATTCCGCCTCTGCCTGGGCGGCGCAATCGCATTGCTCGACGTTGAGATTGCAACCGCATGTGGGGCACAGACCACGGCAATCGGGCTTGCAGAGCACTACAAACGGCGTGTCCATAACGACCGCGTCATTGATGGGCTCACCCAGATCGACTAGACGGTCCTCACCCAGGAGCTCGTAGCCGTCCTCGAAGGCCTCGGGATCCTCGGGCTCCTCAAAGAGATAGAACTCCTCGATCTCGCCGGCGATATCAAACGAGGCGGGCTCCAGGCAACGGTCGCACTCGCCGGTGGCGTGCGCGCGGACCATGCCCGTGAGCAAGACACCGGTACCGGCATTGGTAAAGACAACGTCGTAGTCGATGCCGTCCTGAAGCTGGTACTCCTTCTCGCCCACCGTGTAGGTGGCGACATCGACCTTACCGGTCAGCGGATACGAATCTCCTGGAAACTCGAGCTGCTCGGAAAGATCGACGGTAACGCTCGGGAACTCAGCCATTACCACTGACCATTCTGTTGGGCGGCACCCTCGTTGAGCTGCTGACGGCAACGGGTAACGGTGCCGGTCAGGCTCTTGAGGTTCTCCTCCAGGTGCGTAAAGACCTGCTCTGCGTAGTCCTCGGCAGCATAACGCGTCTCGCGCTCGTACTGCTGGGCACGGTCGCGAATATCGTCGGCCTGCTGCTGTGCTAAGCGGACGATCTCCTGCTCACCGGCGATGGTGAGGGCCTGCTGCTGAGCATCGGCGATGATGGAATCGGCCTGAGCGGCGGCGGAAGCCATAAGCTCCTCGCGCTCCTTGAGGATACGGCGGGACTTCTGCCACTCCTCGGGATAGCTCATGCGGATCTCGTCGAGGATGTTGAAGAACACGTCGGCGTCGATGACCTTGAACTGAGCGTTCTTGCCGAAAGGCGGCTTGGCTTCCTCGATCAGCCCTTCGAGCTCATCGACCAAGCTGACGATCCTATCGCCAGGAAAATTCTCGCCCGGCATCCGGTCTCCTTTCATAGGTAACATATCATCGTGCTAGTTTACCACATGCCACCAGGCAATAAAAAACGTCACGAAAAGCGATGTTTGAGCGCTTCGACCACATTGGACGGCACAAACGTCGATACGTCGCTGCCGAGCGAGGCGATCTGTCGAACCACCGAACTCGAGACATATCCGTACTGCGGGGCACTCATGACAAAGATGGACTCCAGCTCGTTGTCCAGGCGGTAGTTGAGGTCGGCCTGCTGCAACTCGTACTCAAAGTCGGTCATGGCGCGCAGGCCCTTGACCACGGCGCCGGCGCCCTGCTCACGGGCGAAGTCGACCAAGAGGCCGGTGAAGGGCAGGACCTCGACACCTTCGATATCGCCGAGCGCCTCGCGGGCCAGCGCCACGCGCTCGTCGAGCATAAAGGTGGTGCCCACGCCGTTTTTACCCTGCGACTCGGCAACAGCGACGATAACGCTGGGGAAGATGCGGCGAGCGCGGCGGATGACATCGATATGGCCAAAGGTGATGGGATCGAAGGTACCCGGGACGATTACGCGGTTGATGGTGTCACTCATGGGCGTCCTCCGGGGATACTGCCTCGTCGTTATCGTTAGCATCAGCGCTGTCGCCCTTGCTATCGCCGACCCAGCGCAGCAGGTCGACCGAGGTGATGCCGTAGCGCTTCTCGCGGACGGTCTCAAAACCGGCCGGATGTGCGCCCGCGTCGTTGGCGGCATGCTCGAACAGTGCATATGCGCCAGGGGCCAGCAGGCCCCACTGGGCAAGGTTCTGCAGCAGTTCCTGAACCGGCTCGGCGCCAAAGGCATACGGCGGATCGAGCAGAACCAAGTCGAAGGGGCCGCCCGGAACACGGCCGCGCGAGGCACTAGCCAGCATGTCGCCCGTCACCACGCGCCAACGCGCACGGTCGCGACAGAGCGACTCGATATTCTTGGTAATAAGACGCGCGGCATTTCGATCGATCTCAAACGTCGTGAGCGAGCGGGCGCCACGCGAGAGCATCTCGATGCCCAGGGCACCGGAGCCGCCAAACGCATCCAGCACGCGGACCTCGTCCAAATCAAAGTCGAATGCCGACATGACCATAGATGCGCACGCCTCGCGCACGCGATCAGTCGTGGGGCGGGTGACATCGCGACCACGGGGCTCCTCGATCTTGCGACCGCGCCATTCGCCGCCGATGATTCTCATCCTCCGCTGACCTCCTTAAAGATGTGTCGATACCGCGTGGCGACCGCATCGCGCAGAGGGCGCGTCGCCACGGAGTCAAGGTTGCAAGCATACCGCAAGAGCTCGACCGCGTCCAAATGGGCCCACTCGATAAGCTCCTCGTCGGCATCGAGATCGACGAAACGCAAGGTCACGCCGCCATGTTGACGGTAGCCCAGGATCTCGCCCTCATGACGCAGACGCAGGTCCATCTGCGCGAGCGTAAAGCCGTCTGCGGTCTTTTCGAGCGACTGGAGACGGTCTTGCGCCGCCGACGTACCGCCATTGCCCTTTGAGTGGGTCATGACCAGGCACGTGCCCGACACACTGCCACGGCCCACGCGACCGCGCAGCTGGTGCAGAGCAGCCAAACCAAAGCGCTCCCCGTTCTCGATGACCATGACGGTGGCGTTAGGCACGTCGACGCCCACCTCGACCACCGTAGTCGAGACGAGCACGTCAATCTCGCCACGCTTAAAGGCATCGATAACCTGGTCCTTCTCCCCCGCTGGCATGCGGCCGTGAAGGCGCTCGATGGCAAGACCCGGCAACGCCAGACGCAGGCGATCGAGCTCGGTCGCCGTATCGTGCAGCGGCACGGGGACCGTCACGCGGCCCTCGTCGTCGCGGGCGATACCGGGCACGTCCTCCAGATCATCGGCCGAGTCACTCGGCTCCACGAGCGGGCAAATCACGTAGGCCTGCTGACCCTTTTCATGCGCCTCGCGGATGGCGCCATAGGCAAGGTCGCGACTCGACTCGGTAAGCACGCGTGTCGTCACGCCAGCGCCAGGGACGGGCCGATGGCGGATGATACTCGTGTCCAGATCGCCGTAGACCGAAAGCGCCAGCGTACGCGGGATGGGCGTTGCCGTCATAACGAGCAGATCGGCACCGGGGCCCTTCGCGCGCAAGGCATTGCGTTGGCCGACGCCAAACCGGTGCTGCTCATCGATGACTACGAGCGACAGATACTTAAACGCCACGTTATCCGAAAGGACCGCGTGGGTTCCAAAGAGGACGTCGAGCTCTCCCGATTCCAGCTGTGCATGGATGCGCTCGCGCTCTGCGGCCGGCGTGGCACCCGTCAGAAGCGCCCAAGACATGCCGGCCTGCGAGAGCAGAGGGCCGGTCTTATCGGCATATTGACGCGCCAGCACGCCCGTGGGCGCCATAACGCAGGCCTGTGTGCCGCTATCGGCAGCCACAGCCAGCGCGCAGGCGGCAACGGCGGTCTTACCGGTACCGACATCGCCCAGCAGCAGGCGGTTCATCACGCGCCCGCCATCGCACATATCGCGCAGGATGTCTTGGAACGCGGCCTCCTGCTCGTCGCTCAGCGAAAACGGCAGGGCCTGCTTGAGCGCGGCCAGGTGCTCGCCCGCGGCGTGGGCGTAGGGAGCGACTTCGACCAAGATACCGTCGTTGCGCAGGCGCAGCGCCAGCTGCAGGTAGAGGCACTCCTCGTAGGCAAGCCGTGCGCGCGCGATATCGCGCTCAGCCCTGCTCAAGGGAAAATGGATCGATCGAAGCGCACGGGCATTGCTCATCAGGCGGCGCTTGACGCGTAAGCGTGCGGGAATCGGGTCGAAGGGATTGCCGACGACCTCGAGCGCGCCACTTACGATACGGCGCATCCATGCCTGACTCACGCCGTCACTCACGTAATGGACCGGCAGGATAGTGCCCGCGGCGCGCCCTTCCTCAAGCTTTTCAAAGTGCGGCGAGGCCATCCGCTTAAAGCCGTAGGCAAACTCGACCTTACCCATTACGGCCAGGCGGTCGCCCTGCTTAAGCTGCTGGGCAATCCAGGGCTGGCGGAAAAAGGCGACCTGCAGCACGCCCGTCTCGTCAACGAGTGAGACCTCGGTCACCTGCATGCGCGGACGCGGCTGCTTTTGGACGATACGATCGACCGTGGCGATGATGGTACACACGGTACCGATGGGCGCCATCTCGATGGACCAGGAGCGCGTAAAGTCCAGGTATCGATGAGGGATATGGAGAAGGAGGTCCCCCACCGTCCGAATTCCCAGACGGCGAAGGGCCTCCTCACGTTTACCCGAAACATATTTGAGTCGCGCGATATCCTCGTCGAGCGCATTGCTCTGGGCAAAGCGCTCCGAGACGCGCGGCACGGAGCACAGTTCGGACATGGGCAGTTGCCTACTCGATCGAGAAGATCACGGGATAGAGCGGCTGCTCGCCACGATGGGCGTCGATCTCCAGATCGGGCTGAGTCTCCTCGATAGCGTCGACGATCTCCTGGAAGGCCTCATCGGACAGTTCCTCGCCGGCCAGAATCGTCAGCGCGTCGCCCTCCTCTTCCTCCTGCATACGGTTGATGCAATCGAGCGTGACCTGCTTCACGTCGGAGCCGACCACGTCGATGGAGCCGGCAATGATGCCCATGACGTCACCGGAGTGAATTGGCGAACCGTCGGAGGCACTGGAGTCGCGCACGGCGCGGGTGACCTCGCCATCGCGGACCTCGCTGATGGCGTCGACCATAGCGGCGACGGCATCCTCGAGCTCGGAATCGGGCAGGACCGCGAACAGCGCGGAGAAGGCCTGCGGAACGGTCTTGGTGGGAACGACGGCGACCTTCTTGTCGGTGCAGGCAGAGGCAGCGGCCTCGGCGGCCATGCGGATGTTGCCGTTGTTGGGCAGAATGATGACCGAGGTCGCGTTGACCTGGTCGACGGCGCCCAGCAGGTCTGCAGTCGAGGGATTCATGGTCTGGCCACCGGACACGATCACGTCAACGCCGAGGGACTTGAGGATGTCTGCCTCGCCGGAACCGGCGGCAACGGCGACAAAGCCCAGGGCCTTCGCGGGCTCGGCGGCCTTCTCCTGGTCCTCGTGGATCTTGGCGGTACGGTCGTGGGCCTCCATCTCCATGTTGTGGATAAAGACCTCGTAGATCTGGCCAAGCTGCAGCATGTGCTCGAGCACCAGGTTCGGGGTGTTGGAGTGCACGTGGATCTTGTAGTCGGGATATGCGCCCACGAGCAGCTCACAGTCGCCCATGGAACCCAGGAACTTAAGGCACTCGTCCTCGTCAAACGGGGCGTCGGCCTTAAACAGGAACTCATTGCAGTAACGGAATTCCGAGCCCTCCCAGTCGTCGTTAGCCTCGATCTCAACGCGGCCAAGAGCGGCATCACGGGCAGAGCCGGCGGAGTCAAACGTAGCGGAGAAATCCTCGACAACGGTGCTGCGGCCAAGAGCGGCAGCTACGAAGTTCTCGAGGAAGATGGCAAAGCCAAAGGCGCCGGAGTCGACCACGCCGTTCTCCTTCAGAACGGGCAGCAGGTCGGGCGTGCGAGCGACGGACTGGTAGGCCTCGACGACGATGGCATCGAGCGCGTCCTCGGCCGAGAACTTCTTCTTTTCGCACTCGTCGGCCTTGGTCGAGACATCGCGCAGCACCGTGAGAATCGTGCCCTCGATGGGCTTACGGACGGCCTGGAAGGCGACCTTGACGGCGCGGCGGAACGCATAGGCGATGTTGGCGGACGTGATGGGCTCATCAGCAGAGACGAGACCCTCGGCCACGCCGCGCAGGATCTGAGAGGTGATGACGCCAGAGTTGCCGCGGGCACCCATCAGGGAGCCGTGGGTGATGGCGCCGGCGATGGCCTCCATATCGGCATCGGCGGGAAGGGCGGAAAGCTCCTTGGTCACCGAGGCGAGCGTGAGCGACATGTTGGTACCGGTGTCGCCGTCGGGTACGGGGAAGACATTGAGCTTGTTGATCTCCTCGGCCTTGTCGGAAACAGCAGCCGCAGCGATCGGAAAACAGGTGCGAATGGTCTTTGCAATCATGGGTATTTGAATCTCCGTTTTCGGATGCTAGTTCAGACGGCTCTTGAGCGCGTCGATGTGAATGCCGATCTTAAGGCTGGCGGGATCGATCTGGGCGATCTCCTGCAGGGTGAAGGCAACGGAGCTCGAAAGATTGTGGCAGACGGACTTCATGTTGACGCCGTTCTCGAGCACGACGTGAAGATCGACCGTAAGGCCGTTCTCGTCGGCGGAGACAAGCACGCCCTTGCGGAGGCGCTGACCGGCAAGCAGGCGCACGCTCTCGGCGCCCTGGAGCTGCTCAGCCATACCGACGACGCCATAGCACGTCATCGCGGCATAACCGGCAATATCGGCAATAACGTCGTTCGAGACGCTCAGGCTGCCGTTGATGGTCTCAGACACAAGAATCTCCTTATCTGGTGCTCACGGCACCATGTCGTGGGAGCAATCATTGCAATATTCTACAACGACCGCGCCATGTTGAGGTGATGGGTCGCGGGATTACATCCTCGACACGAAATGTTGATATGGCAACGTTCGAGTCAAGTGGTCGCGGCATGAAAAAACCCGCCGCATAAGCGACGGGTTTTACAACCTGGCTCCCCGGGTAGGACTCGAACCTACAACAGCGCGGTTAACAGCCGCGTGCT
>NZ_JADNOH010000052.1 GCF_015557435.1 Collinsella aerofaciens
CCGCCGAAGTTGAAAGGCAGATTGCCGCTCTGGCGGGCTTGCAGCGTCGGCCGGTTACGGCGTTTGGTAAAACGCCGTAACTCTAAACCCGCTCTGCGATCTCGTGGATGAGGTAGTCGGTCTTTTCCCAACCCAGGCACGGGTCGGTGATCGACTTGCCAAAGACGCCGCCGTCGACCGGCTGGTTGCCGTCCTCCAGGTAGGACTCGATCATAAAGCCCTTGACCAGCTTGGAGATGGACTCGTTGCGGCGGCAGCTGTCGAGCACCTCCTTGCAAATGCGGTACTGCTCCAGCGGTCGCTTGCCCGAGTTGTCGTGGTTGCAGTCGATGACCGCAGCTGGGTTGGCGTAGCCGGCGTGCTCGGTGTAACGCTCGGCCAGGCGCTCCAGATGCTCGTAGTGGTAATTGGGGTAGGTGCGGCCGTCGAGGCCAATGTAGCCGCGCATGACGGCGTGCGCGAGCGGGTTGCCGTCGCACTCAACCTCCCAGTTGCGGAAGATAAAGCTCTGGTGTGCCTGGGCGGCATAGATGGAGTTGAGCATAACGGTGGTGGAACCGGCAGTGGGGTTCTTCATGCCCACCGGCACCGAAATGCCACTCGACACCAGACGGTGCTCCTGGTTCTCGACCGAGCGCGCGCCCACGGCGACATAGCTCAGCAGGTCGACGAGGTATTGGTAGTTGGAGGGATAGAGCATCTCGTCGGCGGTGAAGAAACCCGTCTCCTCAATCACGCGCAAGTGCATGTGGCGGATGGCCTTGACGCCCTCAAGCAGGTCGTCCGGCGCCTCGGGGTCGGGGTTGTGCAGCAGGCCCTTGTAACCGGTGCCCTTGGTGCGGGGCTTGTTGGTGTAGACGCGCGGGATGATAACGAGCTTGTCTTTGACTTCCTCGGCGACCTTGGCCAGGCGGTTCATGTACTCGAGGACCGAGTCCTCGCGATCGGCAGAGCACGGGCCGATGATGAGCACCTTACGTGCATCCTCGCCGGTAAAGATCTTGGCGACCTCGGCGTCAAACTCCTGCTTTTTGGCGGTGAGCTCGGCCGAAAGCGGCATTTCCTCGCGGATCTCCATGGGGATCGGCAACCTGCGTTTGAATTCCATGGCCATAGGGGCCTCCTCATCTATAGAAAGCTATTGAGCGCATTTTCGAGTGCTCGGCATTATCCGCTGTCGCACGCTAAAGTGCAAGCGAAACCCGCCAAAAAGGGACAGGTTTATTTTGGCAGGTTTTATCTGGGGAAACGACGACGTTCATCGCAAGAAGGAGAGCTGTCGTTCATGGGGGCATTTTGATTTCAGCTTTTGCAGGACCTCGTGGTCAAAAAATGCCAAATATGAGTACTGTTGCTGATGGAGTATCATATCGAGTCTAGAAAATAATAGACATTACACTGATTATGTTCGTTAAATCCGATGCATCCGAGCCCGGTATCGGTCGCGCGCGCAGACGTGGTGTAAGAGTGTCCTGAGGTCCGTCGCTGCAAGTC
>NZ_JADNOH010000053.1 GCF_015557435.1 Collinsella aerofaciens
CCGCCGAAGTTGAAAGGCAGATTGCCGCTCTGGCGGGCTTGCAGCGTCGGCCGGTCCGCCGTTCGGTAGAACGGCGGAACCGATTACATAAGCTCGCAGACAGCCGCCGCGAAGGCAACGGGGTCCTCGGGGAGGATACCCTCGACCAGCAGGGCCTGATCGTAGAGCAGGCCGGAGTACTGCTTGATCTTGTCGGCGTCACCTGCCTTCTGGGCAGCGACAAGCTTGTCAAAGACCGGGTGCTTGGCGTTGAGCTCGAGCACGCGCTGGCTCTTGGGCATGCCGTCGGGCGCGCCCTCGGGCCCCTTCTGGAGCACCTTCTCCATCTCGAGCGAAAGCGGACCCTCGGTGGTGATGCAAGCGGGGGCATCGGTCAGGCGCGCGGAGACGGCAACTTTCTCGACCTTGTCACCGAGCGCCTCCTTCATAGCGCTAAAGAGGTCCTCGTTTTCCTTGGTGGCGTCCTCGGCCTCCTTCTTCTCGTCCTCGGTCGCCAGATCAAGATCGCCAGTCGCAACGTTCTTGAGCTCCAGGTGACGATCCTCGACCTCGGGCTCGGCACCGTCGGCAACGGCCTTTTCGGCAGCCTCGCGGGCGGCGTCGTCCTCGTAGATCTTGGACATATCGGCGGCAACGTACTCACGCATAGCCTGGAACGTGAACTCATCCACATCCTGCGTCAGCAACAGCACGTCATAGCCGCGCTCGAGCACGCCCTTTACCACGGGCATCTTGGCCAAGCGCTCACGCGAGTCGCCGGCGGCGTAGTAGATGGCCTTCTGATCCTCGGGCATGCCCTTGGCATACTCGGCCAGGGTAATCATCTTCTGCTCCTTGGCAGACCAGAACAGTAGCAGGTCGGCGAGCTCATCGGCCTTCATGCCATAGCTCGAGTAGATGCCGTACTTAAGGCCGCGGCCAAAGTTCTCAAAGAACTTCTCGTATGCCTCGCGGTCGTTGTCGCGCATGTCCTCAAGATCGGCAGTGATCTTCTTCTCGACACGCTTGGCAATGGCCTTGAGCTGACGGTTCTGTTGCAGCGTCTCACGCGAGATGTTGAGCGTCACGTCGGCAGAGTCCACGACACCGCGCACAAAGTTGTAGTAGTCGGGCAGCAGGTCGTCGCACTTCTCCATAATCAGAACGTTGGAGCTGTAGAGCGCCAGGCCCTTCTCGTAGTCCTTGCTGTACAGATCGAACGGGGCGCGACCCGGCACAAACAGCAGCGCATCGTACTCAAGCGTACCCTCGGCATGGAAGCTGATAGTGCGCGCGGGATCGTCAAAGTCGTGGAACGTGGACTTGTAGAACTCGTTGTAATCCTTCTGCTCAACGTCGGAGCTGCGCTTTTTCCAGATCGGCGTCATGGAGTTGATGGTCTCGAGCTCCTGGTAGTCCTCGTACTCGGGCTTGTAGTCGTCGCCGGCGTCCTCGGGCTTGGGTTTCTGGCGGCTCTTGGACACCATCATCTGGATCGGGTAACGCACATAGTTGCTGTACTGCTGAATCAGGCTCTTGAGGCCCCACTCGGTCAGGAAGCGATCGTAGGTCTCGGCCTCGCCGTCGGCGTCGAGCTTCTCGTTCTCGCGCAGCGTCAGGATGACATCGGTGCCGTGCTCGGCGCGCTCGCCGTCTTCGATGGTGTAACCCTCAAGACCATCAGACTCCCACACGTGAGCGGTGTCCTCGCCATAGGCGCGGCTGACAACCTTTACGTGGCTGGCAACCATAAAGGCAGAGTAGAAGCCCACGCCAAACTGGCCGATGATGTCGACATCGGAGCCCTGCTGCTCGGCGTTCTCGGTCTTAAACTCCTCGGAGCCGGAATGGGCGATGGTGCCCAGATTGCGCTCGAGCTCCTCGGCGGTCATGCCAATGCCGTTATCCGAGATGGTAATGGTGCGGGCGTCTTTATCAAAGGAAACGCGAATAGCCAGGTCGCCCTGGTCGAGCTTGACGCTCGGGTCCTGCAGGCTCTTAAAGTTGAGCTTGTCGACGGCGTCGCTCGCGTTAGAGATAAGCTCGCGCAGGAAGATTTCCTTATTGGTGTAGATGGAGTTGATCATGAGGTCGAGCAGTTTTTTGCTCTCGGTCTTAAATTGACGCATGTGCAGTCCTTTCGCGCTACCCCCGTCCGCAAAAACGGCCCGGTTGCCCGAGCCGCATCGCAGACCTGCTATGTTCAGACTTAGATTTTATAACCCATTAGCGCGCATATATACATACGGAATCGAAAAACTGTATGTCCAAACGCTCTGATGCGCCAATTGCCAAGGAGTGTCCCCGACTGCCGGCAGGAAAGGAACGTCCCTATCTGCCATCTACGCGCTTGGCCATCCAAGCATGGGGCTGGCCCTCGTCTTCGTAGTCCACCGGGGCAATCTGCGTGTAGTCCGCCTTGGCATAGAGCGGCAGCACGTATTCCTGCGCATGCAGCTTAATGAGCTTGGCGCCGGCATCACGCGCGCACGTATCACTGGCCTCGACAATCTTGCTCGCCAGACCGAGACGGCGCATGCTCGGCAGCACAGCCACGCGCCCCATAATGTAGGTCTCCCCCGCCGCGACGCCTTCGTCCAAGTCGCACGCCGGCGACACCGGAGCCTCTGCGTCAGCCGCGCGCTCAAGCTCTTCGGGAAACACGCGCGAGCAACCGGCAAGCTCACCGTCTACATAGAGCGTCACATGGATGCAGTTCGGATCCTCGTCGATAGCGTCGAACTCATTCTCGTAGCCCTGCTCGTCCATAAAAACGACGCGGCGCACCAACGCCGCGTCATCAAAGCATCCCGTCTTAAGTTGGATATCCATGGCTGCCCTTTCATTCAATGCGAACGTTAGGGACAGATTTTAGCGAAAATGAGCTCCGCGCACGCTAAACTTCGCGCGAGCCTTCGCCAGGCAGTCGTAATGACCCACATTATGGGCATCGCTCGCGATGAAGCTGTACAGGTTCTGATCGAACAGGCGCTGTGCCGGCTTTTTCTCGCGACCAAAGCGACCGCCGGCAATAAAGTCCGCCGAAGCCTGCAGCTTGCAGCCCATATCGACCAGGCGCTCCGCCACGCTTACATCCTTTTGAACCGCACGATAGCGCTCAGGATGAGCGATGATCACCTGGTAGCCACGGCACTGTAAATCGTAAATCGTGTTCTCGTACTCTCTAAACGCATACGCATCGGCATGCGTCGAAAGCTCGAGCAGAAACTCGTTGGTCCCATCGAAATGCAGGTGCTCCGCGGCATCGATACCAAGCTCAATGAGCTTTCGATGGTTGACCTCGAAGCCCATCTGGAGCGGAAAACCGTCAGCGTTATCGCGCAGCAGCTCAAAGGCATCCCACATCTTGTCGTAATCAAAATAGGGATCACGGCAGTGAGGAGTGCAAACGATTCTGGTTACACCGGCCCGCTTGGCAGCCTCGAGCATCGCCAAGCTCTCTTCGAGATCGGCGGCGCCGTCGTCTACACCCGGCAAGATATGGCAATGAATGTCACGCATAGGTCGGCCTTAATCAACTAAACGTTTGCTCGGTTGGTGAAGATGCCCTTTTTGGAAGTGCCCTGATCGCCGGAGCCCTTCTTAACCTTCTTACCGTCCTTGGTGTAGTAAGAATAGTAGTACTCACTGGTCTCGGTCTCACAGTAATTCATGACAGTACCGATGAGCTTGACCTTCTCGGACTTCTTAAGCTGGGCGATAGCGTTGAGCGCCTCCTCGCGCTTGGTAAAGTCCTCGCGCACCACGAACAGCGTGCCGTCGGTCAGGCTGGCAATCTCGGCAGCATCGATGAAGGTGCCGACCGGAGGAGCATCGAAGATGACGTACTGGAACTTAGCAGACAGTGCCTTGACCAACTTGGAAAAGCGATGGGAGACGATGATGTCGGCAGGATTGGGAATGTGTGGCTCGGCATCGAGGAAGTAGAAGTTCTTCTGACCCGTCTCGACAATTGCCTGGTCAATGGAAATCTGCTCGGAAAGGACCGCATAGAGTCCGCCGCGCGAACGAACGCCGAGCATATCGGAAAGGGACCTGCGGCGCATATCGGCCTCGACCAGGAGCACGGACTTGCCGCTCGTGGCGATTGCCTGAGCAAGGTTAATGGAAACCGTAGACTTGCCCTCGTTGGGAATCGAGGAGGTAACGGTGATGGTACGAATGGGGTCGTCCACGCTCGCAAAGCGGATGTTGGCCAGAAGGGTCTTGGCGGCATTCTGTACAACGAGCTTATCGGTGTTCTTTGCCTTAGCCATGCCTATTTACCACCTTTCATAGCCGGAATTCGGCCAACAACGGGAATACCCAGGAGCTCTTCTGCCTCTTCGGCACCGCGGATGCGGGTATTGAGCATGTCTGCCAAAACGACATAGGCAACTGCGATAAAGATACCGGCGAGGAACGCGACGGCAATATACAGCGTGCGCTTGGGGCCACTGGGGGCTTCGGGGGTCTTAGCCTCGTCGATAACGTTGATGCTCTGGGCAGCGCCGACGTTCTGAGCGACCGTACTCGCCGAGCTGGCAATGGCCTTTGCGACCTCAGCCGTCTCCTTGGCATCGGTGCCGGTAACCGAAAGCGTAATGACACGCGTGGTGGTCTCGGAGGAAACAGACACCTTGTAGTCATCCAGATCGGTGAGGCCCAGTTCATTGGCGGCGCCGCTCTTAACGCTATCGCTATCCAGCAGCGTGGCGATATCGTTGGAAAGCATCTGGCTCGCCGAGAGATCGTTGTAGCTCATCTGACCGTTATCGTCGGTCTTGGCGAGAATGTACATGCTCGTCGTCGCAGTATAGGTGTTGTCCATCGCAACGAAGGACACGATGCCCATGGCGATCGCGCAGACCACCGGAAGGGTGATGACCAGCTTAAGGTGCTTTTTGAGCAGCTGGAACAGTTCGAGAAGGGTCATGCAGCTTGCCTTTCATTTCCCCAGTTCGGATTGACAAAACTGTCCGTATGTTATCGCATCTTTTTACCGAGACCAAACTCTATACATAAGAAACAGGCTCTTCTGTAAAAATGTCGGAAGCAATCGTAAAATTGCACAACAACGCCGCACCCGAAAGTCAAATGCGGCGTCTACATCAATATCTATGTTGTATCGCTATGCGAATGGCTCGTCCTGCTGTATGGGAAACGTCACCGTAATGGTGGTTCCCACGCCCAACTCACTCGACAGATCGAGCGCGGCGTGATGATACAGGGCCGCATGCTTGACAATGGCAAGCCCCAGGCCGGTTCCGCCGCGTGCCTTGGACCTACTCTTGTCCACGCGATAGAACCGCTCAAATACCTTGCCCTGTTCTTCAGGCGCGATACCGATTCCCGTGTCGGCGACAGCGAGGAACGGATAGCCTTCGTCGTTGGTGCCGCACTGCAGCGTAACCGTACCGCCGGGCCGATTGTAGCGGATGGCGTTGCTTGCCAGATTATAGATGAGCTCGTCAATCAGGCGCGACACGCCTTCGATGACCACAGGCTTGGTCTCATGACTTATCGTCACATTCGCCTGACGGGCAACCTGTTCAAGGCGCTGCTCAACCGCGTAGATCGCACGCGAGAGCTCAATAGGCTCCGTGGACCCAATGGGCACTGCCTCGCCTTCAGTTGCACGTTCGGCCTCGTCCAAGTTAGACAGCGTAAGGATGTCGTTGACAAGCGCTGACAAGCGGCCCGCCTCACGATAGATGCGACCGCCAAAGTTGCGCAGGTCGTCCTCGCCCTCGACCATGCCATTTGCGATGAGCTCGGCATAGCCCGAAATCGCCGTAAGCGGCGTCTTGAGCTCATGGGTGATATTCGCCGTGAACTCGCGGCGCATACGGTCGTTATCCGCTAGCACCGCCATTTGGCGCTTGAGTTCCTGGCGCTGCGACTCGATACGCTCAAGCATGGGGACCATCTCGGCATAGGCGTGCTCATAGCTACGGCGTGGGTGATCCAAATCCACCTCTTGCAACGGCGCGATGATGGCACGGGACTCACGGCGCGCCATAAAAAACGAGAGTACTGCACCCGCTGCTGCGATAAGCAGCATCGGCGCCAGCATCGACAGCAAAATCGCCGCAACGCCAGGCTGGGCCTGCGCCAAGCGAACGACCTGGCCGTTATCAAGGGTGACAGCGCGATACAGCATAATCTCGTCGAGTGTAGAGCTTGCGCGCTCCGCGGAACCCGAACCACTCTCAAAGGCCTCGATGACCTCGGGGCGATCGCCATGGTTGGGCAGTGTGGAAGGCGACGCCTCGTTGTCGTAGGCAACAGATCCGTCCTTATTGATCAGCGTGATACGAAGATCCTCGCGATCGAGGCTTCGCAAGAACGGAATGGGCTCCTGCTGCTCGTCGAGGGCGGCAGCAATGAGCTCAGTTTCCTGCGCCAGATTGGCACTCGTGGCATCCGCCAAAGTGTTTTGCACAAAGAACGCGCCCAGCACCGTAAACGCCACGATAACCGCCATGGCGCAGACAAAGATCGTCACAAAAACGCGGTGCGACAGCGTATGTTTTCCCTGGGGGGCGAAGACCACGGGTTACTCCTCCGATGCGGTGGCCGCGGTGTCGTCGCCTTCGGCACCATCACCGGCAGAAGGCTCGGCCAAGCGGTAACCCACGCCGCGCACGGTCTCGATGGCGCTGGCATGCTCGCCCAGTTTTTGGCGAAGCGTCTGCACATGCACGTCGACGGTGCGCGAACCGCCGTCGAAGTCCCAGCCCCACACGCTCTGCAGCAACGACTCGCGGGTAAAGACCACGCCGGGCTTGCGCATGAGGTACTCGAGCAGGTCGAACTCGCGCAGGGTGAGCTTAAGCGGCTCGCCGGCAACGGTCACCTCGCGATGGCTGGGCGAGAGCACGATGTCGCCCACGCTGAGCACATCGCTCGCCTGCTTGACCATGCCGCCGCGACGCAGCAGTGCGCGGCAGCGGCTCGCAAGCTCCATGAGCGAAAACGGCTTAGTCAGGTAATCGTCGGCACCGCCATCGAGCGCCATCACCTTGTCGAGTTCGGTGTCCTTGGCGGTAAGCATCATGATGGGCACCGTCGCCGTCAGGCGATCGGCACGCAGGCGACGCATAATCGCCAAGCCATCGGTGTCGGGCAGCATGATATCGAGCAGCACAGCATCGGGCACCCGTCGTGCCACGGCAGCTTTAAACTCGCCATCACACGAAAAGCCCTCGGCCTCGATTCCCTGCTTGCGCAGCGCGTAGACTGTCAAATCCCTGATGTTGTCATCGTCCTCGACGTAATAGATCATGTTGAACCCCTTTGCGGCCGATATGACCGCATCTTAACCCTAAAGGCACCTGTAAAAGACAGCGTCAGCCAAAACGCCCCGTCAAATAATCCGCGGTGCGCGGATCGGACGGATTCTTGAAGAGTTGCGCGGTGGGCGCGTGCTCCACCAGCTCACCCAGCAAAAAGAACGCAACCGAATCGGAAATACGCGCGGCCTGCTGCATGTTGTGCGTCACGACCACCAGCGTGCAGGTCTCCTTGAGCTCGCAGGCCAGCTGCTCCACCACCAACGTCGACACAGGGTCGAGTGCCGAGGTCGGCTCGTCCATCAGCAGAATGTCGGGCTGCACGGCAAGTGCGCGGGCGATGCACAGGCGCTGCTGCTGTCCACCCGAAAGACCCAGGCCTGACTCTTTGAGCTTGTCCTTGACCTCGTCCCACAGGGCAGCGCGACGCAGGGAGTCCTCGACCAGCTCATCAAGCACGGCGCGGTCGCGCACACCCATACCGCGAGGACCGTAGGCGACGTTGTCGTAGATGCTCATGGGAAATGGGTTGGGGCGTTGGAACACCATGCCCACGCGCTGGCGCAAACGGCAGATGTCGCAATCGCCCAGGATATCTTGACCATCGAGCGCAATCTTGCCCTCGATGCGGCAATCCTTGATGCCGTCGTTCATGCGGTTAAAGCAGCGCAGCAACGTGGACTTTCCGCAGCCCGAAGGCCCGATGAACGAAGTGATCTGCTTGTCGCGGATCTTGATATTCACGTCCTTGAGCGCATGGTGATCGCCATAGAACAGGTCGAGGCCCTCGACGTCGATGCGCGTCGGCGAGGCGGCAAGATCCTCTGCCGTGGGGCGAGTCGCATCCCCAACCTCGCGCTCATGCGCGGCCTCGGCCTGCGCTTCCATGAGTTCTTCAAGCTCCGTGGGCTCCACAGCCGCAGCAGCCGTCATACCGCACACCTCCATATCGATATCAATTCAGCAGTATCGATAGTAGGAATCGCGGCTCATACGCACGTGAGCACATTGTCAAGTGTTTGTAAGGGCACACTGGCTATGCGGCGGGCAGCTCGATGGTGAATATCGTGTGTTCGGGCGTCGATTCACATGCAACGGTACCGCCGTGTGCCGCGATGATCTCCTTGGCAATAGCAAGGCCCAGGCCGGCACCACCGCGATTGGTCGCACGCGCCGCATCCAGGCGATAGAACTTCTCAAAGATCACCTTGAGCTTAGCCGCAGGGATAGGATCGCCCTGATTGATAAAGCGCACGCGCACACCGCCATCGTCTTGGCGCCTGGCCTCAATCGTGATAGTCGAGCCCTCATAGCTATAGGCGACGGCGTTTTTCATGATGTTGTTGAACACGCGGGCCATCTTGTCGCCATCCACGAGCACCGTCAGGTCCTCGCGAATATCAACCTGGGCTTCCTTATGCTGCTCGTTGAGGATGGGATAGAACTCGTCAGCCACCTGAGCCAGCAGCAACCCCAGATCAACATAGCCGCGCGTGAGCACGATATCGTGGAAGTCAAAGCGCGTGATATCGAAGAACTCTTCGATGAGCGCATCGAGCCGGTGCGCCTTGTCGAGCGCCACGCCCGTAAAGTGCGCACGTTGCTCAACCGGCAGCTCAGGAGCCTCTTGAAGCAGCGAAAGATAGCCCACCACACTGGCAAGCGGGGTGCGTAGGTCATGTGCCAAGTACGTGACCAGATCGTCCTTGCGATGAGACTCGTCACGCAAGGCCTGTTGCACCTTGCGCTCGCGATCGCGCACACGGTTGAGTGCGCCCTCGACCTCCAGGAAGTCGCCGTCGATGTTGTCCCAGGTGTCGGGGTGATCGATCAGGCGATCTTGAATACGAGCGGCCAGCACACAATCGGCATGCTGCTCGCCCTGCTCATAGCCCTGGTAGTACAGGGCGCGGCCGCAAAAGAACAGCACGCACACGGCAAGCGCTAGCACAAAGCCAAGCATGTTGAATACAAAGCCGGCATCGAACAGCACCGGCCCTTCGATGCCGCCGAGTGCCATGGCGCCAATCGCCAACGTCATGGCCCACGCGGCACCGCCAATCACCACGCAGCGGCGTACGATTTCAAATCGATCGATCAGCAAAAAGCCGACAAGCAGCACCGCCAAGATTCCAGCGATGTTATCGATGCCAATCAGCAGCAGGCTCAGCAAAAAGAGCAGCACCGTTGCAAGCGCGCGGTTGTCGACGACCGACCTCACGTATTCAAAGAGTCGATCGGGCACCTCGAATGCCTGCCTATCGTCTTTTGTCATATCCACTTCCCCACCATCAAAGGCGTTATTCGATTATGTAGCCGACGCCCCAGACGTTTTTGATAAAGCGCGGCTTTTGAGCGTCGTCACCGATCTTTTCGCGCAGGTGGCGAATGTGCACCATCACCGTATTGTTGGAGCCGGGCATAAAATCCTCGTTCCACACCGCGCGGAACAGATCCTCCACGGCCACCACACTGCCGCGATGCTCGACCAGATACAGCAAGATGGAATACTCGATGGGCGTGAGGCGCACCGGCGCACCGTCCACCATTACGGAACGAGCATCGCGGTTGATCTCCAGGCCGTCGAGCTGGATGGTCGGCGACTCGGCCACCTGCGCGCGGCTACCGTAGCTGGTGTAGCGACGAAGCTGAGCATGCACGCGCGCGATGAGCTCAAGCGGACGGAACGGCTTAACCACGTAATCGTCCGCGCCAAGCGAAAGGCCCTCGATCTTGTCTTGCTGGGCATCGCGCGCCGTCAGCATGATCACGGGATAGGTATGGCTGGAACGGATCGTACGCAGCAACTCAAGCCCATCGATATCGGGCAGCATGACATCCAGCAGCGCAAGATCGAACTCCTGCTCCAAGATTGCCTTGGCAGCATCGGCCCCGCTATAGGCGACCTGTACGTCAAAGCCTTCTTTTGTAAGGTAGATACCAACCAAGTCGGCGATGGCCTTTTCGTCATCAACTACCAAAATGCGCTCGTTCATGCGTGCTCCTCTCGCGCTCCATTATGCCCGAGGGGGCGCATGCCACACACAACAAGCGTGGGTGATTAAGTCGGCCTTAAGCACCCTTGTGCCCGTTCGGGCGCGGATGTGGGCCACGCACGCACGCGATGATCGCCGACACCGGCAAACGATATACTCTAGTTCCAGAAGAGACCATCCCGTCGAAAGCGAAATCTGTGAAGTCCCTCACCTCTTTTGCAAAGCGCTCAGCTCAGCTTGCCGCCGGCTTTGTCTGCGCTATCGCCCTTGCCGCTGGCGTGCCCACCGTCGCCGGCGCCCAAGTACTCACGACCGACAATGTTTGCGGCAAAACCGCCGATGCGCGCGGCATCACGGCCGAAAATCTGCCCGATATCGATGCGACCAATGCGCTCGTCATGGGCAAAGACGGCACCGTCTACTATGGGCGCGGCGCCGATGAGCAGGTTAAAATCGCCTCGATCACCAAGGTCATGACCGCAATCCTAACCGTCGAGAATTGCAAGATGGACGAGAAGGTCACGGTGAGCAACGCCGCAGCCACCGTGGGTAATTCGACCGCCGGCTTGCTCGAAGGCGACGAGCTTACCGTGGAGCAGGCACTGCGCGGCCTGATGATTCCCTCGGGCAACGACGCCGCCGTCGTGCTCGCCGAATATGTGGGCAAGAAGATCGACCCTAAGACCAAAGACGCCGAGGCAACCTTTGTGAAGGCCATGAACGAGCGCGCTAAGAAGCTCGGCTGCACCGGTACGCTTTTTGAAAACCCGCATGGTCTGGACTTTGATGAGTGGGCTGGCGATATGCACTCAACCGCACACGACGTAGCGCTGATGATGCAGGAGGCCATGAAAAACGACACGGTCCGCGAGGTCGTAGCGAGCGAGGATTCCTGGATCGAGGTCACGGGCGCCGACGGCACCGACCATTCGCATTCCATGGACACGCACAACGTTTTGCTCGGTCAGGACGGAAACATTGGCGGCAAGACCGGCACCACCGACGACGCGGGCTACTGCTTTACGAGCGCCTACAACCGCGACGGCGACGAGATCTACACTGTTATTTTGAACTCCACCACCACCGACCAGCGCTTTACCGATACCGCCAGCCTTGCCAACTGGTACTACGGCCACAAGGTGACGGTCGCAATCGCCAACACGCAGGAAAAGACCGCCAACGGCAACCCGCTTATGGCGCGCATTGGCCAAACCGACTGGACGGATAAGACGATCGACGCCACACTCGCCGATCCTACGGCGCAAGCGACCGTGTTTTCCCTTGCCGGCGAGGTGACCGAAAAGGTTAGCTACGACGATCTTTCGGGCACGGTGCATGTGGGCGACAAGGTGGGCAGCGTCACGCTCAAGCAGGACGGCACCAAGATCGCCGTCATGGACCTAGTTGCCGACGAGGAAGCCGCAGGGCCGAATCCCATTGAATGGCTACTCGTGAAGCTCGATCGCTTGGGCCGTCGCATCGACAACCGCCCACTCACGGCAGAAAGCGAGACCGTCGCCAAGGCGCCCGAGGTGTAGGGCGCAAGAATAATAAGTCCACTGAAAGGAGGCGTCCGAAAGGATGCCCCCTTTTTTGAGGTTCGAATCCCCAGCCGCCATTCTTGATAATAAAAAGGGCCCCAAATGGGACCCTTCTTCAAATTCGTACTGGCGGAGAGCTGGGGATGTCCGGGCATGCTGCGCATGCCCTCCGGCTTCAAAGCCTGGCGGCTTTTCGCCCACGGGCTACAAACGCTTTCGCGTTTGCTTAACGCCCGTGCCCTCTCGGGTTCGAATCCCCAGCCTCCTTTCTCCACACAAAAAAGGGCCCCAAATGGGACCCTTCTTTCAAGTCATACTGGCGGAGAGCTGGGGATTCGAACCCCAGATGCCCTTTTGGGGCATACTCGCTTAGCAGGCGAGCACCTTCGGCCTCTCGGTCAGCTCTCCGTAACAGCTGTTCTATAGTAACCAAACAGCCAAGGATGGGCAAGAGGAAATTTTCTAATTGCCTAGCATCCGTTCCTCCTTGGAAGCTTCGCCTACCCCAGCGAGCGGTTGAGGGAGCCGAGCTCGTCGTTGCCCATGGTGCGCCACATTTGGAAGATGCAACCGCGTGCCAGGAAAAAGAACCCGTTGTCGACCAGTTGCACAGCGGCATCTGCCAGTTGATTCGTCACGGCGGACACTGGCGGCAGCTCGAGTCCAGCCTTGTGGATGGTCTCGACCGCTTCCTCGAACGTCGGAGGCTCGCTGACACCCATCTCGTTCATAAGGCCCTGCATTTCTTCCAGCGCGCTGCTGCCCGACTCCTCGCCGCGCGGCACCAGACGGTAACAAGCCAGTGCCAGGTCGAGCTGATCGCAATTCCAATAGGCAAACGCCAAGCGATAGAACAGGTAGCCGATTGCAGAACGATCGCTGGCAATGCGCAAGCCGTGGCGCGCCACCTCGATAATCTCGTCAAAGCGCTCCAGACGCGCAAGTACGTTGATGAGCGCAAAGTGCGACTGCATGGACGAGCGCGCCAGATCGTAAAGATGGCGCACCTCGGGCAGTGCTCGTTCAAAGTCCTCTTGCTCGGCGTAAAAGCTGCAGATCTCGTGCTGGGCAAAGTACAGCGCATCGGGCGCACGAAGGATTCGCACAGAGCGGTCTTCTTCCAACACCGGTAGCACCATGCGCACCAGCTGGTTATCGCAAAACTGCGTTTGAACCGGACCTGTCGCCAAAAGCTCGGCGACGGCGCACTTAGCCTCCAACTCCTCAACAAGACGGGAAAAGCCTTCAAAAGCACCTGTACGGTCGACTTTTGCCTGCTCGCGCAATTCAACAACACGGGCCACGTATGGGTCGTCGTCCTCTTCCATGACCTCCAACTCGTCAGCCGTATCGGCAAGCAGCAAATCGCGCAGCGCCGGCGGCAGCGTGCGATGGTCATCACGCGGACGAGCATGAACCTCCGCCGGTTCAATCGTCTCCGGAGCGGTTGACTCATACGCCTCAAGCACACGCTTGCACGGCATATCGTCCATGTCCATGCTCTCAAGATCCTTGGCGACAGGCACGCAATCGGCCAGATAGGCCGCGCGCCCAAAGAAATACGTTGCGACAACGCGCTCGCCCTGCTCACTGTCGGGAGCAGCAATCTGCACATAGCAGCGCGTGATGCAGGTGCCCGCGGCAAAACACGCTGCCGCAAGCGTGAGTGCCACACGCGCATCGTGCTCCGCGGCCCAGACCGCGCGTGTGTCCTCGTCCAGCTCGCGCCAGGCGTCATCTTGAGCATCGTATTCACGTTGCGGCATGGCATCCACGACAGACTGCCCAAACCGAACGAGCATAATCCCCTCGGCAACGTTTGCCCGATAGGTATAGTCGAGCCGTGTGACCACGTTAAGCGCCTCGACGATACGCGCGAAGCGGGTACGCACATCCCACTCACCGCCCGGCTGGCAAGCCACCGTACCCGGTTTGCCCCACGGGTTATCGCTCGAGGCCGTATCGAGCAGTCGGGGAACATCGTTGGTCGTCTTGGCGATATGCCACGCATCAAAGAGCGCGCAGCCCTCAAGGCTCGGCGAGGATGCCGCAGGGACCAATCCGGCCCCGATGCGCTCAAGGATACCGGAGAGGCGGTTGAGACGGCACTCGATGGCAAGCAGCATGTCAATCTCGTCCTGGTCCAGCAGGCTGCGATCAAAATTGAGATAGAAAAGCTTTGAGCGATCGATGCGAGCCAGGCTCATCTCGGACTTAGCGGCGATGGTGCGCAAGCGAGGCAAGTCAATTTCACTCATAAGGGCGGCGGCATAGCGCTCGATACCGCTCGGATTCTCGGCATGGTCAACGCGGTAGAGCAGCGTCTCGATAGCGTCAGGTAGCGGTGTCGTGTTAAAGCCCAAAAACACCTCGACCGGCTCGGGCAGCTTTACGAGCTTGATCTTGTCGACATCGTTTTGCATACCCTCGTCGAGTCCGTCGGCGTCCGCCGTGCTCGCAATGGTATTTTCGGAGTCAGCGAATATCACGTAGCGCAGGAACATCGATGCCATGAACTCACCGTAAGGAAGGGAGCGGGTCGAATTCCATGTCTCGTGATCGGACTGTTCGCGCATGGGACCTTCGGGAGAGCCGACGGTTCGCGCGCACGCGCGCATCGTGCCGTTTGCTCCCCTCACCATAATCTCACCAATACCGGAGTCCGACTCGTCAAGGACCAGTTCCATGTCGGGATCGTTGGGCAGCGGAGCCTCGCTGACGGGGCGGTCCACCTTGTACACCTCACCCGAAACGCTTACGTAGCCCAAAAGCGACACATGGCTTTTGCCAACGAATTCGACGACATAACAAGATTCATGCTGATCCTCGCCAAAGAGTTTCCAGACCACGCCATATGAGCGTCCCGCAGGCTGCTCGGGCATCGCCGGAAAGCGCTTCTTGGGATCGAGAAACCTGAGCTTGTATGTCGGACGCTCTGCCACGAAATATCACCCTGATCGGTCGCTTGAGAAGGAGTGGTCGCGAATAAGTCGCGACATCTACTCGGAATCTTACACGAGTCGACAGGAAATCGTCCCTTTGGACAAAAGCACTCAAGCTGGCGCAAAAGAAAAGCCCCCGTTGCCGGGAGCTTTAATCTCAAATGGTGCGGCGTATAGG
>NZ_JADNOH010000054.1 GCF_015557435.1 Collinsella aerofaciens
GGCCCGTGGGTTATACCCTAAGAGCAAACCACCCTTTTTAAGGGTGGTTCTGATTTGCTTCGCGCCATGTGGGGGTGATGGCGACGTGCATTTTTGCGAGTATTCTGCAATCGAAGGCCCCTGCATACCGACCTCGGGCAAAAAATCGGGATTTCTCGATGTTTTCTACGAATGATGGGCGGGGTTATGGGCCGGCAGCGTTTGATTTGCAGGGATATTTGCGCTCTTTGGCATTTATCGCGGCGCCCGAAGCCCTTGGTTATGTTGAATACTCCTAAAAATGCACGGCGCTTAGAGGGGGACCTTCGCGAAAAAGGAAACCGCCCCGTCGAAGTATGCATTCGACGGGGCGGTTTATGCATTTGGCCGATTAAAGATGCGCTGTCAAACTACTAGAACTTGACGGTCGGGGCCTGGCGGGCTGCTTCGGCGGCCTCGAAGCCCTGGCGCTCCTTAAACTGGAAGATGCCGGCAAAGATGACAGCCGGGAACGTCTGGATGGCGTTGTTGTAGCTGAGCACGCAGTCGTTGTAGCTCTGGCGTGCATAGCTAATCTTGTTCTCGGTATCCTCGAGCGATGCCTGCAGCTGCGTAAAGTTGGTGTTTGCCTTAAGATCGGGATAGGCCTCGGCTACGGCGAAGAGCTGGCGCAGCGCGCCGGTCAGCACGTTGTCGGCTTCCATCTTGGCCTCGGGCGTGGTGGCCTTGACGGCGGTGTTACGCGCGCTGATCACGGCGGAGAGTGTCTCCTGCTCGTGCTTGGCGTAGCCCTTGACGGTCTCGACCAGGTTGGGGATCAGGTCGTTGCGACGCTGCAGCTGCGTATCGATGTTCTGCCAGGCGTTATCGATGCGGTTACGCTTGGTGACCATGTTGTTGTAGATGCCGGCGATGGCGCAGACAATCACAATGACAACAACGATGCCGATGATGACGGTAATCATGATGTCTCCGTTTCGAATGGCCGCGGCGGCATGCGCCAGCTGCCGTTGGTATAACGCTACTAGTATACCCGCAACGTTTTGCCGTGCCGAACTTTCCGGTAAGCGTTATGTTTTCGGCGGGGTCGGCACCGGGGTAAAACGCTCGAGGTACAGGTGTAAGATATGCGACAGATTGACGAGTGTTGTCTTTGCCCTGAGGATGGCGATACCAGTGGACCTTCGCATTAAGAAAACCTACCGTGCCCTGTTCGATGCTTTCACCGAGCTTCTCGAGGAGCATCGTTTTGAGGACCTGACGGTTGCCATGCTGTGCGAGCGTGCCATGATCCGCCGCACGACGTTCTATAAGCATTTCCGCGACAAGAACGATTACTTTGCCTTTTATGTCGACGAGCTAATGTCGGGACTGCCGCAAAAACGGACCGGTAAGGGGGGCGCAGTGTCGGCCGACGACGTGCGCGTGCTTCGCCATGAGGTGTTCGCCGATGCCATGGACATGATTCTGGCACATGAGCAGCTCATGGATAACATCCTGGAGAGCAGCATGTCGGGCATGCTGACCAGCATGATTTGCGACCGCATTGCCCACTCCATTCGCGAGCGCGTGATGAGCACGCTTGACGAGGGCGCCTTGGCCCCTGTATCGCTCGAGACGACATCGGAGTTTATCGCCGGCGGCATTATTCGACTGTTCACCAAGTGGTGGGAATCGGGTCACGATCTTGAGAGCCGACCCGAGATTGCCGACGTGGTCGATGCGCTGTTCGAGCGGACCATGACGCCGGTGCATCACTAAGAATGGCGGAGAGAGGGGGATTCGAACCCCCGGAACGCTCTCGCGCTCAACGGTTTTCAAGACCGCCGCATTCAACCGCTCTGCCATCTCTCCGTGAGTCGTAATGATAGCATCGTTTTGAATTTGCAACAGGGAAGGCGAACGATGACGATCACCGAAATCGACGAGAAGTTCATGCGCGAAGCGCTGGCCGAGGCGCGCGCTGCCGCGGCGGTGGGCGAGGTGCCCATTGGTGCCGTGGTGGTGTGCGCGGGCGAGATCGTCGCGCGGGCGCACAATCGTCGCGAGCTCGATCAAGACCCTTCGGCGCATGCTGAGTTTGCGGCGTTGTGCGCCGCCGCTCGGACGCTCGGCCGTTGGCGCCTTTCCGACTGCACCGTCTATGTGACGCTCGAGCCCTGCTGCATGTGCGCGGGCCTTATGGTCAACGCGCGCGTGGGTCGCTGCGTGTATGGTGCGGCCGATGCCAAGGCGGGCGCGCTGGGTTCGCTGTACGACCTCAATGCCGATTCGCGCCTGAACCATCGCTTTAATGTGACGGCCGGCGTGCTGGCGGACGAGTGCCGCGAGGTACTGAGCAGCTATTTTGCCGGTTTGCGTGGCGCGGATGGCGGCGGTTGCGGGTCCGATCTTGAGGCGCACGCCGCTCATGCCGCGGCGCTGGTTGATGCCGACGAGGTTGCTGGCGCGGCGGTCGACCTTGGCCCCGTGCAGCGCCGGCCCCGTCGCGTGCTGCTGGCGATCGACTCCTTTAAGGGCAGCGTGTCGAGTGCGCAGGCGGAGTCTGCGGTTGCCGAGGGCATGCGCCGTGTGTGGCCTGATGCCGAGGTACGCGCGTTGCCGCTGGCGGATGGCGGCGAGGGGACGCTCGATGCCGTTGCCGCGTGCGGCGGCGAGATCGTGACCTGTGAAGTTGCGGCCCCCCTGGGTGATCGCGTGTCCGCCCGAATGCTGCTGGATGGCGCGCGCGCGTCTGCGGTCATCGAGATGGCCGAGGCCGCGGGCATTGGGTATTCGCCTTGCACGGAGTCGGCGGCACTGGCTGCCTCGACCTATGGCGTGGGCGAGCTGATGCTTCGCGCGGTTCGCACGGGGGCGAAGAATCTATATATAGGACTGGGCGGCAGCGCCACCAACGATGGTGGTGCCGGCATGCTACAGGCGTTGGGCGCGCGTCTTGTCGACGACCGTGGCTGCGATATTGCGCCGGGGCTTGCGGGCCTTGAGCAAGTGGCCAGTGTTGATCTGGTGCCGGCGGCGCGGGCGTTGGATGGCGTGCGTATCGTCGTGCTTTCCGATGTCGAGAATCCGCTCGTGGGGCGCCGCGGCGCACTGGCGGTGTTTGGCGGGCAGAAGGGCCTGCCGACGGGTGACGCCGAGGCAGTGCATGAGTACGACAGCTGGATGGTCGGCTATGGCCGCCTACTTGATACGGCGATTGCCGAGGCTCGAGCGCGGGAGTTGCTGCGCGTGCCCGAGGGCGCGCGGACGTTTGGTTCGGTACTCGGCGTGCCGGGCGCGGGCGCTGCCGGTGGGCTGGGGGCAGCCTTGCTGGCACTTGGTGCCGAGCTGCGCTCGGGCGTGGAGACGGTGCTCGACCTTGTGGGGTTTGACGAGCGCGTGCACGATGCCGACCTGGTCATAACGGGCGAGGGCAACATGGACGAGCAGTCCGCCGCCGGTAAGGCGCCAGTGGGCGTGGCACGTCGCGCCAAGCGCCATGGCAAGCCGGTGGTCGCCGTCGTGGGCGGTCGCGCCGGCAACCTGGATGCGGTATACGAGCAAGGCGTCGACCTGGTGCTGCCCATCTGCCGCAAGCCCATGCCCCTCGACCAAGCGCTCGATCCGCAGGAAGCCACAACCAACCTCATCTGCGCCGGCGAGTCAGCCGCCCAAGCCTACGACCTCGCCCGCATCTAAAACGCATCCCTCGATAAGTTGCGGTGAAATAGTTCCTGTTTTTGCGGCTCGAGCGGCCAAGCAGGAACTATTCCACCGCAACTTCGAGCAGTCATTTTGGGACGGTAGGGGGCAAGGATTGCCGGTGGATTTATTTCGGCGGGTCCCCTTGGTGGCGCGAATGGTTCGCTTCTACGCCTGAGTGGCAACCTGATGCGGAATTTCGGGTCAGCCAAATTGCTACACTTTTAAGTATATTGCGATGTCCCGCCTTGCGTTTCTGCGCGGGGGGGGGGCGTATATTTGCATCGATGAGGACGACGACATACATATAATGAGCCGCTGCTTGCCGTCCTCATGGATTGGGGAGGGCCTTCATGAATCGCGTATGTGCGAGAGTTCGAGAAATACTGGAGCCTTTTGGCACAAAAACCAATACTGCCAAGCGCGTTCTAAAGGTTTTGACCGTCCCGCTGGCGGCGTGCGCGCTCATGTTTGGTGCGACGAGCGCATCGGCCGACCAGACGGTTCCCTATAGCAACCATACCGTAGAGACGGTGAATCCTACCGGCACCACGGTCAATCTGTTCGACTACTGGGTTGTCGATGGCGATAACGACAATTCCGCCAACGTAAACAACTACAACGAGAATGACAACACCGGCATCAATAAAGACCATCAGCTCAAGTTTAATGGCGGCGCCGGTACGGGCATTAACAAGTGGACGGGCAGAAGCGGTACTGCTGGCTACGGTCGCCTTCGGTTTGTTGAGAATCAGCTTGTAAATGGCTATCCGGCAATCAAGAAAGGCACCTACACCTCCCAAGGCAATGGCGTTAACTACACCGATGAGTCGCTTGCATACCTTTTTAATAATGCCAGCCAGGCCAATGGCAAGCAGAAGGGCAAGGCCGTCTACAACAACGTGCAGGGTCTCTTCCAGCTCAAGGATGGCTATTACGTCTACGACTCGTACGGCTCTAACGGCTCTAACGGCAACTACGCTGTGTATAACTCCACGACCAATTCCTTTGACGTCTACGATAAAGCGGGCGTATATAAGGGCGATGCGAGCAAAGAAACCAATCTGGGCCAGTTCTTCCCCTTTGACTCTGCAAGCAAGGTTTTTGATGAGCAGGGCAACAACCTTTCCCCTAAAAAGATCGTTGATGGAAGCACGGATCTCAACCACCACTTTGGCATGTCCATGACCACGGAGTTTGTCCAACCTGCAAGCGGCAAGACCACAAAAAACGAGGACATGATCTTTGAATTCTCGGGCGACGATGATGTCTGGGTGTATATCGACGGCGTGCTCGTGGGTGACTTGGGCGGCATTCACGAGAAGGCGACGCTCAAGATCAACTTTGCCACGGGCGCGGTGCATGTCGGCCATATCGACAACGCAAATGATGCCGAAAAGACCATTAAAGACACCACCATTAGGGCGATGTTCGAAGCCGCCGGCGCAGATACCAAAAACTTCCGCGACAACACCTTCCGCGACAGCACCAAGCACAAGCTGAGTTTCTTCTATCTGGAGCGTGGCGCGGGTGCATCGAACATGTCGCTCAAGTTCAACCTCACCACCCTGCCGTCGTCCGAGGTCGAGAAGGTCGACCAGAACGGCCAGGCAGTCCAGGGTGCAACCTTCGCTTTGTACCAGTCCGATGAAAAATGGACCGTGCCAGACGGGGCTGAGCCTATCGCCCAAGGCACGACGGACGCCAAGGGCCAACTGGTGCTTCTGAAGTCGGATGGCTCCGTTCTCTCCTTCGACGAAGAGCACAATGCCCATAAGAGCGACTATTATGTACTCAAAGAGATAAGCCTGCCCGCGGGGTACCGCTCGAGTCTGACCTCGTCGACCTCCGCAAAGTCAGGTGAGCTGCATCTGCAGTACAAGGAAGCTGCGAGCGGCACGGGCGGCGTGGTTGTTGCACCGGAAACAACGGTCACCACGGCCGACGGTACAACGCAATGGACGGGTAGCCGCATGTGGCTGAACGGCGGCTATCTGGCTGCAAAGGAGACCATCTCTCTCAACAAAGATATAAAAGACAATAAGAACAAACCCATCAACTCGGGCACGACCTTTGCCGTCGTGCTCAAGCGCACCGATGCGAACGGGGATCACACAAGCGAAGACTCGTGGACGGCAGTCACGGGCAATCCGCTCAAAGGCTACAAGCTGTGCTCCGCGCATGGCATCGCCGGTGCCGTTGAGGCCGCCCAGTCAAAGGACACGAGCGTCTTTGCCGTCAACACCAAGGGCGACTACGAGGTGACGGTTAGGTCCCTGCCTGGCGATATCGAGACGTACGCCGCCATGATGAAAGATAAGTCGAATGCCGACTATACCGTGGCGGTCTACCACACCACGGCATCGTCTCTGGCTGGGGCAACCACGGACAACACCTCTATGGTTGAATACAAGTCGACAAGCAGGCAATTCTCCACCGTAATTCACCTCACCAACGTCCAGAACCGCCTGTTTGTGCAGAAGGTCGACGACTTGGGCAAGCCCGTGAACGGCGCGACGTTTGAGCTGTACCAAGCCAAAGACGTTACCGGCGATAGCCCTAAAACCTATGCCATTAAATCGGGTGCCGAGCCGTATGACACCGTGCAGGCAAACGGCATGACCTATCCGTATGACATTGAGGGCGCCGCATGCTTCCCACTCGATTCGACAAAGCAAAAGCCCCTTATCAAGGGTACGTACTACCTGCGTGAGTCTGTAAGCCCGGATGGCTATGAGATTAACAACACCATCACCAAGGTAATCGTGGACGATTCGGGTGTGTATGTGGACGCTGGCGAGAAGGGCGACGACGTGCTCAGCCTGAGCGGCCCGGGCTCGCTGATCGCCTCGTTGGCGCAGTTTGGCTCTCCCGACTCCATTGACAACACGCTTACACACATCAAGGGCAAGCTTCAGAGCGCGACTGGTGCAGATGTCAAGGGTAACTTGACGTGGGGCCAGACGAGCACCGCCGAGGGCGTGACGCCTTCGCTCGAAAATGACTTGATGCACATGCGCTATGACAAGGCGCCTCAGGGCACCAAGACCGTTCTGCGTTATGTCGAGGACAAGGGCGTCCGCGACGGTCAGCTGGCGACGATCTTTGCCGATACGGGTATCAACCGCATGGCCCTCTATCAAGAGAGTGACTCAACATATATAGAGGATGCTTCCAAGACTCGCACTGACCTGGGCACGCTTCAGCTCAACCATCTCTTTACCACGGCAACGGCCGTGCAGTATACCGACCGTCGTGTGGCGCGTCTGCAAGTGACCAAGACCGTGACGGCAGACGATGGCCTTACCGCGCCCGCCAAGGATGCGGACGGCAAAGATCTGACGTTCACGTTTAAGTTCACCCTGCCGGAGTCCGAGAAGGGCTACGAGGCGCAGGTGTTCGATGCGAACGGCAAGCCAACGGGCAAGTCCTTCAAACTCAAGAACGGCTATACCCATTCCATCAAGGCCGGCGAGACTATTCGCGTGTACGACCTTAAGCAGGGCGACGAGTATAGCGTGAGCGAGCTCACCACCAAGGGCGAGTCGGCGAGCGGCAACGTGCTGGCGAGCATCGTCAACACCGTGACCGGTTCTGCCGGCGACTCCGTGCTTCCGGCCGGCTTTAGCCTTGTGAGCCGTAGGGCCGGCGGCGTGGAGCAGTCGGGCCCCGGCAACACTATCACGGGTAAGATCGGCAAGCTCGAGGGTGGAGAGATTCCCAAGAGCAACAAGCTTGAGTTCACCAACAACTACAGCGCCAGCTCGGTAACGCTTGATGCCAAAGATCGCCTGAGCGTCAAGAAGAGGCTCAACGGCCGCAATTGGAACGATTCCGATACCTTTACTGTGCAGCTTGCGGCCAAGGACGGCGCCCCCATGCCCAACGGCGCCAAGAGCCAGGTGTCGACGGTCGAGATCACCGAGAAAGCCCCGACGGAAAAGATTGGAGACATCACCTATAAGACGGCAACGTTTGGCGACATCACCTATACCAAGCCAGACACCTACACCTATACCATCTCGGAGGTTATCCCCGGTTCCGATGCCGGGGCGGGCGGCATAAGCTATTCTGCCGCCTCCTATACCGCGACGATCGTGGTGGAGGACAACCATGCCGGCGCTCTGTTCGTTAAGAGCGTGACGGTGATGCAGGAGCGCAACGACGCGGGCGCCGAGACTAAGAAGGAGGTTACCGATAGGGTAGCGACCTTCACCAACCGCTACGACGAGCATGAGAAGGACATCATCATCCATGCTCAAAAGAACCTGACTGACAAGGCGGGAACGTTTAAGCTTGCCCAGAGCGCCTTTGGCTTTACGCTCGAGGGCCTGGGTGGCTATACGGATGCCAGCGTAGCGTTCGACCCCACGACGGTCGATGCAAACGTGAAGGCCCCCATGCCCCAGGGCGCCGAGGGCAACTTCGCCACCGTGGGCAACAACGCCGACGGCACGGTGACGTGGCCGGCAATCTCCTATACTGCCAGGGCGGATGCGGGACACGCCTACGTGTACAAGTTCGTTGAGAATCCTGGAAGTGTCGCAGGCATGACCTACGACGGATCGGTCTATTACGCCGTCGTGCGCAATGCCGCAAAGGGCGCTGGCATGACGACCTCAATCGAGTACTACAAGGCTGCGGCAGACGGCTCGGTAAAGCAGCTGGATAAGAACGTCACGCCTTCCTTTACCAATTCATATAGTGTGAAGCCCGCGAGCGTGACCCTTCAGGGCCAAAAGACCCTGAGCGGCCGCGACTGGAACCAGGGCGAGAGCTACACCTTTAACCTCACCGCCGCTACGGACGATGCCGACACGACCGGTTTGAGCAAGACCACAAAGCAGGCGGTAACGGACGGTGCCGTTGCCATTAACACCAACCAGGCCGACGCCGGCGCGCCCGAGTCGGGACGCGTGGCATCCTTCGCCTTTGGCGCCGAGGCCGCCCCGACCGTGACGTTCAACCGCGCGGGCACCTTTAGCTTCAATATCACCGAGAATGCCGCGCAGGACGGCCAGGCGGGCATGTCCATGGACAAGCACACCGCTCGCGCGACCGTCGTGGTGACCGACCTGGACGAGTCGGGCAAACACACGGGCAAGCTCGTATCGAGCGTGACCTACACCAATACCGACGCCTCCGATGCGGACAAGGCCGTAACAGATAAGGCTGCCTTTACCAACGCATACCATGCGTCGGGCACCTTTGGCGGCGTGACGGTGAGCAAGACCCTTCAGGGCCGTGCCTCTGCTGCGGGCCAGTTTGCCTTTGTCGTGACGGGCCTTTGGTACAACGGCGTCCAGACGTCGGTCGATGGCGCCGAGGCCAACCTGTCCAACAAGGCGGCGAAGGCCGGCGTGTCCGGCGCCGTGGTGGGCGCGAGTGGGGCGGAGAAGCTCTTTGCCCGTAAACTCACGGAGCAGGATCTGGGCCATACGTTTGCCTATCGCATCCACGAGAACCAGCCTGCTACTGCTGCCGGCTACACCTATGACACCGGCTACACCGGCGATGCCATCGTGCTCGTTAAGGTTCTAGCACGCAAGGACGACCCCGCTAAGCTCTACACCGTGACGACCGTGCTCAAGGGTGCGGGTGTGACGGAGCTGCTGGGCGACGGCGCCGACGCGAGCGCGCTGACGGACGAAAAGATCGTCGAGCTCAAGCAAGATTCGCATACTTACGTGCAGCAGTACGATGCAAGTGAGACCGGCGCCACGACGCCTACCGTCTCGTTTGTGAACCGTTATACGGCAAGCCTCGACTATGGTACTGCTGGCGGTATACAGATCGAGAAGACGCTGACGTACCCCGAGGGTGCGACGGTGTTTGGCTCGCCCAAGAGCACCTTCCGCTATATCGTCAAGCCTGCCGACGAGACGTCTGCCAGCAAGGTTGGCATTTCCACGAATGGCAAGGTCTTTGAGACCGCAAATGTCGAGGCCAACGCTCCCAAGACCGTGAGTTTGATGCCTGCGGGCGGGCTGACCTTCAATCAGGATGATGCCGGCAAGACGTTTACCTATACGGTGAGCGAGATTGACGACAAAGCGACGGGCTATACGTACGACGAGACGGTCCATACGGTTAGGGCCGTCGTAGCGGATAACGGCGACGGCACGCTTAGGGTCACGACATCGGTAAGCAAGCAGGTCGATGGCAAGGACGAGCTCGAGGGCCAGTGGATCTACCCGTCGGATGCGACGTCTACCGGTGTCGCGACGGTCAAATTCAAGAACACCTATACGGTCGCCGAGGCAGCAACCTATACTCCGTCCGTGACCAAGGTGGTTGCCGGTGCCAATGCTCCGGACAAGTTTACCTTTGCCATGACCGCGGCCGATGATGTCACCAAGGCTGCTATCGACGGCAAGCTCATCACCGGCTCCTCGATGAGTGCGGAGAACGGCTACGCTGAGAAGAAGCAAACGAAGGAGGGCCTCAAGGACGGGGAGCACTACCAGCTTGACTTCTCGAAGCTTACCTTCAACAAGCCGGGCACGTATAAGTTCGCTATTAACGAGGTGGCTGCGAACAGCGGTCTTGGCGAGTGGAAGTATGACCAGCACGTCTATACCGTGACGGTCACCGTAACCGATGAGGGCGGCAAACTTGTAGCGCGTGCCGATGGCACGACCGGCTCGGAAGGCTTCATCTTTACCAATAGTTACCAAACTTCAACGAGCTACGAGCTCCAGGGCGGTTTGGAGATCGTCAAGACGCTTAACGGGCACGATCTGCATGCCGGCATGTTTGGCTTTACGGTGACGGGCGAAGACGATGCTTCAATCGAAAAGCTCAACAAGCTGCTGCGCGCGGATGAGGGTAAGCTCACCGTTACGAACGATGAACCGCAGGCCGATGGCACGTCCCACACCGGTATTTTGGGCGGCCTGACCTTCGCGACGGGCGATGCGGACAAGACGTTTGCCTACAAGATTGTCGAGAATGGCGGCGGTAGGGGCGGCTATACATACGACTCCACCTATTGGAAGGTAGAGATTGCGGTTAAGAAGCGCGATAACGGTTCGCTCTATACCGTGACCACGGTCAAGCACTATGACGCCAACGACGTTGAAGAGCCCCGCGATGCGAATACCTTTAGCTCCGAGAGCGGTACCGCCAAGGCCCAGGTGTCCTTTACCAACAGCTACATCGCGACCGGAACATTCGACGGTCTTGCTGCCGAGAAGGTAATGGACTCCGGCGACAAGATTGAGGCGGGTCAGTATACGTTTGACCTGTATGCCGAGAAGACCGATGGCTCGCTCGAAAAGATGGATGAGGGTAAGACCCAGGCGAGCGATAACGGTATCGCCACGGTCGACTTCGGCAAGGTTAACTTTAAGCTTGGCGGCGCTCTCGGCGGATCCCATGAGTTGACTGACCTCGCCGCCGCCGTGGCGGATGGCTTTGCCACCAAGCAACACAATGCCGACCACACCACTACCTACAGCTTTAACCTGGTGGCAAAAGAGCGCTTGGCCAACCTGCCCGAGGGCGTGCGTCCCGTGGACACGTCCGCGACGTGCCGCGTGCTGCTCGAGGTGACCGATAACAACAACGGCAAGCTTACGTCCAAGGTGACCTATCGCAATGGTACCGAGAACGGCAAGATCGTCTTCCACAACACACGCGATAAGGTCAAGACGATCGGCACGGTTGCGAAGCCCGATGTGGACATCGACGGGCAGTTGCTCTCCGTGGGCGACTCCTACGTCTACACCATTAACTGGGTCAACACCGAGGCCGATGCCAATGGCAACTTGGTTCCGGCCAACGTGACCGTGACCGACAAGCTTCCTGCCGGCGTTGTGTTCGAGGCCTTTGAGGGCGAGTGTGCCGATAAGGGCGCCGCGAGCGGACAGTCGCTTACTTGGGACCTGGGTAAGCAACCCGCGGGCAGCCACGGTTCGGTGCGCGTGCGCGTCAAGATTACCGAGGACGCCGTGGAGGATGCCCAGGGCGCTGTCGGCACCGTCAAAAACGCCGCCACTATTACGGTTGGCAACAAGAGCTATACCGGCACCACGACCAACTACGTGCCCAAGAAGTCCGAGAGCGACGCTCAGGATTCGAAGGGATCGGGCGTCAAGTTGGGCGATGAGCTCACCTATACCATCGGCTACAAGAACACCGAGAACAAGCCGGCCACGGTGACGATCTCCGATACTGTTCCCGCGGGGACCGAGTTCGTGGAGTTCGCGGGTGACCATAAGGATGTCGGCTCCAAGGACAGCGACGGCAACCTCACCTGGACGCTGGCGGACGTTCCCGCTGGCAAGGAGGGCACGGTACAGTTTAAGGTCCGCGTGACCGAGGATGCGTTTAAGAGTGGTGGCGCTTCGGACGACATCTCCAACCAGGCTTCGGTGGCGGTTGGCAACAACCCTGCCGTCAAGACCAACACCACTACCGACGATGTCTCTGACGGTCGCTTGACGCTGAGCAAGACGGTCAAGACCGCCGAGGGCATTGTCGCGCCCAACAAGGCATTCACCTTTAAGGTGCTGCTCTATCAGGCCGATGGCACAACGCCTCTGGCCGGTACCTTTGCGTACGCCGGTCGTCCCAGCGGCACCAACGGCACCTATGTAAGCGGACAGATCAAGAGCGGTGGCACCATCGCGCTTAACGCCGGCGGTTCCGTTACGGTTACCGTGCCCGTGGGCGCGCACTACGAGGTACAGGAGCTCGACTCCAAGGGCAACCTCATGACGAGCGAGGACGGCTTTGCAGTTGCCGATAAGGCGAACACCCAGAAGGGCATCGTCGGACAGGCGACGCAGGTGGGCTTCACCAATATCTATAGCGTTGAGTCCACGAAGGTGGAGAACGCCTTTAAGGTCCAAAAGAAGATCTCCGGACGCAACTGGACGACGTCGGATGCCTTTACCATGACGCTGACCGCCCAGGGCGAGGCACCCATGCCCAAGGGCGCCCAGGACGGTGTGTCGACGATTGCGCTGAGCAAGGACGTTCAGGTCGGCAACTTCGGCACTATCGAGTACACCAAGCCCGGCACCTATACCTATGTGATTGCCGAGCAGGCGGGTGACGAGACGGCGCTCACGTTCTCGAAGGCCACCTATCGCGCCACCGTCACGGTGACCGACAATGGCACCGGCAAGCTGACTGCCAAGACCAAGATTGCACAGCTGACCGACGATGCCGGTAATACTGCCGAGCGCACGGTCGAGGCGGCGGTCTTTACCAACACCGCTAAGACCGGCAGCCTCACCGTTAAGAAGACGGTCGTCGGCGGCGACGGCCAGCGCGAGTTCGGCTTCACGGTCGCGCTGACCGACGGGGACGGCGAGCCCGTCTCCGGCACCTTCGGCAAGGGCGACGGCGCCGTGACGTTCACGGACGGCAGAGCGACCTTCACGCTTAAGCACGGCGGGGAGAAGACCATCACCGGCCTGCCCGTGGGCGCAAGCTACACCGTGACTGAGGATGCGGCCGAGGGCTACACGACCACGGCCGAGGGGGCCAAGGGCACCGTGACCGAGGCCGGCGCGACCGTCGCGTTCACCAACACGTACGGAACGGCCACCGAGGGCAGGGACGTCTCCACCGCGGGGCTCTTCACCAAGACGCTCAAGGGCCGCGACTGGGCGGAGGGCGACAGCTTCCAGTTCACGCTCACGGGCGAGGACGACGCCCCCATGCCCGAGGGCTCTGTCGACGGCTCCAAGACCGTCAGCGTGACGGCCGCCGCCGGCACCGAGGCGGGCACTAAGGTCGCCTTCGACTTCGGCTCTATACGCTACACGCTTAACGACATCAAGGACGCCGGATTCGCGGAGGTCGGCGGCAAGCGCGTGCGTGCCAAGACCTTCACCTACACGGTGCGCGAGGCCAAGCCCGATGACGGCTCGGCGATTGCCGGCGTGTCCTATGACGGCCGCGTCGCCACGATGACGGTGACTGTGACCGACGACGGCTCCGGCAACCTCACGGCCTCGACGCCCGCGATCGCGCAGGTGAGCGGCGGCGACTTCGTCAACACCTACACGACCGAGCTCGACTACTCGGCCCGCGCGGGCGTGCGCCTGTCCAAGACGCTCTCCGGCCGCGCCATGGAGGCGGGGCAGTTCGCCTTCACCGTGACCGCCGACGACGAGACGGCCGCCAAGCTCGGCCTCAAGACCGGCAAGAATGCCTACGCCGTGGCCGCGGCCGATGATGGAGAGGCCGCCGTGGTCGACCTCATCGGCGGCGCCGCGAAGGGCGACGTGACATTCACCGATGCCGACGCGGGCAAGACCTACAGCTTCACCGTCGCCGAGACCAAACTTGGCGGCGACGGCTACACCAACGACACCGAGCCGCGCACGGTGACCATCGCGCTCGCCTACGACGCCACGACGGGCGAACTCACGGTCACGACCACGGTCGTCAAGGACGGTGTCGAGGTCGCTCGCAGCGAGGTCTCGACGGCCGATGACACTGCGTCGCTACCAGCGCCCGTGACGGTGGCGTTCCAGAACTCCTACGAGGCCACCGGCACGCTCGGCGGCGAGGGCAGCGTGGCCATCGATGCCACCAAGACGCTGACGGGCCGCGCCGCGGCGGCGGGCGAGTTCTCGTTCTCCGTCCGCGATGCGCACGGTAACGTGGTCGCGACCGCGTCCAACCGGGCCTCCGGCGACGGCGAGGTCGCGGAGCTTGCGTTCTCGCCCATCTCCTACACCACCGACGAGCTCGAGCAGATGGTGGTGGACGGCACCGCCACCAGGGCCGACGACGGCTCCTGGACCATCCCTTATACCGTTTCCGAGGACACGGCGGCGCTGCCCGCCGGCGTGACGGCGACCGCCTCGAGCTTCGACATCACGGTCAAGGCGACCGATAACGGCAAGGGCGGTCTGGATGTGGCCGTGGCCTACCCCGAGGGCTCCGACGGCAAGCTGTCGTTCGTGAACGGCTACGGTACCAACGAGGCGACGGTCGACCTTGCGGGCACCAAGACGCTGGCGCTCGGTCAGGCCGGACTCGGCCTGACGCAGGCCGACATCGAGGGCAAGTACACCTTCAAGATTGAGCCGCTGGACGGCGCGCCCGCACCGGCCGACGCCTCCGGCAAGACGGTGACCGAGGCGGTCAACGATGCCGCCGGCAACGTCGAGCTGGGCAGCGTCACGTTCAGGCAGCCGAGCGACCTCGATGACGTCGAGATCGACGGCGACGGCCTGCGCACCAAGACGTTCGCCTACCGGGTGAGCGAGTCCGGCTCGGTTGATGGCGTGACCAACGACGCGGTGGCGTCCAGGACCTTCACGGTCAAGGTGGTCGAGGACACCAACACGGGCACGCTCGCCGCGAAGGTCCTGCCCGCCGAGGGCACGCCCGAGGGCAAGGGTGCGTTCGAGTTCACCAACACCTACGGCGTTGACCCGGCACCGAGCTCCGTCACCGACCAGATCAAGGTGAACAAGAAGCTCAAGGGCCGCGACCTGGCCGAGGGCGAGTTCGAGTTCCAGCTGATCGAGATTTCCGCCGACGGCAGCGAGAGCGTCGCGGCGATGGGCAAGAACGCCGCAGACGGCACGGTGGCGCTCGGCCCGGTCACCTACACCGCGCCCGGCACGCACAGCTACGAGCTGCGCGAGGTCGCCGGCACGGCGGGCGGCGTGACCTACGACAGGGCGGCGTACCGCGTGCGCACGACGGTCACCGATGCTGGGGACGGCACGCTCACCGTCAAGCACGAGCTCACGGATGCCGAGGGCAACCCCACGGGCGATGACTCAGTGACGTTCACCAACGGCTACAAGGCCGCGCCCGTCACCCTCAAGCTGGGCGCCGCCAAGGTGCTCAAGGGCGCCGAGCTTAAGGCGGGGCAGTTTAGCTTTGAGCTCAAGGGCCGGGACGGTAAGGTCATGTCGACCGCCAAGAACGCCGCCGACGGCAGCGTCACGTTCGGCGCGCTGACCTTCAAGCAGGCCGGCACCTACACCTTCACGGTGAGCGAGGTCGACGACGGCCAGGCGCACGTGACCTACGACAAGGCCGTGCGCAAGATCGTCGTCACGGTGAGCGACGAGGCGGCAGACGGCTCCAAGACGGGCTACCTGTCGGCGAAGGTCTCCTACGAGGGCGACGCCGACGTGCCGCCGGTCTTCACCAACAGCTATGCCGAGGAGCCCGAGACCCCCGGCACCCCCGAGAACCCCGGCACGCCGGGCGGCGGCTCGGGCGGCGGTTCCGATAGCGGCTCCGGCAGCGGCGGCTCCGGCGACGGCTCCAAGGGCGGCATGCCCGACACCGGCGACCGCAGCCTGCCGGTCGAGGCGCTCGCGGCCATGGCCGGCATCGGCGCGCTGGCCGTCGCGGGCGGCGCGGCCCTGTACCGCAGGCGCCGCTAGCGGTATGCACGAGTGGGGCGAATCCATCCGATGAGTTCGCCCCACTTGCCCTGCTGGGCGGGAGCGGGTATGATATACCGAGCGCCTAGCGCGTTCGATGGGTTCGGATGACGACATGTTCCGAATCTGGTCAGGTCCGGAAGGAAGCAGCCATAAGGAGCCTCTGTCGGGCATCCGAATCCATCGAGCGCACGGGCGCTTTTTGGTGCCGCGACATGGTCCGGGAGGCGGCGAGGTATTTGGTGTCTCGCTGGTCCTCGGCTTTGCCTGCGGGATCGCTCGACTACCAAATACCTCGCCGCCTCCCGGACCCCGTCGTCCAAAAATCACCCGTAGAGGCGCATTTATCTGAATAATTTAATCCCGTGCTTTGTGCTGCTTGCTGGCGTTGCCGGGAGCGCGGTGGCCACGTGGTTCATGAGACGGCGGTGCTGTCTCCTATTTTGCAAGTAAAGAGGTCCGTTTGCGAACGAGCTTCGACTACTGAAGATGCGATGTTCGCACTAACGACATAGCGTAATTACGGCATTGTTGGTTTACGCACAAATTGAAGAAATCTAAAAGATGCGTCGATTTCACTTCGCCCGCAGCGTTACGGCGCGAGAACGTCCAATGGAACAACTTGGACGCCGCGGTCGGTAACATAGGCTTGTGAACCAAATCCAATAATCGCTACTTTAGAAACCGGCGGGGTGTTTCCGGCAGCAACCATCCGCTCTTCGACGGCAACAAGATTGTCAGATGCCTCTTCGATTTGAGCGGAACTGAGCTTGACCTCAACGGGAATCCACATCCCACCTGGAGCCGCTATGACAGCGTCGACCTCAAGATCGCGGGAATCGTGATAGTGATAAAGGCCCATTCCGTTTGCCCTCGCATAGACCCATAGATCATGGAGCGCCAACGATTCGAAAAGCAGCCCAAGTGTCTTGAAGTCTGACAACAACGTCTCCACAGTCGCCCCGAGCGCAGCCGCTGCAAGCGACGGGTCGGCAAGATGATGCTTACGCGCCTCCCTCAGATGTACCGGAGATCTCATCGCGGGATTCCATGCGGGGATATCGCAGACGAAACTCAATCTGCTAAGAAGGGATATGTATGATGCCGCTGTTTGTCTCGATACGTCGCCACCCAAATCGGCCACAAGCGTCTTGAGCGTCGCAAGAGTGGATTCGTTGCGCGCCAACGACGCGATGACGGCTTTCACTTTCTCAGGATCTCGTCGAGAGCCATCGACGCGGGGGATGTCTTCCTCAGCGACTATCTCGATATATCGTTTTGCCGTCGCGGACGCAATTCGCGCGTCACGCCCAATCGACGCCGGCCATCCACCGCAAACGATGCGCTCGGCGATCTCGGCAGAACCCATCGATCCGAAGGCGCCATTGAACTTTTCGCCAGAAATAATGCCCGACAGCTTAACCGCACCGCTAGATTTCCCAAGTTCGAAAAGCGTCATGGTGTCCATGCGCAATTTAGCGAACCTTCCAGCGCCACTGTGCATCGGCCGCTCATTGTCTCGCGGCGTCGCCGACCCCGTAAATATGAACTGGCCAGGCTCGCCGCCGCGGTTGTCGCACTCAAACCGCGCCGCGTCCCAAAGTTTCGGAACCTCCTGCCATTCGTCGATCAGCCGCGGCACCTCGCCGGAAACGGCAAGCGCCGGGTCCGTCTCGGCACGGAAGCGATTCTCGAAGTTGCGCGACGGGTCCATGAGGAGGAGCCTGGACGCCGCACGGGTCCCGGCCGTGGTTGTCTTCCCGCACCATTTAGGTCCTTCGATGAGAACGGCACCGAATATCCCAAGCATCTGGTCAAGCTCATTTTCGATAATTCTAGTGTAGTACTTTTTTGGCATAGTTTTCACCATTGCTTACCAGCGCGTTTAACCAAATTTACAGTTTTCATTTAACCAGATTTCAATTTTTTGATTAACCAGATTTGCATATTTCGGTTAACGAGACAGATTAAACATGAACGAGCCAAGTCAGATGAGAATCATCTACTCGACACCGCGCATGAGCTCCGAAATGGTGATGTGAAAGCCGTCGGCAATCTTGTTGAGATTTGAAAGGCTGACATTGCGCTGCCCGACCTCAATGCTCGCGTAGTAGGAGCGATCCATCTCAATCAAATTAGCGGACGGAGTGCCCGGGCTCGTTGCGCCTAGGGCGCGGCGGGGTCGGCGACGTCGGAGGTGTCGATCTCGCCAAGAATGGCGAGCCGGCTGATGAACGGGATGCCCTCGGGTTCGTCCACCTCGACGCCGCCGAGCACGATGGTGTTGTCACGCATGTCGATTTGGGTCGTGAACACGGCCTGATCGCGGCCCGAGGCGATAAAGCCGATGCCCGCGAGTACGATGCCCGCGGCAATAAGCCCGCCCGCCACGGCGAGGTAAATCTTCTTCTCCGCTGGTCATGGTACTCACTCCTTTCTACGCCGCGAGATACGCGGCAGCAGCCCGGAGAGCGTCGCCCCCGCCGCGAACTCCCCATCCTGGACGAGCTGGGCTACGTGCCGCTGGACATCGAGGGCGCGAGGCTGCTGTTCCAGGTGATGTCGGTGCCGGAGGGCAGACAGAGCATGATCGTCACGGCCAACATAGAGTTCAGCAAGTGGGTGACCGTGTTCGGCGACGACAAGATGGCGGCGGCTGTCGTGGACAGGCTCGTCTACACGGGCAGGCTCGTGGAGTTCAACGGCGCAAGCTGCAGAATTGAATCCCGTGTTTTGTGCTGCTTGCTGGCGTTGCCTGGGCATTGATGGCTACGTAGTTCAAGAGACGTTGCTGCTGCTTGGATTTTGCAGTTAAAGAGGCCCGTTTCCCTGGTTTTGGTTGGGGAAACGGGCCTCTTTTGGGTTTGTGGATTGACGAAGGTGACGTTCGTCGGCAGCTATTTTGAGTTCTTGAGGCGGCGGGTGGCTGCGGCGGTTATTCCGAGTCCCATGGCGGCGATTCCTGCGAGTGCGATTGCGCTCGGCGTTGTGTCGCCGGTGTTTGCGAGCTTGTCGGCGGTCGTAGTTGCTTGCTTGCCGCCGCCCGTGTTCG